>JAOAUB010000018.1 GCA_030157805.1 Legionellaceae bacterium
TGGCCACCTACCTAATTAAGCCAATTTAATTTTACAGAAGAAAGGTTACACCACCTAAATACAGGGAGATAACATGATTAATACGTTACTTGTCTTTTTTGGTGCAGGCTTTGGTGGAGTATTCCGTTTCTGGGTATCCAATGGGGTTTATTTTTTTTTAGGCCGGCAGTTTCCTTATGGCACGTTAGTTGTTAATGCAAGCGGCTCTTTTTTAATGGGATTGCTGTTTACTCTTTTCTTGGAAAGACTTGATGGTATTGGACCGCAATTACGCTCGCTGTTATTAATTGGATTTCTGGGCGGATATACAACATTCTCTTCTTTTTCGATAGAAACGTTTAATCTTTTCGAAAGCGGTGCATGGTTTGATGCGACTTTAAATATATTTCTTAGCGTAACTTTATGCATTGCGCTGACTTGGATCGGTGTACTTGGAGGAAGACAACTATGAAAACTATCGATATCGTGATGGTTAGGGTTTACATAACGGAGTCATCACATTTACTTAACAAAATTGTTCATTATTTAAAAAATGAGGCAAAAATTCGCGGCGTTAGTGTATTTCGTGCTATTAGTGGTTTCGGGGAAACAGGAGACCATACAGCCTCATTGATTGATCTATCCCTTGATTTACCGCTGGTCATAGAATTTTTTGACAGTAAAAATATAATTGAACCAGCTTTGGAATATTTAAATAGTATAATTAAGCATGAACATATTATTTTTTGGGATGCTAAGGCCAATGATTAAGTGATCAATAATAATCCTTAAATTTCGCCGGTTCTGGGCTAGAACCCCTATGAATTTCTGATCACGATTAAATTATATTTTATGCCAATGATGCAGATTATAAAGGAAATAAACAATGTCGGTGATTTGGTTGTTTATTGTTTACCAATGATGTTAACTACACAAATTAAGAATACAAGATCTACTCGTCGCAAGCTCCTGCGTTTCACCTGGTATTCCTAAATTTGTTGCGTTAAATCAATTTTTGCGAATGGGGGGATGGATGACGAAGCAAAACTGAAATTACAGAAAGAAAGTTGCTTTATCCCTTTCTGTCGAGGCATCGTCTGACAGAGTTTGTTCAATATAACGTTTAGTCACTGACCTTTGAACGCTGTTTGCGACTCTGAGGTCCCGCCAGCAAGCCGCGGGACCTTAAGAGGCAGTTATTGGAAAGTGTTTACGATACAAGATGGTTTGTTGCAAAATGCCAATGCATGGCTTTAGAAAGTCCCTCAAGCATTATTTTACCGCGAATACTGTTGCCTTTAGGGTTGACGAGAGAGCTTAATACAGCAACTCCTGCATGCCCTGGAGCTAAAGCAATGATATAACCAGAGACGCCGCTTTTAGCAGGCATTCCTGTGGTGACCATATAATTGCCTGTTTCGTCATATAAGCCACACGTCGCCATAATGGATATGGTAATTTGACAAGTTTCTTCTGAAATAATTTGTTCATGACTAAAGGGATCTCGGCCAGCATTCGCCAGTAATGTAGGAAGATAGACCATTTGATCAAGGGTGGCTTCGTAGGAACACAATGAAAAATAAAGATCTAACGTTTCGTTAACATCAGTACCAAGGGTGTGGCAATTTTTAAGCAGGTAGGCCAATGATCGATTGTGATCCCCGGTGCGTTTTTCAGACGCTAACACAAGGGGGTTGATGTTTAACTTTGTGTTAAATAACGTTGTCATCCATGATTGAAGCCACGCTAATTGTTGCTCACTATTTCCTGGGATATGTGAGCATAACGTAATTGCTCCAGCATTTAACATCGGGTTTGAGGGTAGGGGCCCAAATTGCGCAAGCCGAGTAATCGAGGCAAATTCATCGCCAGATGGTTCGACATTGACCCACGTCAGTAATTTTTCAACGCCAACTTCCTCCAAAAGGCCAATTAAAGGAACTAGTTTTGCCACGCTTTGTAACGTGACCGGAGAAAGATCTTGGTTGCTGTGAATTCTTGTTTTTTTGCCGATTTCTTGAACAGCAATTGCCGTTAAGTCTTGATTCGCTTTGGCGAGCTCCGGAATATAATCAGCGACTTTCCCTTCGTGATGGTGGGCAGCATGTTCTGTTAAGTTTTTTAGCAGTTCGTCTGTTAGTTGGTTCGTTATGTTCATCATATCATCAGCCATTAAGTTATTTTTATTAATAGAATGAGCCTGTTACTACTTTTTAAGTCGCAACAAGGCTTTTGTGCTCCATCAGGAAGTGCAAAGTTAATGAAAGGGGCTCGGTTTTGTCGACAACGGTGTTGCGCTAGGCGTATATTCCTCGGGCGTTTCATCCGCTGTTTTTGCAAGTGTTGCTGAATCCAGCGGCATAATCTCGGGCTTTTCTGCGTTAACTCCGAAACGTTCCATGTTTTGTAATAAACTTTGCATGGTGATTTGAGGAATAGGCGCCCAACGAGGCATGTTCTTTATTTCCTCAATTTTGTCTGAGACAGATTTAAATTGCGGGTGATTCGCGTAAGGTTTGATAAGATCTCGAAATCGAATGATGGCTTCGGGGGTGCGGTCTTTTTTTAAATTGTTTAAAGCGTTTATCAACTCCTTGTGAGATTTTTGAGGTGATTTTCTTGTGGGTTGAGCTTGTGGTTCGAGAGTTGGTTTTAGTGTTGGTGCGCTGCTGTTCGGTGCAATAGTTTCATTGGGCGCTGATAAGCTAGTTGGCCTCGACCGAGTTAGTTTTCGTTCTACTTCAGCTTGAGCCGTTTTTAATTTTGTTTTTTGTGTGGATAACAGGGAAATATCACCTTGAAGCGTAGCTTTTTGGGCTAATGCTGCGCTATGGCGTTGTAAGTGATGTTCTTCTTTAAGTTTTTTATTATGAGCAACTTGCGTGTGGACGCTCGCGTTGTTGGTCAGTGCTTGTTGATAATGCTTATGCGATGTGTTCAGTCTTTCTTGTGCATTGGCCGAACTTTTAATGGATTGTAAATCTTCGTGAGCAGCAAGAACGTGATAACGGTCATCCGCGGGATCTTTGACAATTTTTTTGCCCGTATTGAGAACAAGATGTGCGTCTTTGGGGGATGTGACCTGTTTGCCCTCTCTATCACAAAAATATTTTTGTCCTTTGGATACGTCGTGCAAATCGTTGAGGCCCGCCATTTGAAGATGAAGACCCTGGCGTTCTTTTAATTGTTGTCTTACGTCATCGTTCTTTCCGGCCTCAATTAAGCTTTGAATTTCTTCAAGTTGCGTGTCCATTTTTTTATGCAGCAATGTTATTTGTTGTTCAATGGTTTCAGGTTGATGAGGGTGTTGGGCTGTTTTGTCTGCGAACTCATTGAATTGACTGAGATGGTCATCAAACAGTTCATGCTCTGCATTAAGTTCTTTGCTTTGCTGGTCAAGGTCTGCAAGGGTTTTGTCCACAGCTTCTAATTCGGTGTTTTTTACTTTAAGTTTTTCATCAACTGCGGTTACGGCTGAATCAAACGCATCATATTGTTTAGTTAAAATATCATGCGCTAGGCTGGTTTCATCAGTTGGTCTTGACGTTACTGAGGCATGTGCGCGTTTCAGTGCTTGTGCATTTTGAGCGGCAATGATTTCATTGAAGGAATGACCTTCTGCCCCTTGCTCATACATTAAGGCTAACAAAAGGAACCCAAGCATTCGATGTTCTCGTTTTGTTTCTTCTGCTGCAAGAAATTCTTCATAGTCTTCCATTGCCGCAATTTCAGCGAGTTCGTCGTGGACCATGGCGGTTAGGTCAGTGCCTTCAGCTGAATTTAGGAAAGCGATGACATCGAGAGAGTTTTTCATACCAAAACGGCTAAGAAACTGAGTTGCTAAGCCTTCATCATCTTCTGGTAGTTCGTTGTTTAGAGTCGGATTAGTATTGGATTTTTCAAGAGAAGCAAACCATTGCTCTAATTTTTTATCAGTTAAGGAATAAAGTTGGCCTTGTTGCGTTGTTAAAGCAGCTGTTGGCGTATTGTTTTTTGCCATGAACGTAGTTTCTTGGCGAGGATTATTGAGATCGTCTAGCATGGTTTGTCATTCCCTAAAAAGTGTAACTACGTACAGTATAACCCAATAAAACTGTTCACACAACGACCATATTGGTTTTATTGGTCACACTGAAGGCCTTGACTATTCGATCACCATCGTTAGAGCCATTAAGTTTAATGGCTTACCAACACGGTTCACGCTCCTTGGCAGAGCCTTTGATACCTAAGCTATTGAACGTTAAGTAAGAGCAAGAGGGATCATTTTTCGCTTGGGCATTAATAGCACGTGCTTGCAAGGTATAATTGTTGGCGGTTTGTTCCGTGATGGTTAAAGTGTACCAGCCTTCGGGTGATGTATTACTGCTGCGAATATCAGAAGGGTTTCCTGATGCGATCGTGGCGGTTTGATACGTGTTGTTCATGGTATAGTATTGTTCCATTTGATTGGCTAATTCCAGCAATGCGGTCTGGCCATCATGCCGGCGTGCGCGTGTGATAAAATCCAGGTAGTTTGGATAAGCGATGCTGACCAAAATGCCAATAATAGCCATTGTCATCATCAGCTCAATCAAAGTAAACCCTTTATTTATCATAGGCAATCTTCGTTTTATCGACATAAAGTGATCGTGATTTAAGTGGCCGCCCTCCCAATAAATGGTCAATGGCTCGTCGCATAATGACTTTTGCGTTTTTTAGTACTTGCGGATCTTGGAGGTTATCTTCTGCGATGGCAAGAAGGTGATGTCCAGGGATGCCCTCCATTGATTTTTTAAATCCGTGACCAGCGGTAAATTGATAAAATGTGTTGGCGTTGATAGGGGCCGTTGCATTGGATTCCATCGTTAAGGCGAGGGAGTAACCACAGGCATGTAATAATTTTTTTTCAAAACGACGCAAGACCATTTCGATAGCCGATTGTTGCTGGGTTTTTTTTAAATCATATAAGGTGTTTTCATAAGCCCTAAACAAGGGCTCATCGTGTTCTTGACCTATCAGGGTGTGGAAAATTAATTCATTGACGTACAGTGCTGCAAACAGAGAAGGTCCTGTTAATTCTAAAGGTAGATCGGAACTTTCTAAGTTTTTAACATAAAACCAGGAGTGTCGTTCGTTAAGAAGTAACCATAATGGCGTAAAGGCTTGTAGCGCGCTATTTTTTTTAGCAGTTCTTCCGCCACGATAGTGGCAATCAAGCATGCCTTGTTCACGTGTAAAAAATCGCAGCCGTAGGCTTGTGTCACCGGTTGGTGTTTTATGAATTAACCAGGCATTGAGAGGCTCAGTAATCATAACCTAATTGCTTCAGCATCTGTTCGTCATCAGCCCATCCTGACTTTACTTTACACCAACATTGCAGAAAAACTTTTTTACCTAGCAAGGTTTCCATGTCTTTGCGTGCGGTAGATGCCATTTCCTTTAATTTATGACCTTTTTCGCCAATGAGCATGCGTTTGTGGCTTTCTTTTTCCACCAAAATTAAGGCATGAATACGAATTAAATTGCTTTCTTCTTTAAATGATTCAATTTCTACGTTAGTTGAATAAGGAAGCTCTTCGCCGCACAAGCGAAAAATTTTTTCACGTAAGAGCTCAGCGCAAAGAAAACGAATCGGGCGATCGGTGAATTGATCGTTGCCAAAAAGATGAGGACATTCAGGCATGAATGGTTTTAAGGCTTGTTGTAACGCGTCAACTTGCGAGCCCGTTTTTGCAGAGAGCGGGACAATCGCGGCAAAAGTATGGCGCGCATTCATTTCATCGATAAAGGGGAGTAAGGAAGCTTTGTCAACTATTTTGTCTACTTTATTAATGGCAAGAATGGTTGGTGTTGGGGTGCTCTTAATTAAGTTTAAGACATACTCATCGTGTTCTGTCCATTTGGTGCCGTCGACCATGAAAACAACGACATCCACGTCGTGTAATGTGCTGCTCGCTGTTTTATTCATGACTCGATTAAGAGCTTTTGTATTTTTTTGATGAATACCTGGCGTATCAACGTACACGTATTGATAATCACCTTCTGTTTGAATTCCTAAAATACTGTGTCGTGTTGTTTGTGGTTTACGTGATGTAATACTTAGTTTAAGGTGCAATATTTGATTTAACAACGTGGACTTGCCAACGTTAGGTCGGCCAATTAACGCAATGTATCCACAATAAGTCGTCATGTTCAAGCTGGCCTTTAGTTTATTTTTAAAACATGTTGAATAGTACTAAATTTGCATCAGAAAGTAAATTACGAAACGATCCCCGGCAATCTTCAGCGCGAAGTTTGAGTTACTACAGCTTAGATGAAGTATGTATTATTACTTTTAATTTGCGCAGTGTGTGGTCGTAATCATGTTCATCAGCAACGCCACAAAGGACGATACTGCCCTTATTCGCGCCATCTTTGATTCGGGTAAAAATGAGCCGGTCTTGCTTATTAAGTCTGACACTGTACAAGTCCATATTGAGATCGTTCGTCAAGCGTTTTAAATTGGCGCCTGGTTTTAAAGTATCTGAGCTGAGTTCCTTGATTAATTGAGCGTACTTATCAAATTATGAAACGTTCAGACCTTTAAGATAAAAAATTTTCATATCGCTCACAGGTTTAGAGGATTATTGATAGCTCATAGTACAACTTATTAATTCACGTTGACAATATTGTGTGACGTTAACTTCGCACGTCATCCCAAAGGCAGTGAGGGTTGGTTTGTCTCAATGAGCGCGATATACTGACACGATGAAGTAATGATTAAGTGTGATTTTAAGGTGTTGACGATGAGGACGAAAGAATTATTGTTGGGTGTGAACATTGATCATGTTGCCACCGTTCGGCAAGCAAGAGGGACGCGTTATCCTGATCCAGTGCAAGCGGCTATTGAGGCTGAAGAAGCGGGTGCGGACGGTATTACCTTGCATTTGCGGGAAGATTTACGTCATATTCAAGTTCGCGATGTGCGTTTAATTAAAGAAGTCTTGCAAACACGAATGAATTTTGAAATGGCGGTGACGAGTGCGATGCTTGAATTTGCTGAAAATCTGAAGCCTGAGCATGTTTGTTTGGTGCCTGAAAAACGCGAAGAATTAACCACCGAAGGCGGTTTAGATGTGGTGGGGAATTTTGACAGCATAGAGCGAGCAGTTAAACGTTTAAAAAATATCAGCAGTGAGGTATCGTTGTTTATAGATGCTGATTTTAAACAAATTGATGCTACGGTAGCCGCAGGGGCCCCAGTGATTGAAATTCATACGGGAGCTTACGCCGACGCTGAAACAAAAGCGGGACAACTCTTGGAACTGCAACGAATTCAAGACGCAGCGCGTTATGCAGCAAGTTGTGGTTTAATTGTTAATGCGGGGCATGGTTTGCATTATCATAATGTGCAAGCTATTGCGGCAATTAAAGAATTTCATGAATTAAATATTGGCCACGCCATTATTGCGCGCGCTCTTTTTTGTGGTTTAAAAAAAGCCGTGCAACACATGCGCGAACTAATGCAGGAAGCAAGAAACCATGGGCAAGCACAAGACCACTGCAAAACATGATACGATCGTCATTCGTTTCACGGGCGATTCGGGTGACGGCGTACAGCTTTTAGGGGAACAACTGACAATTACTGCCGCTTTGTCAGGTCGTGACGTTCGTACGTTGCCAGAGTTCCCTGCCGAAATTCGTGCACCTTCCGGAACCATTGCGGGGGTGTCTGGATTTCAAGTGGCTATGGCAGAGCACGCTATTTTTACCGCCGGTGAAACTTTAGATGTTTTGGTTGCTTTAAATCCTGCCGCATTAAAACATTCGTTAGAATTTCTCAACGAAGGCGGTCTTCTCATTCTTAATCAAGACAGTTTTACCGAAAAAGATTGGCAACGAGCAGGGCTTAGCGCTGATTTCCTTGATCAGGTGGCTTCTCAATATCAAATTATTGACGTTCCCCTCCTGACGCAAACGATGGCAGCAGTTGCAGAACTTGATATCACCAAGCCGCAAGCAAAAAAAACCAAAAACTTTTATGTGTTGGGTTTAGTGTTGTGGTTGTTTGATTTGTCCACTGAAAATTGCCTCGAGTTTATTCTTAAAAAATTTAAAACCAATCCCGTGCTTGGGAAGGCTAATGAATTAGCTTTGTTGGCTGGTTACAATTACGCAATGACGCTGGAACTAACCCGCCAAGATTATGTTTTAGGCCAAATTAATCGGCCAGAAGGAAGTTATCGCCAGATTACAGGCATTGAGGCCGTCAGTATGGCGTTAGCAACTCTTGCCGTGCGTACTCAAAAACCGTTATTGGTGGCGGGATACCCTATTACACCCGCTTCGGGAATTTTACATGAGTGTTCACGGCTTGCCGATTATGGGCTTCGTTTATTTCAGGCTGAAGATGAAATTGCCGCTATTGGTGTTTGTTTGGGGGCCTCGTTTGGCGGAGCGTTAGCGGTCACGTGCACCTCAGGCCCTGGTTTTGATTTAAAAAGTGAAAGTTTGGGTTTGGCCGTGATGGCAGAACTTCCTTTAGTGGTTATCGATGTGCAGCGGGCTGGGGCATCAACGGGATTGCCCACAAAAACGGGGCAAAGTGATTTACGTCAAGCGTTGTATGGTCGTCATGGTGAAGCACCGTTGCCGGTGCTTGCAGCAAATTCTCCCACGGATTGTTTTGATACGGTCATTGAAGCATTTTGTATTGCCGTACGGTACATGACGCCGGTGGTGGTGTTGTTGGATGCGTATTTGGTTAATGCCGCGGAGCCTTGGAAAATTCCTTCGCCTGATGGCATTGCCATTCCTGATATTCAGTACAATCGGTTTACCAAGCCCTTTCAACGCGATGATCATTTAGCGCGCAGTTGGAATAGGCCTGGATCACCTGGGTTTATTCATCAGTTAGGTGGTCTTGAGAAGCAGGGGGATGAAGGGCGCGTGAGTTATGACGCTGCAAATCATCAAGCGATGGTCAATTTACGCGCAAAGAAAATTGCTGATATTGCCTATGATTTTTCGGTATTAAACGTCGAGGGCGATCCTTTGGCGGATCTTGTCTTGGTCGGTTGGGGGAGTACTTATGGCACACTGAGGGCAGCGGTAGCTGTTTGTCTGGCGGAGGGAGTTTCTGTTGCCTTAGTTCATTTACGACATTTGAATCCGCTGCCCCATGATTTACCCGTTGTGTTAGCTAGATTTAAAAAAATTATGGTCGCAGAGCTTAATACAGGACAACTTTGTCAGTTATTACGTGCACAATATTTAGTGAACGCGGAGTCAATTAGTCAGTGTAATGGCCAGTCGTTTAGTGTCCATGGTTTGGTGGCGGCAGTGCAAGCCTTTAGCGTCGATAACTGTAGCGAGAAAGCATGATGGATAAGACGTATACACGTGAAGATTTTGAAAACGCCAATGATATTCGCTGGTGCCCTGGGTGTGGTGATTATGCCATTTTGACAGCGTTACAGCGTTTGTTGCCCGAATTAGGATTGGCACCGGAACAACATGTTTTTGTTTCAGGCATTGGCTGTGCGGGAAGGCTGCCTTATTATATGAATGCTTACGGATTCCATACGATTCACGGTCGGGCAACCGCCATTGCTACTGGTTTAAAAGCCATGCGCGATGATTTGACCGTCTGGGTTATTACCGGTGATGGCGACGCCTTGAGCATTGGTGGCAATCATCTCATTCATTGTTTACGACGAAATGCCAACGTGAATATTCTGCTTATTAATAATCAGATTTATGGTTTAACGAAAGGACAATTTTCGCCAACCTCGCAAAAAGGTCAGGTGACTAAGACGTCGCCACACGGTGTGAGTAACGAGCCGATTAATCCTCTTATGATAGCACTTGCTTCTGGTGCGAGTTTTGTGGCGCGTGCTGTTGATAAAGATCCAGCGCATTTGGGAAGTGTGTTAAAAAAAGCTTATGAACATCCTGGTTGTTCGTTTGTGGAAATTTACCAGGATTGTAATATTTTCAATCATGGTGCGTTTGATGAGTTTTCTTTAAAAATGAATCGCGCGGAACAAACCATCATGCTTGACGAGGGAGAACCGCTGGTTTATGGTGTAAATCGTGATAAGTCTTTGTTTTTAAATGGAGATTATTTTGAAAAAGGCTCTTACGATCCATCGACGGCTTATTTACATAATACCCGTCATTTTTTAGGAGCAATGCGCTTAGCACAACTTCATTTTCCCGAATACCCCGTTCCGTTGGGCGTGTACTATCAAGAAAAACGAGGTGTTTATTCGTTATCTGATCAAAGCCTTCAAAAGTCCAGCGCTGATTTGCACGCACTTTACAGCGCGCGTGCGAGTTGGCAGCAGGAATAAATCATTTTGCAAAAAAAAACCCGAGTTTTGCTCGGGTTTTTTTATCGTCAAAGCGTTATTAATCATTAATCGCGGTTTGAAAACGCGCCTAATAAGTTCAACAAACTAAGGAAGAGGTTATAAATCGACACAAATAAAGTCACTGTGGCTGAAATGTAATTTGTTTCGCCGCCGTGAATAATTTCACTGGTTTGAAAAAGAATTAAACCTGAAGAAATTAAGACAAACGCGGCTGAAATAAGAAGCTGTAAGGCGGGAATTTGTAAGAATACCCCGGCAATCATGCCTAAAAGTGCGACCATTGACGCGACGAATAAAAAGCCATTTAAGAAGCTAAAGTCTTTTCGCGTGGTTAATGCGTACCCTGATAAGGCAAAAAAGATGATACCGGTTCCGCCCATGGCGGTAGTGATTAATTGCGGTCCGTTTGAAAAGGCGGCGACGTAAAAGCTTAGAATAGGGCCTAAGGTGTAACCCATAAAGCCAGTAAAGGCAAAAACTGCTGCAAGTCCTAAGGCGCTATCTTTTGTTGCATTCGTTAAAAACATCAATCCGTACATGCCAAAAATCATGAACAGAGGGTGCATTGGGCGCACATGCATTGCAAAAGAGAGGTATGCGGTGAACGCACTGAATAAAAAAGTCATGCCGAGTAACAAATACGTATTACGAAGTACTTTGTTAGTTGCAAGGGCTGATGTACGTTGTAAAATACCGATTTGATTGTTGTTCATAAATAAACTCCACGTGGTTTATACTTACAGTTTAGCACAGATAGGGTCAAAAGCGTCTACTTTCAAGTCTATCTCGATGTAATTTAACTGACAAGAGGTCTTTATTACATGTCAAAAGCTGCATTAATACAACTGGTTTCGGATGCTTCGGTGGCGAATAATTTAAAACGAGTTGAACACTGGCTTCTGAAAGCCCACGAGCAATCGGTGGATTTGGCAATTTTACCTGAAAATTTTGCGTTGATGGGGCAACAGGAAACCGATAAATTCAAGGTGGCTGAGAAGTTTGGTGAAGGGCCGATTCAGAAACGTTTGGCGAATTTGGCCCAGCAACATCAACTGTGGATTGTCGCAGGGACAATTCCTCTTAAAACATCCAAAACGCAGGTGCGTGCTGCAAGTTTAGTTTTTGATTCGGAAGGACATTGTGTCGCTCGTTATGATAAAATTCATTTATTTGATGCTCGTGTTTCAGAGCAAGAGGCACATCAAGAATCGGCAACCATTGAGCCCGGAAACGACATTGTGCTGGTGCCAACGCCCGTCGGTTCTTTAGGGTTGAGCGTGTGTTATGATTTGCGTTTTCCTGAATTATATCGGCAAATGGTTTTGCGAGGCGCTGAACTTTTTTCCATACCTTCAGCGTTTACCGCCACAACGGGTTTAGCTCATTGGGAAGTTTTATTACGGGCACGAGCTATTGAAAATCTGTCTTATGTGTTAGCGCCAAATCAAGGTGGTGTTCATGACAATGGTCGACAAACGCATGGTCATAGCATGATTGTGGATCCTTGGGGTAAGATTTTAGGGCAGGCTTCTCAGGGCGAAGCGCTTGTGATCGCCGATATTGATTTAGGTCGCTTGCGCGAATTGAGAACGCAGTTTCCGTGCAACGATCACCATGTATTATAAGAACAGAGTATAGGGGCATTGAATGAAACATAGTCAGGACGCATTGCTGATAGCAAACGATCTTCTTTTAAAACCCGCCTCGTTGGATGAGTCAGCCATTCAAAAAGTGATTCAGTCGATGATGGGTCGCCATATTGATGATGCCGATCTTTATTTTCAAATGAGTCACCATGAGTCATGGTATTTAGAGGAATCGCAAGTCAAAAGCGGCAGTTTTTCGATTGATAAGGGCGTTGGTATTCGTGCGGTCAGTGGCGATAAAACGGGTTATGCGTATTGTGATGATGTGATGTTGCCTTCATTACAACGAGCTGCTGATGCGGCTCGTTCTATTGCGTTTTCATCGATAGAAACGACGCAGGCTATTGTTTCATCGGCTTCACCCGTGGTGCGTTATGATGCACTTAACCCGATTGACACGTTAAGCAAAGGCGAAAAAATAGCTTTACTAGAAGCCATTGATCACGAGGCGCGTCGACTTGATTCGCGGGTAGTGCAAGTGAATGCGTCATTAAGTGGTTGTTATGAGGTGGTGATGATGGTTGGCATGCAAGGGGAAATGCGAGCCGATATCAGGCCTTTGGTGAGCATTCATGTCAGTGTGATTGTTGAAGATAAGCAAGGACGCAGACAAGCTGCACGTTCTGGCGGCGGCGGTCGTGTGTCGTATTCTTATTTCACAGAAAAAGATCGGGCGCTCGGGTATGCAAAAGAAGCTGTTCGTGAGGCATTAATTAATCTTGATGCGGAAGATGCCCCGGCGGGGACCATGCCGGTTGTGCTTGGTCCTGGTTGGCCTGGGGTATTATTGCACGAGGCGGTTGGTCATGGTTTGGAAGGGGATTTTAACCGTAAAGGCTTATCGGCTTTTTCAGGGCGCATGGGCGAGCAAGTTGCGTCTCGCGGCGTGACGGTGGTGGATGATGGGACTTTGCTGAATCGACGAGGTTCAATGACCATGGATGATGAAGGCACGCCATCGCAATGCACAACCTTGATTGAGGATGGGATTTTAGTTAACTACATGCAGGATAAATTAAATGCAAAACTCATGGGCATGCAGCCTACCGGTAATTGCCGACGTGAATCTTACGCGCATGTTCCCATGCCAAGAATGACCAACACTTATATGTTAGCGGGCAAGTACGATCCGAAAGAAATTATTGCCTCGGTCAAGCGTGGACTTTATGCGGTGAATTTTGGCGGTGGGCAAGTCGATATTACATCAGGGCAATTCGTTTTTTCGGCCAGTGAAGCTTATTTAATTGAAGACGGTCAAGTCACAAGGCCTGTGAAAGGTGCCACATTAATTGGCAATGGGCCTGATATTATGAAGAAAATCAGCATGATTGGTTATGATTTAGCGTTGGATGGTGGTATTGGTGTTTGTGGTAAAGACGGCCAATCCGTGCCTGTGGGCGTTGGTCAGCCTACGTTGAAGATTGATGCATTAACCGTTGGTGGAACACGAGTTGATGACGATTAATTGAAGGTAACGTGATGTTCTTTCTTGTTTTAATTGTTTTTAAGTGAATTAACAATGTATTTTTCTGTTGATAATCCCGGAGGGGGAGACTGTGCTTTTTATGCTTATGCTATCGCTCTGATTAATGTTGTTAAACAGGAGTTTCGTCAAAATCCTACTGGAAGAAGTAAAACGTTTGAACGTTGGTGTGCAAGCTATCCTTTACTGAACGAGTTTAAGGGGGCAATAATTTCTTTTAATTACCGTGTTCAACATGATGATTTATTACAAATTCTTCAAAAATCATTAAGAAAGGTTGTTTTTTGTTTTCAACACAGGCAGTTGATTGAATTAAGCACAGCACAAGACATAAGATTAAAAACCATACAACAGCCTGTGTTTTGCATGTTTTCAGAAGTGTTTTGGCATTATTATTTAGGCTCTGATCTTGATTTAAATTACAATGTTCTGGCTTGTTCTGAAGGCGTGCGTTCCTTATTAAAGGGGGCCTCTGAGTATTGTCAAAAAGTTCTTCCTGTTGAAGCATATTCGTCAGTTAAGCACGATAAAAGGATTCATGACTATTTGGTATCTCTCTTTTTACGTGAAACTTACGGTGATCATTATGAAGAACCATCGCAGCGTTTGATCAAAGTTGATTCGATGATTCTACATGCTTTAGGTCAAGTGATGTTAGATCGAAACAAAGCTCGGCAAAGGGGAGTTAGGTGTTACTGGGGAACGCATGGTGATTTAAATATTCTTTCTCAAGCTTTTGATGTGAGTTTACACTATTTGGTGAATGGGGAAGTGACGCAGCATTTTAACGATATTTCAGGTCGCCCCGTTGTCATCATTGATAACCGTGATAATGTTCATTGGGTTACACGAATTGTTACATCCAACGCATTAGAGTGCGATCAAACCCATCGTTATTTGGCGTACGCAACAAATAGCCTGCTTAGCAAACAAGAAATTCATCAATTATTCAAAACTTACACGAACGGGTCGATGGCTTTTTTTCACAGACATCATTTAAATGCGGCGAGAAAAATTATTGCAGCTTGTAAAGATCATGATACGCGTATGAACGATGTGGTTCAATTCATTAAAGGGTACATAAGCAATCGTGAACATCATTTTAATTCAGACAGCAGTTTTATGAAGCGTGCAAATTACATTTTAGCAAGAAGTCAACATGGCAAAGAACCAGAGTTGGATTTAGAAAAGGTTTCTAGGCTTGGTTTGACTGAAACGTATGTTTAGTCATGACGTTATTGAGAAAACAGTACGCTAAAAAATTTTAACGTTAGGATTTTTTTTATGGGATGGCCCTAATTTAATTAACCTA
>JAOAUB010000019.1 GCA_030157805.1 Legionellaceae bacterium
CTTAAAATTTGTTTTGTTTCATCAATAATTGTTCAATATCATACGCGGCTAATGGTTTACTTAAGAGAAAGCCTTGAAGAAAATCACATTGTTTTTTTTGCAGTAAATGAAGTTGCTCGTTTGTTTCAACGCCTTCAGCAATAATTTTTAAATTTAAAATTTTTCCAAGAGAAATAATCGTGTCGACAATAGCCTCTGCAGCGGCTGTTGAGGTCATGCTCTTTATAAACGATCGATCAATTTTTAGGGAACTAAAAGGGAATTGTCGTAAATAGCTTAAAGAAGAATACCCGGTACCAAAATCATCTAATGAAAGCTTTAGTCCGATGACTCGCAGCGTATTCAGGAGGTTGCTGATTTTCTCCGTGTTTTGTATCAGAAGACTTTCTGTTATTTCTAAGATCAAGGCACTGGGAGGAAGTTGTGTCGAGTCTAAAACATCGATGATTAAGTCAAGAAATAGCGGATGATTCATTTGATGTACCGAAATATTGACCGCTAACGTCAGATCAGTCAATCCCATGTCGTGCCATAATTTAACTTGTTGGCAAGCGGCACGTAGCACACCTGCCCCAATAGGAATAATCAACCTGGTTTCTTCACAAAAGTTTAAAAAATTCTTTGGCAGAAGTAAGCCTTGTTGAGGGTGCTGCCAGCGTATAAGTGCTTCTAGTCCCTCGATTTTATGGGTATCGATGTTGTAGATCGGCTGATAATGAACAATAAATTGTTTATTCCCTATGGCTTGATAGATGTCATCGATGATAAAGGGTTGTTTTTTATTATTGTCCTCCATTTCTGATTGATAGACTTGAAAGTTATCAACACCTGATTTTTTGGAACATTCCAGCGCTAAATTGACGCGCTGGATCAGCAAATCGGGGTTATCGCCGTGAAGAGGATAAATAGAAACACCAATACTTGCAGTTAATCGAAATCGTTCTCCATGAATACTTGTGGGTTTTTTGATGACCTTGAAAAGTCGGTTGATCAGTGACGTCAATGGGGTTGAATCCTTCGTTAGCTTGATGATCAGCGCAAATTCATCATTTCCCATTCGCCCGACATCATGCTCCTCGGCCATTAATTTTTTTAAGCGTTTGGCCAAGCGTTGTAACAACAGGTCGGCTTTTTGGTGGCCAAATAGGGTGTTAATTTGGATAAATTGATTGATATCAAAGGTAATAAGGGCAAATTGTTCGCTCGTTTGATGAGCTTTAACGATTCTTTGCTCTAAGGCCTCATAAAAGGAATATCGATTCGGCAGTTCAGTGAGCGCATCATGATGAGCCAGTGGCTGAGTTTTTTTTGAGCGCGTTAATTTTTTAGAGTGCAGTGTAACCTTGTCCTTGACGTCGTTTTGCACCTCATGACCTTGCTGTGGTGTAGGGGTGGGTTTTAAAATTGATTTCTCTTGTTCAAAGGGAAGAATTATTTTTCGGATTTGTTCGGCGCCATGGATAGATTCTAACAGGCTCTTTTCTAAATTATTTAAAGGTGCTTGAAGGTCTTTGTCCCACCCATTTTTGTTGTTTTTGATTTGGTCAAGCCCGTGTTTAAGGTCATTTAAATGACTTAATATTTCCGCGATAGGATTGTTAATTTCATGAGCAACGTGATGTAAAAAGCTGGAGAGGGCAATAATAACAACATTGGTGTTCTTGGTGGTTTGTTGTAATTGATGGTTTAATTGACTGTTATCAGTTTCCGGTAAAACCAATCCTTGTAAAATAAGATCCAAGCGATGCTTTTGGGCAATTTCTAGGGCTGAAATTCTGTCCATGGCTTCTAAGATCTGATGTTTTTTTCGCAGCAAAGCATAGCGATACATGTTTCGAATATTGGTGTCGTGTTCAATGATCAGTATGGTCGGGATCCTCATTATTGATCCTTTGTCTTCTGATAATGGCTTCTTGATTTAAGTATAGAACAAGGTCCGATAATAGAGCGGTTTTGTAATCATTTAATTGTTTCTGAAATCAACCGCCTTAAGTGGAAGATCCCTAAGAGCGATGAGGGTGAATGGCTTCGTTCAGGCTTGTTTTTGTTTGGCCGCCATAAAGAGTATCCACCCATTGCCCTTGAGGATTAAAGACATAAGTCGCAGGGACGCCCACTAAGGCACCAAGTTCTAAGAGTTTGGATGGATCATGGCGAAGGCTTGGGTAGTTAATGTGGTATTGTTCGATGAGTCGTTGTTGTTGTTGCACCGATAAACCGTCGTAATTTACGGCATAGAGCGCTACTTTTTTATGGTTGTGGCGATAAAATGCATTTAATTCATGAATTTCATCAAGACAAGGTTGACACCAGCTTGCCCAATAGTTAATCATTACCCACTTCCCCTGTAAGCTGGTAAAATTGATTTTATTCCCATTGATTTCGGTGAGCATGACGCTGGAATAAGCGATTGCACTCATGGCGAGATTGAGTAATAAAACGAAAGTTAAACGCAGCAAACGCATTAAGGTCTCCGAGGCTAGACTAAATTATGAACTATACATTATTTGTAAGCTGTCCAAGAGGATTAGAATACCTTCTTGCTGATGAATTGCAAGCCATTGGTTTGATTGTTGAAAAAGTGACGCCACAGGGTGTTTTTGGCGAGGCGAGCTTGGCCATTCTTTATCAAGTTTGTTTGTGGTCGCGTCTTGCTAATCGAATTCATCTCGTCTTGTTCCGTGGGCAAGCCTATAACGAGCAGACTTTATATGATTTGTGCGGACAGTTTGCATGGCAAACCGTGTTTACGGTTGATAAAACTTTGGCCATTGAGTTTCATGGAACGTCATCGCAGTTACGTAACACCATGCACAGTGGGCTGGTGATTAAAGACAGTATTGTTGATTATTTTAGAAAACAACATGATCTGCGCCCGCAAATTGATAAAGCGAACCCGCAGGTTTTGATCCAAGCTTATCTTAAGCATGATAACGTCACCGTGAGTTTGGATTTAACCGGATACAGTTTACATCAACGCGGTTATCGTTTGCAGGCGGGTGAAGCGCCCATTAAAGAAAATTTAGCAGCAGCGGTCTTATTGCGCGCAGATTGGCCGCGATTAGCTGCTGAGGGTTATGCGTTGCATGATCCCTTTTGTGGCGCAGGGACACTTGTGATTGAAGCTGCGATGATGGCGAGTCACGTGGCGCCGGGTTTGTTGCGTCATGATCAAGCCCTTTGTCATTGGGTGGATCATCAACCTGCGTTGTGGGAAACGATAAGAGCTCAGGCCTTGCAGCAAGTCAAAGCCATTCCGAACTTAAGGATTAGCGGATCAGATGCTGATGCTTCTTTAATTCAAAAAGCCATGGCCAACGCGGAGCGCGCGGGTGTCGCGTCTTGGGTTAATTTTAACGTCATGGAGTGCGATGATAGTCGACCTGCCGCGCCAGCCGGTTTATTGATTTGTAATCCGCCTTATGGTGAGCGATTGGGCGACGCAACGCCATTGATTCCGCTTTATCAGTCCGTGGGCGCGATGCTCCATCACCATTTTCAAGGTTGGCGTGCGGCAGTATTAACAGCGAATCCTTTGTTGGCGAAGGCTATTGGTTTGCGTTCTGAGAAACAATATGCCTTTTTTAATGGTGCTATTGAATGCAAACTGTATTGTTTTTTGTTAAATGAGCGCAATCAGCTTAAGAGCAACAAGCCAGGGGCCTTGTCGCAGCATGCAGAAATGTTTGCGAATCGTTTGAAAAAGAATTTTCAACATTTGCAAAAATGGGCAAAACGAGAGCATATCTCGAGTTATCGCGTTTATGATGCCGACTTACCGGAGTACGCCTTTGCCATTGATCTTTATAACGATCATGCTGTGTTGCAAGAATACGCCGCTCCCGCCACCATTGCTGCTCATAAGGTTGAACAACGCAGTTTGGACGTGATTCAAACGACGCCTGCTATTCTTGGAATTTCACCGGACAATTTGGTGGTGAAACAACGCAAGGCCCAAAAAGGCAGTCAGCAGTATCAAAAAATGGCAAAAACAAATCACAGCTTAGTTGTGGTTGAAGGGGCGGCTCAATTTAAAGTGAACCTGTATGACTATTTAGACAGTGGTTTGTTTCTGGATCATCGCTTGTTGCGACAGCGGTTTGCGCAACTTACGCCCGGCACGCGTTTTTTAAATTGCTTTTGTTATACGGCGACGGCAAGTGTGCATGCGGCGTTGGCTGGGGCCATTACAACAAACGTGGATTTATCAAAAACTTATTTGCAGTGGGGTGAAGATAATTTCAAGTTAAATCATCTGGAGGTACGGCAGCATGAATTTATTCAAGACGATTGCATGGCGTGGTTACGACGGTGTCGAGCGTGGTTTGATGTGATTTTTTTAGATCCGCCCAGTTTTTCCAACTCAAAAAAAATGCCCACAACTCTTGATGTGCAAAGGGATCATGTGATGTTGATCGATAGTGCTATGCGTTTATTGTTGCCCGGTGGGACCTTGTATTTTTCGACAAATTTAAGGCATTTTAAGTTATCACCGTTAATGAGTGAACGTTACCAAGTGCAAGACATTAGTGCCGAAACCATTGATCAAGACTTTAAGCGCGATCAACGCATACACCAATGTTTTATGATTAAACAAGGCCTTTAAATGACAATCAAAGTATTTTGGCAAGATCCTTACCTCACCGAGCTCGAAACCACTGTTCAATCCGTGAGTGGAAATCAAATTACTGTGAATGAAACCATTTTTTATGCGTTTTCAGGCGGACAAGAAAGTGATCATGGCATGATTGCTGGGGCTAAGGTTATGGGTGCTAGAAAAGAGGGGCAAGACATTATTTATACGCTTGCACCTCATCATAACTTGCGTGTGGGAGATCCTGTTAAAATCAGCATTGATTGGGTGCGGCGGTATCGATTGATGCGCTTGCATTTTGCTGCGGAAGTGGTGTTGGAGTTGGTGTATCAGCGATTTCCGGCGATTAAAAAAGTCGGTGCGCACATTGCCGAAGACAAGGCTCGTCTTGATTTCGCATGGCAGGAGTCGTTTTCATCGTTAATTCCTGCGTTGCAACAGGACGCGCAAGCCATCGTTGATTCGAATCAAGAAATTATTAGTGCGTTTAGTGATGAGAGTAAAGAGTGGCGCTATTGGCAAATTAAGGAATTTTCTCAAGTTCCTTGTGGCGGAACACATCTTAAGCGCACGGGTGAAATAGGCACGCTTCGGCTTAAGCGGGTTAATCCAGGGAAAGGAAAGGAACGTATCGACATTATGGTTTCTTAAGTCTTCAACCATCAAGTGACCATCGCACAAACATAAATAAAACATTACCGATATTTTCGTGACCAGGAACATAAGCTGCCAACAAAGCCAAGCGTTTATAGCCTACACTTAACAAGGGTGTTGCTGCAGGAAAGGGGTAACCGTTAAAAATATCAGGGCGCATGGTTAGCGCCAAAGTAAAACCGCCCCCGAGATGAAGGTCGTTTTTAAAATGTTTGGTTTTAAGAAAGGCATAACCTGCCCACGGTTCAACATTGGTGTGGGAGTCAAGAAAAGCGATGGCATACAAAGACTGCCAATCACCGTCTTCATCGTACCAACCTTTGCCTAAACCACCACCCCAAGCGTTTTCATTATATTGCCCCATAGCAAGTCTTTCTTCGGTATAAAGATAGCGGTTATGCCAAGCATAGCCGGTTAAATAAAGATCATGGTGGCCTTCATGCCAAATTTGTTTTAAGCGATGGCTCATTCGTTGCCGCCAGGGTGCTTTTATAACGGGTTTGGATTTGAGTGTTTTAGGCGTAACTGCTTGAGGAGGTTCGTTGCTATAAACGGGCAGTTGCAGGCTTAATAAACATAGCCCTGAGAAAATAAAGTTGGTCTTATTCATACTGTGAAGCTTGATGATATTAAAAATTAAAGAGCACTGTAGTTTAATGATATTATCATGGATTATTTTAGAAAAAAAAGAGTAGATGCCGTCATTTAAAGAAGTAAAAAAAAACTAAAGACCCCTCAGTTTAGTGGATACGTTAATGTCGGGTAACATGGCTCATGGTTAATGAATGAAGAGTGGCTCTTATGAAAAGAAAATAAAATGAATTGTGGCAGCAAGGGAGGCTGCAGCAGGAACTGTCAACAACCAAGCCCAAAAAATACGGCGCAAAATAGGCCAATGAATCCCCTTCCAACCCTGAATTAAGCCAACACCTGCAATAGAGCCCGTGACGGTTTGGGTTGTTGATACGGGAACCCCGCACTGTGTTGCTATAAAAATAATGCTCGCGGCGCCGGCTTCGGCAGCACAGCCTCGCATGGGATTTAACTCGGTAATTTTTGTACCCATGGTGTGAACAATTCGCCAACCGCCCGCCAAAGTTCCCAGACTAATGACGGCTTGACAGGAAATAATGGTCCAAAACGGAACATAAAAAGTGTCGCCCAGCCAGCCCGCGGCAAACAGCAAGCCAGCAATAACGCCCATGGTTTTTTGCGCATCATTACCACCATGAGTCAGACCCAATAAAGCCGATGACGTGAGTTGCATGATTTTAAGGGGCTTTAAGAGTTTTTTTTCATCGTAGTGATGTGTCAGCCGTTGTAAGAGCGATGATAATCCAAAGCTGATTAAAAGACCTAAAAAAGGCGAAACAAGAATTCCTGTGAGTACGGTAATAAAGCCGCTTAATTTTAATGAAACAAACCCTGCTTTAGCTATCGCGGCACCTGCCAACCCTCCCACCAACGCATGCGAAGAACTGGAGGGTAGGCCATGATACCAGGTTGTGAGGCTCCAAAAGATAGCGCCAAGCAAGGCGGAAAAGACAAGCCCTGGATCAATGACGCCGGGATGAATTAGTCCCGCACCAATGGTCGCAGCAACCGCTAAATTAAACACCATAAATCCGATGAAATTAAAAAAAGCGGCCCAAATTACGGCTTGGCGAGGCGTAAGTACGCCCGTTGTTACAATGGTCGCAATGGTGTTCGCAGCATCATGAAAGCCGTTAATAAAATCGAAGACAAAGGCTAGTAAAACAACAACGAGAATAAACGCGGTCGACGTTAGCATAAGTGTGGCCTTGATATCCTGGGTGAATTTTTCATTCAAATTCCCCGGTGCAAAGCACCATGATGTCTTTTATAAATAATAGCTTGTTTTTGTCATAATTTGGGCAACGCCATGCATTAATTTTTTGATGAGGCTCGGCAGTTCGATGGCTCCTGCATTTTCGGCCATTTGGGCATGTTGGGCTTCGTCGGCCTGCATTTGTTGCAAAATGACGCGAGTTCGTTCATCGTGTTGAGGGAGTTTGTCAATATGGCGTTGCAGATGCGCGGCGACTTGATGTTCTGTTTCGGCAACAAACCCAAGGCTCCATCGATCACCTGCCAACCCTGCTGTTGCACCAATCAATAATGAACCAAGGTACCAGAGAGGATTAAGTAGGCTTGGTTGGCTGTTCAGTTCAGTCAAACGTTGTTCACACCAGGCAAGGTGTTCGTTTTCTTCTTTCGCGGCTTGTTCTAATTGGGTTTTAACGTGGGTCAGTTCCGCGGTTAAAGCTTGTCCTTGATACAGCGCTTGAGCACAAACCTCGCCCGTGTGATTAACGCGCATGAGCCCGGCAACATGTTTTTTTTCTTGAGGATTTAACTTATCGTGGGTTGAACAACCAGCAAGAATAGAACGTTGACTGGGGCGTTGCTGGGGTGGAATCACCGTTTGAATTGCTTTATCCAGTTCGCCCAAGCAATGATCAATAAAGCTTAAGTGACGCATCAATTTTGCCATAAAAAGTAAGAGGTTCTGGTGATAGAAAGGGCCAATCGGTGTGTCGCCAATTGAACCCAGTGGAATGACACATTGCAAGTCCAACCTCGCAGTCAACACTATCGCATAAGTCAGTCTTTTTTGTCAATAATTTAACCGTAGGCTGAATTGATGAGGTTGTTATGCTGACGCGATTGGCGCAATAAGTCAGCTTATGACATTTGTTGTTTATCAGTGCTTAGGCTAAACTAAGCGCACTTACACTTATGTTTTATTTTGAATCATAATGTTCTACGGTAACAAAGTTCAAGATACTCGGCCGATGTTTTTTTTAAGTTGGCAAAAATACCGTGCGCAGCAGGTGCTAAGCCCTTTGGAGCAACAGATTGCGTATGTGATTTTGGTTCATCCGGAATACCATCATTTTTTTGAGCAGCCGATGAGTGCGCAGCTTGATGGTGATGCTTCTTGTCAGGGAGAAAATCCTTTTTTACATTTGGGCTTGCATTTGGCGTTGCGTGATCAAATTGCAACGAATCGGCCGTTTGGAATAGCTGCAATCTTTCACCAATTCGTGGGAGAGGGTTTTGATTCTCTTGAGGTTGAACATCAGATGATGGCCGTTTTATCTCGATGCTTATGGCAAGCACAGCAACATGGATCGTTTTCAGAAGACGCTTATCTTGCTGAATTAAGGCGATTGGGGAGCAATAAAACGGACCCAAATGACGATCGGTTTTCCTCGCGTTGACATTCGAGGCACCTCAAGACGTATTGGAGGGCTTACGTTCGGAAAATGTTGTTTTAATCTTGATTCAACCGCATAAGAATCGCTGCTTTCTTTATCCCAAGCGTATTGATTGTCCCTATCGATAACAACAACCGCGCCTTGTTTGTGCACTTCTTGTTCATGAATCCATGGGCTTTCTTTGGCATTAAAACTAAAATAAGGCGTTGGTTTGTCGGTGGAGTAGGTCGTTAAGGCGGAGACTAAATAGCGTGACCCTGCAATATAACAAAGCCTTGTGTGAAAGTGCTCATGCCATAAGGTCGTGATTTGTTGCGCTAATAGGGCGTTCGGGAGTGCTGCATCGGAGCGATTCTCATGGGTATTCAGGTAATGCAATCGTCCAAATTGGATAAACCACAAGAGCATCATCACAAGCGCAACGCTTTTTAAGAATTTTTTCACACGTTGGGCATTGAGCGCGGGATTAAAGAAACTAACACCGAGGATTCCCACCAAAAAGAAATAAGGCGTTGTCCAGCGCGAAGGAAAATGATTGCCACTGAGAAGGCATAACAACAGCGATACGAGCCATGGGCCAAGGCCTAGAAAAAGTAAAAATTGCCATTGAAAAGAAGTCAGCGATGAGCTCTTTTGCTGGCTTTGATAAATGGGCCACAATAACAAAAAAACCAGACCGGTATTGAGGATTGCATCGCCTATGAAATTGAGAGGATAAAATAAATGAGACCATGCGTGCGGTGCTTTTGTGTATTGAGCTGGGGTTTCGAGAGCATAATTGATAGTGATGAAGTCATGTTGATAAAGCCAAATTAAATGCGGAGAAATCAATACTAAGCCGAGTGACATGGCAACATACAGACCCGGTTTTTTAAAACTTTGGCGTGCTTGGGCGTTCATGAGAAGGAGGCCAAGCATCGGTAAAAATAACAAAGCAGCTTGATATTTAGTGACTATTGAGAGGGCTGCTAACATACCAACGCCAAGCCATGAGGACATGGATTGGGTGGTTAATGCCCGATAAAAGCATAACGTTAATAATGCCCAGAGTGGGGATTGGAGTGTGTCAGGCGTGAAGTTATGTGACATCAAATTATAAAATAACACACCCTCAAGAGATAAAGTCGCAACAAGTGCTTGATTTGGCAATAAAAGTTGGGAGGCAAGACGCCACACACTCCAAAAAGTGAGTGCAACGGCCAGTTGTGCAAGTAAATACACCGTCCAGCCAGGATGTGCGGTCAGCGTGGCGACGCTATAACTAAGCCAGGCCGCTAAAAAGGGGTGTTTATTGTATCCCCACTGCCATTGCGAACCCCAGGCAATGCCTTCGAGGGTATCGTGGGTTATGCTATCGCGACATAGTGCAGGTCCTAAGGTCCACAAGATCATATGAGCAATAAGAAAGAGCCCAAGCCATCGTTGGGCATGGGTTATCTCTTTGGTTTTTAATGAGTTTAAAGCAATCATAGTGCGTGATGTGATGAGACGAATGAACGTGTAGTATACACTTTTTGTAAAACTAAGGGTCGTGGCTTTAAGTTGTCTTCACAACATAATGAACGATTTCAGGCAAATGCGTGATATCTATTTTTTCCTTTTTAATAAAAAAACTAGCGAAGGCTTGCAGTGAAGGTATTTTTGATGAGGTTGGAAAATGGAGTCGTCGTGCTAAGTTGGCCTGTTCAAACGGGTTGTTGCTCGTTATTACCGCTAGTTCTATTCCTGGGGCTCCCAGAATTTGATGGTTTTGATCGAGAAAAAGCGTGTTGGTAAGATGGGGGACTATTTTTTTTAAAGCCTGGCGTTGGGAGTCATCCATCATGAAGACGTCGAGGTAGCTTAAATAAATAGTTTTGACATTCAAAAGAGTCTTTTGCGCTTGCGTGAGTGTTTCTAGATTCAGCTTGTTGAGACGATTACGCGATAAATTAAGGGTGGTCACGCCAACAGGAATAGCAGGGAAAATAAGTTTTAATTCTTCACCGGTTTTATTGCAGAGGCTGTTGCCAGATAATATTAGTGTGTTAATGCCTTGAGGGAGGGCCGCGAGAGCACGAGCTAATTCTGCGCCTGTTTTGTCGCCGAAGCTATTGAGTGATAAATCAAGCGTTGTAACACTCGAGGGAATGGCCGCGAGAGCAAGAGCTAACTCAGCGCCTGATTTGAGGTTGAGGCTATTGCCCGATAAATTAAGTGTTTGAATGCTTGCAGGAATGGCATGCAAGGCAAGGGCTAAGTCGGCGCCAGCGATGTCGCCGAAGCCATTGAGTGATAAATCAAGTGTTGTTACGCCCACGGGGATGGTGGGAAAAGCACGTGCTAATTCCGCGCCGCTTTTAAGGTTTAGATGATTAATTCCTAAATCAAGTGTTGTTGTGTTCGTAGGAATATTTGTGAGGGCCTGTGCTATATCGTCGGCGGTTCCGTGTCCAAGATCATGAAGTTTGTGTCGCATAGCAATACCTCGTGTTGTGATGAATACGTTGCTAAGACTTATATCTTATCTAATGCCTTAAGACTCAAAGATCAGTTAATGTTTTTTAGGTTTATATTTGCACATAATTGTTTCGTTAATCAATCTTTCCCAGCAAGAAAATAATCGGGTAAAATGCTTGTTTAGATTTTATTATGAATTATTCATGAATGACCACTCTAAAACAACACACTTTGGTTTTCAAACCGTGGATTGGGATGATAAGGAAAAAAAGGTAGAGGCCGTTTTTGAGTCGGTTGCTGCTAAATATGATTTAATGAATAACCTGATGTCTTTGGGCGTTCATCATCTTTGGAAGCAATTTGCTATTGCATTAAGCAGAGTACGACCTGGGCAAATGGTTCTTGATTTGGCCGGAGGAAGTGGTGATTTATCGCGTTTATTGAGCAAAAAAGTTGGCCGTCAAGGGCGTGTGGTTTTGGCGGATATCAATGCTGCGATGATTGATGTGGGCAGAAACCGATTAATTGATGATGGTTTGATTCATAATATTCAGTTTGTTCAAGCCAATGCCGAGTCGTTACCTTTTGCGAACAATACCTTTCATGGCATTACGATTGGTTTTGGTTTGCGCAACGTGACTGATAAAGAGTCTGCTTTGCGCAGTATGTATCAAACCTGCAAGCCTGGCGGTCAACTGCTTGTTTTGGAGTTTTCAACGCCAACACTGTCGGCATTGCAGTCGGTTTATGATTGGTATTCTTTTAATCTGCTACCGAAAGTGGGCAAGTTATGTGCGGGTGATGAAGCAAGCTATCAATATTTGGTGGAGTCAATTCGTCAGCACCCGAGCCAAGATGCTTTAAAAGCGATGATTGAACAAGCAGGTTTTGAAGATTGTCATTATCATAATTTAAGTGGAGGTATTGTTGCCTTACACGTGGCATATAAATACTAGGCGTTAAAACAATGATTAAAAACTATTCTTTGAAGCTATTACAGCAAGCCATCAATAAGGCGATGGCCTTGGATGATTCGATGTCGGCTAAATTGCGCCTTTTGGAAGGCAAAATCATTCAAATCATCATTGTGCCATTGCGAGTGCATTTTTTTATTGCATTTAGCGCTGGGGAGATCGTCTTGAAGGAGCAAGTGTCAAGCTCTCCCGATACGGTGATTGAAAGTAGTCCCTTGGGTTTAATCCGACTTTCTCTTTTGCCGGTGTCTAAGGCGCGCTCTCTTTTTCATGATGAAATTAAATTATCAGGTGATATTGAGTTAGGTCAGCAGGTAAAAAAGTTATTTGATAATTTTGATATGGATTGGGAAGGGCATCTTGCTCATTTTACGGGCGATGTTGTTGCCTACCAACTGGGTTCATTTTTGCGGCGTGGGCGGGCTTTTACTCACGATATATCAAGGTCTTTGTGCCTGAATGTGACGGATTATTTGCATGAAGAGTTGCGCGCGTTCCCACCAGAAGAAGAAATTAATGATTTTTATGATGATGTGGATAAGTTAAAGGATGACACCGAGCGCTTGGCCGCTCAAATTAATAATTTAAGTACAGCTTTGGGAACGTCGACATGAAATCACTTCAACAGTTGCGCCGGCTTTTATGGATTAATTGGGTTCTGGCTCGAAATGGACTGGATCAACTTATTGTGAGCCTTCATTTTTTTTCACCATTTCGATTTTTAATTTATTTTAATCCTTGGACTTGGTGCCGCAAACAAAAAGTAACCCGTGCTCAAGCCTTGCGTCAAACTTTAGAAGAGCTTGGTCCTATTTTTGTTAAATTGGGTCAAGCGTTATCAACACGACCTGATATTTTGCCGGCGGATATTGCCGACGAGTTATGCAAGTTACAAGACGCGGTTCAGCCCTTTCCTAGTGAGCAAGCGCTTTTGATTATTGAAAAAGCGTTTTCTTGTTCTGCGTTCGATTTATTTGCTCATTTTGATCAAGAGCCTTTGGCTTCCGCGTCGATGGCGCAAGTGCATGCGGCCGAATTAAAGACCGGTGAGCACGTGGTTGTTAAAATACTTCGCCCGAATATACGCCAGTTGATTAAGCAGGACTTGCAAATTATGTACACCATTGCTCGTCTTGCGGAGCGCTATTGGCCGGAAAGTCGGCGGTTTAAGCCGGTTGATATTGTGCGTGAGTTTGAACACACGTTGCTTGATGAGTTGGACTTGCAGCGTGAAGCGGGCAATTGCGGTCAGTTGCGTCGTAACTTTTGTCACTCACCGCTGCTTTATGTTCCTGAGATTTATTGGGATTATACGCGTGAAAATGTCCTCGTGATGGAGCGTATTTATGGAATTCCGGTGGCGGATATCAAGGCCTTGCATGCGAACGGTATTAACATTAAAAAATTAGCAGAGCGCGGTGTCGAAATCTTTTTTACGCAAGTGTTTCGTGATTGTTTTTTTCATGCGGACATGCATCCGGGGAATATTTTTGTATCCCCGCAGAACCCCGAAGAACCTCAATACATTGGTGTTGATTTTGGCATTATGGGCACCTTAACCGATTGGGATCAACGTTATCTTGCTGAAAATTTATATGCTTTTTTTAATCGCGATTATCGACGAGTGGCCCAATTACACATTGAGTCAGGCTGGGTGTCGCGGGAGACGCGCGTGGATGAATTTGAAAGCGCTATTCGTACGGTGTGTGAGCCTATCTTTGAAAAACCACTGAAAGATATTTCCTTAGGGCAAATTGTGTTGCGCTTATTTCAAGTGGCGCGACGTTTTGATATGCAGGTTCAGCCACAATTGATCTTGCTGCAAAAAACACTTTTGGCGATAGAGGGATTAGGACGACAACTGTATCCTGATCTTGATCTTTGGGCGACGGCCAAGCCATTTCTAGAAAAATGGCTTAAAGAGCAGGTCGGTCCTAAGGCATTTATGAAACAATTACGCGCAAATCTGCCTTTTTTTGCAGAGCAATTGCCGTACATGCCGCGATTAATTTACGATGTGTTGCAGTTGAACAAGGAACGAAGCATTCAAGCGCTTGCTCAGCGTCAAGTTGTTCATGATGCTTTTGGTGAACGTCGCGCTTGGCGTTGTGGTGTTGGCAGTGCGCTTTTGGTGGTGATGGGCCCTTTGGCGATTTTAGGGTATACTAATTGGATGGTTTTGAGTCATTTAACCGAGTTTGCAGCCATTGTTGCAGGCGTTGGGGTTATCATGATCGTATTTAATCGTCATCGTACACGTTGTAGGAGTTCATTATGGGGCTAAGTGGTGTGAGTCCGTTATCGTTGTTGTTGATTTTTTTAATTGTTTTAGCGTTGTTTGGTTCCAATAAGTTGAAAAACATTGGATCCGATTTGGGATGCGCTGTCAAAAACTTTCGTCGAGCTCTTCAAAGCGAGGATGATGAGAAACAATCATGATTTCCAGTGAACTGTTGGTCATTTTGTTAGTGGCGTGCGTTGTCTTTGGTCCAAATAAGTTGCCGATGCTGGCCAAACATCTCGGGCTTTGGGTTAAGCTATCGAACCGTTGTCGTGAACAACTTCATGAGTTTTGGCAACACGAGATAAAAAAGCAGCAGTTGTTGCATCATCAACAACTTGCTGACGAGGTTGATGCGGTGTACCGTGAAAGAGAGGTCCCTCGAGATTGCTCGTAAGGCCTATTTCTTTCGCTCTGGATGACGTGGGGCTAAGTGATCTCCACAAAAATTGAACACATGTCTTCATCATATAAATTTTGCTTAATTG
>JAOAUB010000020.1 GCA_030157805.1 Legionellaceae bacterium
GAATTAAGTCAATTATCATCGACCTATTGTGGTTCTGATTTTTTAATTCAAGGTCTAATGTAACGCAGCCCAGTGAAAACTTCGATTCCTTAAAAATAGCTCGCCTAGAGGGTGAAGTTGATGCTAAATCGTGTGACCACACGGGCAATTTTTTTAGGGCAATGATATGGACTCATCCTTCCTTTTAAACGGCTATTAAATTAGACATCGCTCTTGAGAGAGGCGTTTCGATGATTTTAGATGAATCATCGTCTTTGATATCAACAGTTGATAGCATGCAGCAGCATGATATCAGAGATAATAAAATAACCGATAATGTCGTTACTGAATAGCCAAGATTGTAATCCACTGCGCCTGCAACGAGGATTAATAAAAAAAATAATACAACTCGATTTAAAAACTGATCGCCGTCTTGACTTAATTTTGAACGTTTACGTTCTTTGAAAAAATGAGCCAACTGATGATCGTCATCATTTTCATTCATTGAATCGTGATGCATCATACGATCGCTGATTTTAATCAGCGCTTTTAAATAAAATTCAGCATGATGTTGTCTCTGCGGTAGAGCTTTTCCCACGGCAGATAATAGCTCATCAATGCAGTGTTTTTGCTGGGCGTTGTTGCTTGATTTTGACCAGAAGTGTAATTTGGTGGATGCAAGATCAAGTTTGAAATCGATATGACTTAAGGGACGAGAGCCCTTTTTTTGCGTTATGACTTTATAGTCTTTGCAAATATTAAAAAGATCATAAGGGGTTAATATGGTTGTTGGTACTCGCCATGCTGGACTCGGCAATATTGTCGTTAGTTTGATGAGATGGACGGGTAAAATAATACCCGCTAATTTTAATGCGTAGTTGGCTGCGTTGGCACAGTTGTGACTAAACTGACAGTAGTTACTGGCTTGATTGTAGTCTGAGTTGGAAAAATTTTCACAAAATTGACTAAAGCTAACGTTGCTCTTGAAGGCTACAACATAATCATTATCGTAATTGATTAACGTTTTAAACTGAGTTTGTAAACTTTCTTTTGAATTGTTATGCCATATTTTAACTGCACGTACGAGAAGATCATGGATTAAAAAAGAGGGTTCGTATTCTTCAGCATAAGCATAAATTTGTGCGCAGGAACCATCTGCCATAACGTTGAGTTTGATCTGCATGTGTTAAATCCATAATCGGTTTATAGATGATCTATAAGTCTATTATTGTACCAACTTATGCGCGAAAAAATCAAACAAAGACTCAAAAACAGTAGCATCTATGAGCGTCGATTAAAAATGAGTTGCCATAGATGCTAAAAAATAGCGGTTATGTTTTTTTAGCATTGGATTACCAATTTCGACCGACTTGATTACCAATTAAGGCACCGGCACCTGCACCAATGGCAGATCCCCATCCACCGCCAACGGCATACCCAATCCCCGCACCAGCGGCGGCACCCGTTGCTGTACCCACTTCAGTGTTAGTACATCCACTTATCATGCTCATGGATACGCCCAATGATAATACGACAGGTAATAATAGTCTCATGATCACTCCTTTTTTGAGATTTCATTGATAAATATAGCACAAAATGTAAACATTTAAGTCAGTTTTGTTTTAAAAAGACATCACTTTACTGCTTGAAGTACTCATGCGATGATGAGGTGGACGATCTATTGAGGGCTTTTTATGAATTATTTATTGGGGATTTATTTACTGATTTTGAGTGGGTGTGGTAATTCCGTGAGCCAAAATCCCTTTTCTTATCAGGTTTCACCCTCGCAAAATACATTTGTCGTGACGTTAGCATCTAATCCAACGACAGGATATCAGTGGTTAATTCAGCAATATGATGAGACATTATTAACAGTAACGAGTTCACAATATGTTCCGCCAAACACGAAAGTCATGGGTGCTCCTGGCCAAATCGTATTTAATTTTGCAGTAAAATCAGGAGTGACTCGGCCTAAGAATTCAATCATCCAATTTGTTTATAGACGACCGTGGGAACCTCAAACAGGCACCGAAAAAACAGTGACTATTCATTTTCTGTCTCAGTAATGCTTTCTGCGGAATGAATCGAGTCTTTGTGTGTCAAGACTTTTCGACGGAAAGGTAAATAATTGGGCTGCCAAAACAGTTTGTCAATAAGCTTCGGTAGGTCAACATTATGATTTTTTTGAGCTAATCCTTCGCGGATTGCCAGTTGTGCAACAACGATGGCAATTTGTTTGGCGACTGATTGAGCTTCATTGAGTGAGGGCAGCAGAGGGAAAAAATCACCTTGTTGACTGGGCGAGTGTTCGGCTAAAGTTTGAGCAGCGGCTAAAAGCATGCTTTTTGATAATCTTTTTGCCTCAACAGCAATGATTCCTAGACCAATGCCGGGGAAAATTAAGGCATTATTGCATTGAGCAATGTGGACTATGTAATTTTCATAAGGGACTGCTGGAAAAGCCGTGCCCGTGGCAATCAGGGCACGACCGTTACTCCATCGTAGAATATTTTCAGGAGTTGCTTCACATTTTTCATCAGGATTGGAAAGCGGAAAAATGATGGGTCGTTCACAGTGTGTGGACATGTTTTTAATAATTTCTTGCGAAAATGCACCGGCTTGGGCTGAGCAGCCGATGAGAATACTGGGCTTGACTCGTTGCACGGTGTCCATCAAGGTATTTCCTGAGTCAGAAGCAAGTAATTCATGATCGGGGCGGGCGTATGGGCGTTGTGCTGCGGTCAGTGTCGCGTCGGACTGTAATAAAAGTCCTTGCCGATCAACCAGCCAAAATCGTTGATACGCTTCTTCTTTTGTTAAACCGCTGAGTATTAACGCATCCACGAGTTGATCCGCAATGCCTGTGCCGGCAGATCCTGCGCCAAAGATGACGATGCGGTGGTTGGCAAGCTTATTATGAGTGATATTGCAGGCAGCAAGTAATGCCGCTAGAGTGACGGCACCTGTGCCTTGAATGTCGTCATTAAATGTACAAAGTTTATCTTCGTAATGATCCAGAAGTCGTCTGGCATTGTTACGGCCGAGATCTTCCCAATGTAAAAAAGCATTTGGAAAATGGCGTTGAATGCCACAGACAAACGTGGCAATAAATTGATCGTAATCGTCACCTTCAATGCGAGGATGACGACAACCTAGGTAAAGCGGATCTTGGAGTAGTTCTTGATTGTTAGTTCCTAAATCCAAAAAAATAGGGAGAGTTCGTGTCGGATTAATGCCGCCACATAAACTGTAGACCATCAGTTTAGCAACAGGAATATCCATGCCGCCGATGCCTTGGTCGCCAATTCCTAAGACGCCTTCGCCATCCGTGACTACAATTAAATCAATTTCTGGATTGGAACGATTGGTAATGATTTCATCAATGAGGTGGATATCGGAGTAAGCAATATATAAGCCTCTTGGTTGTCGGTATTCATGGCTGAATCGCTTAACTGCAGTACCGACAATAGGGGTATAAATAATAGGCAGCATTTCTTCTAAATGTTGACTTATCAATTGATAGAAAAGAACTTGGTTTTTATCATTGAGGTTATTTAAATAAATATTTTGCTGTAATCGCGTTTTGTAACTTGAAAACTGCAAGTAAGCACGCTCTACTTGTTCGTCAAGGGTCTCAATCCGATGAGGTAATTTACCAAGCAAGCCAAATTCACGTCGCTCTGTCGGCGTAAATGCCGTACCTTTGTTCAGTTGAGGTAAAGTCAATAATGATTTGCCACTTAAGGTTGTTTCGACAAATTGCTCACCAGTTTGTTCATCATATAAAATTTTAAAATCAAGCATAATTTATTCTGTTAAAAATAGTTAAGACGGCGCGCATATGATAGCATTTGTAGTTCTTTATGTGTGTTAAATTATAGAGAATATTAATCATGCGGTATTTTGTAGTAGCTTGCCTGGTTTTTTTATTAGCCGCTTGTGCATCTCATGATGAGCGATATTATCGTTTGCATCCTAAGGCTCTGCAGGAGGCGTTAAAAAATTGCCCTCAATCATCGCCCACGCAGATAACGTGTGCTGAGCTGGTATCGATTGCTGATGAAATGAACTCTTTTGCTTATCAATTGCAAAGGGAGCCTCAAGCTTTTGGTAAAATCATCTTATCTGAGCAAGTCAAACTAGCCAAGCTAGAGGCTGATTTATTAAAGCATAAAAAACAATCCAAATTACGTGTGCAAATAGCCCAAAGTCAACAGATAATCGCTGAATATTTGGCCATTGTACGATGGTTGGAATCGCCGGGGAAATAATAACATGAGAATTTTAGTATCAAACGATGATGGTGTTCATGCTGCAGGTATTGCAGCTCTTGCTCATGAAATGGCCAAGCTTGGTGAGGTGATTGTGGTGGCTCCTGACCGTAATCGCAGTGGGGCGAGTAACTCATTAACCTTATCGAGACCTTTACGAGTGATTCGATTAGATAATGGTTACTACAGTGTTGAGGGTACACCGACGGATTGCGTGCATTTAGCGTTGACTGGCTTATTAGATGAGCCCGTTGATTTGGTGGTTTCCGGGATTAATCATGGCTCCAATTTGGGGGATGATATTTTGTATTCTGGAACGGTTGCAGCTGCTATGGAGGGTTGTAATTTTGGAATATCCTCCATTGCATTATCTATGGTTTATGATACAGGTAAACATTATGATACGGCGGCGGCCATTGCCCATCAATTGGCCTTGAAAATAGCACATCATCAATTGCCGTCGCGCACACTTTTGAATGTGAATGTTCCTGATTGTCCTTTAGCCCAAATTAAAGGCCTGCAAGTGAGTCGATTGGGGACGCGCCATGCTGCAGAACCTATTATTAAAATGGAAGATCCTCGCGGTAAAACAATTTATTGGGTTGGTCAAGCAGGACCCGAAGCCGATGCAGGTTTAGGTACTGATTTTCATGCCATCAATCAAGGGTATGCCTCGGTAACTCCGCTTCATTTAGACATGACTCATTATAAAATTTTTGATCAGTTATCGGAGTCTTTAGGGCAACTTGTTTAGGTTCGTGGATAATGGTCCGAGTTAAATTAAGTCTACTTGCGACGTTGATTCTCGTTGTAAGTGCTTGTGACGATCGTGTGGGTTTTGCGCCGGTTGTTGATTCGCGCTGGGCGGTTCAAAGTAATCATCAGCTGATTCATCGAGTACAGCGAGGCGAGACTCTTTATGCGATTGCGTTTCGCTATGATAAAGATTATCGGCAATTAGCCGCTTACAATCAGTTGCGCAGTCCTTATGCTATACGCGCCGGACAGTTATTGTATATTAAGGTCTCTAATAAGCCACATAAAACGTTCAATAAGGTTTGGTCTTCTTCCCCTAGGCATTTAAGTGATCCTCAACCTACACGTCATCTTTCATGGTCATCACATTCTACGGTGGTTGATTCATCATTTGATCATAGCGAACATTGGTCTTGGCCTGTTCGTGGGCGGGTTGCTGCGACGTTTGTTCCATCTCAAGGAAAAAAAGGCATAGATATTGCAAGTAGAAAGGGAGAGGCGGTTTATGCGTCAGCTCCAGGTGTTGTTGCTTATGCCGGCAGTGGTTTGAGAGGGTATGGTAATTTAATTATTATCAAGCATAACAGGCAATACCTTACTGCCTATAGTAATAATTTTCGTAACTTGGTGCATGAGGGACAACGTATTAACGCAGGCCAACGAATTGCAGAAGTAGGTGTGATTGATCGACGTTTTTGGGGTGTTCACTTTGAAATAAGGCAGTCAGGCCAGCCCGTTAACCCTTTAAATTATTTGAAGCGGGGTGACGGTATGAAATAAAACAATAACGATAATAAAAATTAACAGGTGAAACTATGCAAGCACAAGATGAGTCAGTCAATGCGGTAGTTATCAACGACGAATTTGACGAGGTAGTATCTTCCGATACATCACTTTTATTGAATGAAAATTTGGATATTGATGCTACGAGTTTGGATATTGATGTTAATCTAGAAAACGAGGCTGAACCTGTCTTTGTCGAAGATCCAGAAGAAGAAATTTTTGCTGTTTATTCTGATGCTAAAACTGTTGCAAAAGCAATGGATGCAACGCAACTTTATTTAAGTGAGATTGGGTTTTCGCCCTTACTGAGCGCTGAAGAAGAACGTCATTATTCACGTTTAGCTTTGAAGGGAGATGTTGCTAGTCGTAAAAAAATGATTGAGTCGAATCTACGGCTTGTTGTTAAAATATCTCGTCGTTATTTGAATCGTGGATTACCTTTACTTGATTTGATTGAAGAAGGTAATTTGGGCTTGATGAAATCCGTTGAAAAATTTGATCCAGAACGCGGTTTTCGTTTTTCAACGTATGCAACGTGGTGGATTAGACAAACCATCGAACGGGCGATTATGAATCAAACAAGAACGATTCGCCTGCCTATTCATATTGTTAAAGAGTTGAATGTGTACTTGCGCGCGGCTAGGCAGTTAACTCAAAAGTTGGATCATGAGCCTTCGGCTGAAGAAATTGCACTGCAAGTTGATAAGCCTTTGGAAGATGTTGAAAAATTATTATGCTTTAATGATCGAGTGGCTTCCGTGGATACGCCCATTGGTTATGATGAGAATAAATCCTTACTGGATACCCTTGCGGATGAAAACAGCGTTAATCCCGCAGATCTATTAACGGATGAAAATTTAAGAGCGCATGTTGAATCGTTGCTTGACCGGCTGAGTGATAATCAGCGTGAGGTAATTGCACGACGATTTGGTTTGCGAGGTTATGATAAATCAACGCTTGAAGACGTGGGTGAGTCTATTGAGTTAACTCGTGAGCGAGTTCGTCAAATCCAGGTTGAAGCGTTGAAATCATTAAGAAAATTATTTGAAGAAGTTGGGATAACTCACGACGATCTGTTTTAACGGACCGCTGATCTTACTATACTCTTCGCACTTGAGTTTTCGGCTGTGTTGCAAGCTTGCTCGTTATCGGTCATGTACAACCTCGTACACTCCCTCGACCCGCTTACTTGCACCTTGCCGAAAATTCGATTGCTGTGAGCTGTGAGTATATCTTTTAATAAGCACTAAGATATCTATAACAAATAAGGATGTCACCCCTCACCACGACGTTTAAGATGACGTTGATTATCGAAATTTAATGAACCTTGAGCAGCCCCCTTTATTCTGAAATTTGTAATTTTTGACGTTCCAGTTTGTCCTTTGCCGCATTATTTTGCGCAAGTTTTTCTTTTTCTTTGCTGATGATTTCAACAGGTGCTTTGATAACAAAATTATCGTTATTTAATTTACTGTTTGATAAAGCAATTTCCTTATTTAATTTTGCAATTTCTTTATCAAGACGTTCAAGCTCTGCTTTTTTATCAATTAAGCCGGCAAGGGGAATTAAATATTCAATGGCGTCAATCACCGTCATTGCAGCGGGGGGGGGCAGGGCATCAGCTGCTAAAAAATCGACTGATTCGAGCTTGCTTAATGTGGTGAGCGTACTTTGATATTTAATCAGCAGCTCTCGGCATTGTTCTGATGGGTTTTTAACGAGCAATGGGATGCGTTTTGCCGGCGATATTGACATTTCACTGCGAATGGTGCGCAGCGATTGGATCACCTCTTGCAACCAGGCCATTTCTTTTTCAAGAGATTCATTGATATAGTCTTCAATGACCTTCGGAAATTCACTTAGCATGATGCTGTCGGTAGTCTGGCTGGTGAGCTTGCTGACACGTTGCCAAATTTCCTCGGTAATAAATGGCATAATCGGGTGTAATAATTTGAGAATTTGATCGAGAACGTGAATGAGGGTGCGCCGTGTACCTCGCTTACCCGCCGCAAGTGTCGTTTGTTCGTATAAAATAGGTTTAGAAAGCTCTAAATACCAGTCACAATATTCATGCCAAACGAATTCATACAAGGTGTTTGCTAACAGATCGAAGCGATACGTTTTAAGATAGTGATGGCTTAGTTTGATGGTGTGTTGTAAACGCGACAAAATCCATTGATCAGCGGGACTATACTGAAAAGCGCCATCGCCAAAATCAATTTTCTCTTCGTCCGTGTTGAGTAATACATAACGCGCGGCATTCCATAATTTATTGCAGAAATTACGATACCCTTCAACACGAGCGAGTTCAAAACGAATGAATCGCCCAGTCGAGGCAAGAGAACAAAAGGTGAAACGAAGCGCGTCGGTTCCATAGGCCGCGATGCCTTCAGGAAACTCTTGGCGTGTCGCCTTGGCAATCGTATCTCGAGTTGAGCCTAAAACTAAATTTTGAGTTCGTTTAGCCAGTAGTGTTTCTAAGTCGATACCATCAATAATATCAATAGGATCCAAAACATTGCCTTTGGATTTAGACATTTTTTGACCTTCGCTATCACGAATAAGCCCTGTAATTATGATATCGCGAAAAGGTATTTTTCCAGTAAACTTTAGGCTCATCATGATCATGCGAGCGACCCAGAAAAAAATGATATCAAATCCCGTGACAAGCACCGAAGTTGGAAAAAATTGTTGTAATTCTGGAGTTCGATTAGGCCATCCAAGCGTTGTAAATGGCCATAGAGCCGAAGAAAACCAGGTGTCTAATACATCGTCATCTTGGCTAAGAATAACTTCGGGTGCTATTTGATATTTAAATCGGACATCATTTTCACTGTACCCAACGTAAATGTGACCGCTGGGATCATACCACGCTGGGATGCGGTGTCCCCACCATAATTGGCGGCTGATGCACCAATCGTCAATATTTTCCATCCATTGAAAATACGTTTTACTCCAATTTTCTGGAACAAAACGAATATCACCATTTTTAACGGCTTTGATTGCCGGCTCGGCAAGTAGTTTTGTTTTAACATACCATTGTTCAGTGAGTAGAGGTTCAATGATGGTGTTTGATTTTTCACCACGAGGAACTTTGAGTTTGTGCGGCTCGGTCTTGACAAGAAAGCCTGATTGCTCTAAATCGAGGATAATTTGTTGACGAGCGGCTTCTCGAGTTAACCCTTGGTATGCTACTGGCGCGTGCTCATTAATAGTTGCTTTTTTAGTCATGATGTTAATCATCGGTAAATCATGACGTTTACCCATGTCATGATCATTAAAATCATGAGCTGGCGTAATTTTGACGCAACCGCTACCAAAGTCTTGATCGACACTTTCATCAGCAATAATAGGGATTAAGCGATCGCACAGAGGTAAGATTAGCATCTTACCAATTAAATGTTGATAGTTGGGATCGTCTGGGTGAACTGCCACAGCGGTGTCGCCTAGCATCGTTTCTGGGCGAGTTGTCGCGACAGTGATGCTCTCACTACTGTCGGCAACTGGATAACGAATATACCATAAAAAACCATCTTCTTCTTCAGCAAGGACTTCAAGATCCGATACGGCCGTACCCAGCGTTGGATCCCAGTTGACTAAGCGTGTGCCACGATAAATGAGTCCTTCTTCATACAGTTGGATGAAAACTTTTTGTACTGCTGAAGACAAATCGTCGTCCATTGTAAAGCGCTCACGAGACCAGTCCACTGACGAGCCGATACGTCGCATTTGTTGTGTGATTTGCGAGCCTGATTTGTCTTTCCAGGCCCAAACATGGTTTAAAAATTCATCACGTGTCATCGCTTTGCGGGACAAACCTTGCTGTTCAAGTTGTCTTTCAACAACAAGTTGGGTTGAAATTCCAGCGTGATCCGTGCCAGGTTGCCAAAGTGTATTTTCACCCAACATGCGGTGGTAACGTATTAAAATATCCATCAACGTATGTTGAAAGCCATGGCCCATGTGTAGACTACCTGTCACGTTGGGTGGTGGTAGCATAACGCAATATCCTTTACCTTCACCGTGCGGCTGGAAGTAATGGTGCTTTTCCCAGAACTCGTAGGTTGTTGGTTCAATGGTTTGTGGCGAGTATGTTTTATCCATGGTTGAGCTTTGTGCCAAGAGAAATAAAGAGGAGGCATTTTAACACAGTCATGAATCAGTGTGGATAGAGACTTTTTAATTTTGGTTAATGGACATGGCAAGGGATGAGTAAGGAATGTTGAAATTATAATATAGCCATCTTGCATTCTATATTATTTTTCTTGCGTGCGTCGATGATCGCCAGCAAGATAGGTGTACATGGTTGGGACGACAAAGAGTGTAAAACACGTACCAATTAATAAGCCTGATGAAATAACCAATCCAATATTAAATCGGCTAACCCCGCCAGCACCATTGGCCATCAATAAAGGGACCACACCAAAAACCATTGCGGCAGTGGTCATTAAGATGGGGCGTAGGCGAATGCCAGCAGCTTCTACGACAGCATTAAATCGATCGAGGTTTTTTTCACGTTGCAAATGATTGGCAAAATCAACAATTAAAATACCGTGTTTACTGATTAAACCAATTAAGGTAATTAAACCCACTTGCGTGTAAATGTTAATTGAGGCGAGACCTAAGTTAAGAGGAATTAGCGCGCCGCAAATGGACATGGGGACGCTAATGAGAACAATTAATGGGTCACGGAAACTTTCATATTGCGCAGCTAAGACCAGAAAAATAACAATAATGGCCATAAAAAATGCGGTAATCAGACTATTGCCTTCTTGAATAAATTGTCGTGACTGCCCACCGTAATCAGAGCTAAATCCACGCGGCAAAATTTCATCGGCTTGTGTTTGCAAATAGTTCAACGCTTGTCCTAAAGTCACGCCAGGCATCATCACGCCTTGAATTGTTGAGGCGTTGAGTTGTTGAAAATGAGAAATGGCATTGGGTTGTATGCGTTCCTTAGGTGTTACAACCGTGGATAAAGGCACCATCGTTCCATCGATACTGCGGACATAGATTTGTCCGAGTTGTTCTGGACTAAGTCGGAACTTTCGTTCGAGTTGAGGGATGACTTGGTAGCTACGACCTTGTAGGTTAAAATAATTGATGTAGTTTCCAGACAATGCACTCGTTAAGTTATTACCTATAGTTTGCATATCTAAACCTAAATCAGCGGCTTTTGAACGATTGATTTGCAGTTGAACTTCAGGTTGATTGAATTTCAAACTGTTATCGATGAAGATAAAAAGGCCACTTTTGCGGGCTTTGTCCACGAGTTCGGTTGAAACATCAAATAAGGTTTGGAAATCACTGGTGGTTTTAATCACAAATTGAATGGGTGTGCCACCGCCGCCGCCTGGGAGTGGCGGTGGAATCACTGCAAAGCTTTTTAAACCAGCGACGGAGTCTAATTTGGTTTGTAAGGATTTTTTCATTGAAAACTGGCTGGTTTTGCGTTGATCCCAAGGCTTTAAAACCATTCCTGACATGGGTTGTGGTACGGCGTTAATTGTAAAAGAATGCGCTTTTTCGGAATAGCTGTTATAAATTTTAGTAAACTCTTTGGTGTAGGTTTCAACGTAGTTTATGGTGGCATATTGAGGTGATGAGCCTATAACGAAAAAGAAGCCTTGATCTTCTTCCGGTGCTGTTTCTGTCGGCGTTTTTGAGTATAAATAAGGCAGCATCATCAGAACAACTGCGGCAAATACTAGTATAATTTGGCGTGTTTCAAAAAGACTATTCAATGCCCGTTGGTAGCGTTTTTTTAATCGGTCAAAAATATTTTCGATGAACTGTGGAAATTGGCCATGCAGTGATTGGACTGACAGCACGCGAGAGCACATCATGGGCGATAAAGTCAGCGCAATAACACCTGAAATAATAACAGCACTCGCCAAGGTAAAAGCAAACTCTTTAAAGAGAGCCCCAGTTAAGCCATGCATAAAGCCAATGGGCGCATAAACTGCGGCGAGCGTGATCGTCATGGCAATCACGGGTGTTGCAATTTCACGAGCCCCCGTCATGGCCGCTTGAATTGGTTTAAGCCCTTCTTCTAAATGACGATGCACATTTTCTACCACCACAATGGCGTCGTCGACAACTAAACCTATTGCTAAGACAAAAGCAAGCAAAGTAAGAAGATTGATTGAATAGCCCAGAAAGAGCATCAGTGTGCAGACGCCAATCAGCGATAGTGGAATAGTGACAACAGGGATGAGTACGGATCGAATAGAACCAAGAAAAAGAAAGATGACCACGATAACAATGCACGCAGCTTCAATAATGGTTTTTACGACTTCATGAATGGATGCGCGAATAAAATCAGTAGCATCGTAAACAATGGTTCCTGTTAGCGAAGGCGGAAATTCATGTTGAATTGATGGAAATAGCTTGCGTGCGTCGTTAATCACGGTGAGAGGGTTAGCTGTTGGTGTTGGCGTCAGGGCAATAAACACTGCTTTTCGACCATCAAAAGTTACCGTTGTATCGTAATTTTGCGAACCTAAAATCACTCGACCGACATCATGTAATCGAACAATGGAATGATTGTCGCTACGAATAATTAATTTACCAAATTCTTCAGCACTATTGAGGTCGGTTTTTGCGGTCATATTAATTGCAACATATTCTCCCTTGGTGCTACCAGCCGCGGTTAAAAAATTATTGCGAGCAAGTACACTGCTGATTTCAGCGGGAGAGACATGAAGAGCTGCCATTTTGATGGGGTTTAAAAAAATACGCATGGAATAGGTTGCCGCACCCATAATTTCAGCTTTGGATACGCCATCGACAGTTTCCAGTTGCGGTTGGACAACACGTACAGCATAGTCTGTAATTTGTTGGGGGTTCATTAGCGTGCTGTCAAGACTGATATACATCAACGGTGTGGAGGCGTCAGATTTTTTAATAATTACCGGATGTTGGGCTTCGGGAGGAAGTTGATTCAACGTCTGTTGCACTTTACTCATGACATCCGTAAACGCGACTTGAGGATCAAAATTTAATTTAATATTAAGTGTAATGGTGCTGAGACTTTGTGTGCTGGAGGATATCATGTGATCAATGCCTTCAGCACTGGCCACGGCAGCTTCAAGAGGGGTGGTGATAAAACCGGCAATTAAGTTGGCATCAGCTCCTGGATAAGCTGTTGTTACGGTGATGACGGTGTTATCCATGCGAGGATATTGACGAATTTGCATGGTCAGAATTGAGTTAAGACCAAACAGTAAAATTAATAAACTAACAACCATCGAAAGAACAGGGCGTTTGATAAATAAGTCAGTAAACTGCATATTATTGTTCCAAGGTATCAGGCGAATTGATGGCGCTTAACGGAATACTGTTGTCAATAACGACTCGGGTGCCGTTTTGCAATTTGAGCTCGCCAGAACTTGCTATAATTTGCCCTTCTTTGATTCCTTGGGTAACAATGGTGTTATTGCCTTGTTGTTCACTGGTGTTCACAAAAACGCGTTTGGCTCGCAAAATATCGTTGTTTTTCTTATCTTTTTCAATGACGAACACAGAGTTTCCATAAAGACTGTATGAAATGGATGTGGATGGAAGAACAATAACTTTAGTTTTGGCGGGTTCTTCAACGCTAATTGAGGCAAACATCCCGGGGATAAAGGCAAATTGTGATAGGTGATTTTTTTGATTTAACGCCGTATTGCAATGAATGATGTTGCGATGAGTTTCGGGATCGTTATTCAGGGTGATGTCGTTTGATTTTTTAGGATTTTTTAGAGCTTCAGTGGGACAGTTCGCTACGGTGGCTTGCACCTGAATATTATGAGTTTTAGGATCAATTTTTGAATTGATAGCGTTAATTTGAGCCTCAAAGTAGACTTCTGGAAATTCATCCACTTGAAATTTTAAATGTTGTCCTACAAAGATACGCTTATTAAGTTGTTCGGGGAGATAAAACTCAAGATAAAGCGGATCTTGGGCTTGTAAGCTTACAATGGACGTTTGTCCTGGTGTGATATATTGACCAAGATTGGCTTGACGAATACCTAAACGTCCGGAAAAAGGAGCCGTGATGTGTTTGTAATGAATTTGAGCTTCTGTTTTTTGAACGTTAGATTTAGCTTGATCCAAATTAGCTTTAGCTTCATCGACTGTTGAAATGGCTGCTGCTTTGCGTTGATATAAATTAAGCATGCGTTGGTAATTTAATTCTTGTAAATTGAGTTGCGCTTGATAAAATTTCAACATCGCTTGTTCAACATCATCATCAATGTCGATTAAGGGTTGTCCTGCTTCAATGTACTGCCCTGATTCAAAGTGAATTTTTACCACATTGCCTGATGCTTGGGCATTAATTTCAACACCATGTGAAGCGGTAAAATTACCTACAGCGTCAATTTCGGGACGCCAGGGACGCAGTTGCGCAGTGACTGAAGAAATGGTTACAGGGGCTGGTTCGTAATTAGCAAAAAATCGCCAAATCATGAATTGTTTAAATAAATTAAATGCAATAATGCCACCAAATACGAGCAGAAGACCGATAATCATTCGTTTCAAACGTTGATTTTGGCCTAGGGTGCTGCTTATTCTGTTTTTAATTCGTTTCATTATCATGCATGATCATCGTGAATGGAATTATCAAAATTTGAAGTATGTTGTTTGTGTCATTAAGTTGCCCACTATACCACAATCTAAGAAATATTAAACAAGGGATGTTTATTAAAACAGACGTATTGACTAAATAAAATCCTTTGTTACCATCTGAAGTT
>JAOAUB010000021.1 GCA_030157805.1 Legionellaceae bacterium
GGGAGATCCTTCGCGCAAAAAAACGCGCTCAGGATGACGTAGCTGGGGAGTTACGGTCTTACTTGATTGATCAACAACGTCTCACCAAACCCAACAAGCCTAAGATTAGGCTAAAGCATCCGATACCTAGCCCCATCAACTGCGAGATGATCTTAGACTTATTATGAGTAAAGTGAATTAATGAGGAAACGAATACACCATTTAAACCATCCGCCACGATCATTCCAATCATAAAGACCATGGCGAGAGTCATCGAAAAAAACAACCCTGTCATCAACGACACCGATAATGAAAATAAAGCGACCTGTGTGAACGTATCAAAAGAGAGGGCAAACAAAGCGCCAATCAACATAATAAAAACCGGATGATCATGATGACTGAACACTTTTCTAAAAACATAAACGCGCACACCTAGCGACAATGCTGAAGGCTTTTTAGCTTCGTTGAAAAAAACATTCCACAACGTCACCAATCCAAAAGATAATAAAAAAATAATCGATATCCAACGACCCAAAGCAGCAAGCCATGACGGCGCGACTGTCGTCATCCTACCGCTACTTATCACTAAACTCATCACCATCACCACAATGCCATGACCTAAAGAAAATAAAAAGCCAACGAATTTAGATAGACGAGCATTATCTTTAACCGCTCTTGTCATCGAGTCGATCGTTGCCAGATGATCCAAATCAAAGCCATGACGAATGCCCAGTGCAAACGCCATAAACACTAAAACAGGCAATGAATGCAGGCTAAGGTTAATGCAATTGACTCCTTTTTACGATAAGGTCTAATTACTCACAAAATACAACGAGCGATACACCATGCATGAACTGTCATTATGCCGCACAATGCTTGACATGATCAACGAACATGTTTCAAACAGAAACTGCCGCCGCGTCAAAAAAGTGGTCTTGGAAATTGGTCAACTCGCTACCGTTGATGAGGCCGCGTTGCGTTTTGGATTTGACGTGATTTGCAAAGGCACGATAGCTGAGCAAGCGATCTTAGAAATGATGACCGTCGAAGCACAAGCAAGGTGTGATCACTGTCAAAAAACAGTTAAACTTCAACACTATTATGATGCTTGCGAAAACTGCGGGCATTTTTCATTGAGCGTCCTTCAAGGTGACGAGTTACGTATTAAATGGATTGAGGTGGAATAATGTGTGGAATATGCGGATGCCGTGGTGATAACGATGAACTGATGATACATGATCATAGCGATGCCCAAACAGGACTGCATCATCATGAACATCCTGAAATCATTCAAGTTGAAAAGGATTTGCTGACCAAAAACAATCAATTTGCAACAGCGAATCGTCATTATTTTTTACATCACAACATCACCGCCATCAACTTGATGTCAAGCCCTGGCTCAGGAAAAACTACGTTGCTGGCGAGAACCTTGTCGGATCTCAACTCTCAACGTCATTTTACCGTTATCGTGGGTGATCAACAAACCGATTATGACGCTAAAAAACTTCAATCCGCCGGCGCCACAGCGATTCAAATCAACACGGGCAAGGTATGTCATTTAGATGCACACGTGGTAGGCCATAAGGTTCAAGAGTTATCACTCCACGATAAAGCCATCTTATTTATTGAGAATGTGGGTAATCTTGTTTGCCCCGCCCTCTTTGATTTGGGTGAAACTCATCGAATTGTGTTACTTTCTGTCACCGAGGGAGACAACAAACCGTTAAAATACCCTGACATGTTTCGCCACGCGGATCTGTTGATTTTAACCAAAACTGACTTACTTCCTTATGTTGAATTTAATATCGAAGAGTGCATCGCCTATGCACGAAGAATCAACCCAGCCATTCAGGTCATAAGCCTTTCTGCCACCAGTGGCGAAGGATTAAACGCATGGTATGCGTGGTTGAGGGATCACTCGATTTAAATGATCGTTAAGATGAGCATCGAACGCTTACACATTTTAATCACAGGCCAAGTGCAGGGGGTTGGATTTCGACCGCATGTTTATCGTACGGCGCGATTACTTGATTTAACAGGTTGGGTGCAAAACACGTCATCAGGCGTTTTGCTTGAAGTACAAGGTCAATCCGTTCATGATTTTTTAGCGAAACTCACCTCATCATTACCTCCAATGGCCAAAATTAGTACTATTAACACTCAAAAAACCGCTTTAATTCAATCTGAAGATGATTTTCAAATCATGACTAGCAAAGTAGGTCAAACTAGTACCATCATCGCGCCCGACACCTGTATTTGTGCAACCTGTTTAAACGAATTATTCGACCCACAAAGTCGTTATTACCATTACCCTTTTTTAAATTGCACCGCGTGCGGACCACGTTTCACCATCACACAACGTCTACCTTATGATCGCGCACAAACCTCCATGAGCGAATTTCCCTTGTGTCACCAATGCCAGACTGACTATTTGGATCCAGGCAATCGTCGTTATCATGCCCAGCCCACCGCATGCGCTCAATGTGGCCCACAACTCTCGCACTCCCTAAACACCATCGCCCAGATGCTCTTTGAAGGCAAAATTATTGCTTTAAAAGGTTTGGGAGGCTACCAATTCCTTTGCGATGCGCGCAATGAAAAAGCCATTTTGACCTTAAGAACACGAAAAAACCGTGAGGAAAAACCCTTTGCTTTAATGGTACTAAACCAAAAAAGCGCTGCAGACATCGTTGACATGGAAAGCCATGCTGAACAATTACTCCTAAGCCCAGCACGCCCCATTGTTTTATTAAAACAAAAGGACGTCACACTTCCCTCCTCAATTGCACCTGGCTTATCTCACGTGGGTGTCATGTTACCCTCCACACCCTTGCATTACTTGCTTTTTAACGCACTACTCCCTCCACCTCAAAACTCAGCATGGTTGAATCAATCACATCCCGTCAGTCTGATTGCCACCAGTGCTAACCTTGCTGGCAATCCACTCATCATCGATGATGAAACAGCTCAACATGAATTATCCACCATTGCCGATTTGGTGGTTTCTTACGATCGCCGCATTGTCACACGCGCTGATGATTCAGTAATTAAAATCATTCGTCATGCACCTGTCTTTATACGACGTGCCCGAGGCTTTGTCCCCGAACCTATCAAACTACCCTACTCAATACCATCAACACTCGGTTTAGGAGGGCATCTTAAAAACACGTTTTGTATTACACGAGGTGATGAAGCTTTCGTGTCACAACACATTGGGAGTTTAAACAACCGAGCCACCCTTGATTTTTTTCATGAGTCATTAACCCACTGGTTACGTTTTTTAGATGTGAAACTCGAGCGCATTGCCTGCGATTTACATCCTGATTTTTATACCAGTCAACTTGCCCACGACTTCGGACTTCCAGTCGTTCCGGTTCAGCATCATCATGCTCATTTAGCTGCTGTGGCAGCAGAACATCTTCTTCTTCACCCCGCCCTAGGACTGGCGCTCGATGGTTATGGCTATGGCACCGATGGCGATGCTTGGGGCAGCGAACTCGTTCGTTTCGACAACATGAACATCCAACGACTTGGCCATTTTTTACCACTACCTCAACCTGGAGGAGAAAGCGCGGTTCGCGAACCGTGGCGGATGGCAGCAAGTATTTTGCATCATTTAGGAATGAATGATCACATTGTGACGCGATTTCCTGATAAACCCCAAGCGGCTTTGTTAGCCCATCTCTTAAAAAACCAACCAAACTTGCCCTTAACCAGCAGCTGTGGGCGTATGTTTGATGCCGCAAGCGCGTTGTTGGGAATTTGTACGACGTCACACTATGAAGGTCACGCCGCACAACGTTTAGAAAGTTTGGTGACTCAGATAGAAATCTTGCCCGAGGGATGGTATGTTGAACATGATCAATTCAATTTGCTGCCGACCTTTGCGCATTTATTGCATGCTAATCCCATCGAAGGCGCTAATCTTTTTCATGGCACCTTAATAACAGGTTTAGCCGAATGGATACTCGGAAGCGCGCAACACATCGCAACCGATTCTGTTTTGCTAAGCGGCGGATGTTTTTTAAATCAAATCCTCAGCGAAGGATTAAGTCATCAATTAACACAACGTGGATTAAACGTGTATTTACCCCAACGCCTACCGCCTCATGATGGTGGCTTATCACTCGGTCAGGCCTGGGTTGCGGGAATAAGTCAAGTCAACGATCAATAACATGTGTCGAATAAGGATGAATCCATGTGCTTAGCAATGCCTGCACAAATCACAAAACTACTCCGTGAACAACGAGCACTGGCGAATTTAGGTGGCATCGAAAAAGAAATTTCAACCTCGCTACTTGATCACGTTGCCGAAGGTGATTATGTCATTTTACATGTGGGTTATGCGCTCACTCGACTGGATGAGCAAGAAGCCCAAAAAACCTTATCGTTATTTGCACAAATGATGAACGAGGCCGAAAACCCATGAAATATATTGAAGAGTTTCGCAATGCGAAGCTTGCACAAACCTTAACAACGGCCATCGCCCATCAAGCACATTCCAATCGCCATTATCGACTCATGGAATTTTGTGGCGGACATACTCATACCATTCATCGCTACGGATTACCCAGTTTACTACCGAAAAACGTTGAAATGATACACGGACCAGGCTGCCCCGTGTGTGTCTTACCCATGGCACGCCTCGATAAAGCCATCGCGCTCGCTGCGATGCCGAGTGTTATTTTATGCAGTTACGGCGATATGTTACGTGTACCGGGATCCCATCAACAAAGTCTTTTGCAAGCCAAAGCTCGCGGGGCTGATGTGCGTATGGTGTACTCGGTGGATGATGCGCTTAACATTGCGGCATTAAATCCTCTCAACGAGGTGGTCTTTTTTGCCATTGGCTTTGAAACCACCACACCGCCTACCGCTTTTGTCATTCAACAAGCTCAAAGTTTACAGCTCACCAATTTCAGTGTGTTTTGTAATCATGTCCTGACGCCTGTGGCCATGGACTGTTTATTGCAAGATCAAGACGACCAATCAGTCCCTATCGACGGTTTTGTAGGACCTGCGCATGTCAGCATCATCATTGGCAGCCAAGCTTATGAGGCTGTCAGTCAAACATATCAAAAACCCATTGTTATCGCAGGCTTTGAACCTTTAGATGTGTTGCATTCCATTTTGATGTTGATTGAACAAATTAATGACAATCGCAGCCAAGTTGAAATTCAATACACGCGTGCGGTGACTCGTGAGGGTAATTTACGCGCACAAGCGCTGGTCGCTGAGGTTTTGGAGTTGCGCCCCAATTTTGAATGGCGCGGACTAGGCAACATTGCTCACAGTGCTTTGCAAATTAAACCTGTTTTTGCCAATTTTGATGCTGAAAAGCGATTTCATCTGCCGGACACCCCAAGCCTAGAACACCAGCAATGCGATTGTGGGGCCATTTTGCGGGGCAGAAAAAAACCAACAGATTGTAAACTATTTGCGAAAGTATGCACGCCAGAAAATCCCTTAGGATCGTGCATGGTTTCCTCTGAAGGCGCTTGTGCTGCGGTGTATGCTTACGGGAGAGCGAGTAACGATGTATGAATGAACTATTGGAAAAACCGAATCACATTAAAAAATTAATCGGGCCTAAACTGAATATTAAGCATGGATGCATTGACTTAAGTCATGGTAGTGGTGGGCGTGCAACGGCCCAACTGATTGAGCAACTTTTTTTTAAGGCCTTTGATAATGACTATTTAGCCCAAAAAAATGATCAAGCCTGTTTTCCTGTCACCACCGGACGCATGGTCATGACCACGGACGCTCATGTGATTTCACCCTTATTTTTCCCGGGCGGTAATATTGGTTCCTTAGCCGTAAACGGCACCATCAATGATCTCGCAATGGCAGGTGCGACTCCGCTCTATTTGTCAGCAAGCTTTATTTTAGAAGAAGGTTATCCGTTGATTGATTTACAACGCATTGTCAACTCAATGGCTTTTACTGCACAACAAGCGAAGGTCGCCATCATTACTGGCGACACCAAAGTGGTTGAGCGTGGCAAAGGGGATGGTGTTTTTATCACAACCACGGGAATTGGTGTGGTTCCCTACGGTGTTTCAATTTCAGGGAATCAAGCCCGTCCAGGAGATCATGTCCTGATTAACGGCGACATAGGCGATCATGGCATTGCCATTATGTCATTACGTAATAATTTACAATTTACGACAACCATTGAATCCGATACAGCCGCATTGCATGATTTAGTCCGTCACATGCTCAATGCCGTTCCGAACCTACGTTGTCTTCGTGATCCGACCCGCGGCGGTATCGCCACCACCCTCAATGAATGGGCACTTCAATCCCAGGTAGGTTTTATAATTGATGAAACTCAAGTTCCTCTTCGCACTGACGTGGCCAGCGCTTGTGAATTATTAGGCCTGGATGCGATGTACGTGGCCAACGAAGGAAAATTATTGGTCGTTTGCGCCCCCGAAGACAGTAACATTCTATTGGCGACCATGCGCGCGCATCCGCTAGGCGCTAAATCTGCTATGATTGGAGAGGTGGTGCACGATCCTCGCTGTTTTGTGCAATTAAAAACATGCACTGGCGGAATGCGCATGATGGACTGGTTAGTCGGGGAACAATTACCAAGGATCTGTTAACAATGAACACGCTATCCCATCAATTTTTACCTCATGCCCAATTACAAGAACTACTGGATGCGTTGCAACAAGCGGGATTTGCTTGTGTTGGGCCGCAAGTGCGCGATGGCGCCATTATTTATGATCGCCTCACTCATGCGAAACAATTACCTTGGGGGATCCGTGACCACCAATCGCCCGGCGCCTACCGACTGGAACAACTGAACAATAACAAAGCTTTTTCATGGGCTAATGGTCCGCAAGCCATTAAACCTATTTTGTTTAAACCGAGCGAGACCGTGTGGCGGGTAACGCGAAACAGTCAGGGGCAATTGGAATTCAAACCCCATATTGCCCATGAACAACCCGTCGCTATTCTTGGTGCACGCGCTTGCGATTTAGCCGCCATGGCCATTCAAGATAAGGTTTTTCTGGCCCCCGACAGGACCGATGTTCGTTATCAACATCGGCGAGAATCGCTGTTTGTTGTTGCGGTTAATTGCACGTATTCCTCCAGCACTTGTTGTTGTGTTTCAGCAGGAACAGGGCCTGCTATTACCCAAGCATTTGATCTTTTAATGACGGAGTTAGATCACGGTTTTGTGATCCAACATGGCAGTGAACGCGGTCAAGCACTTCTCGCCACCTTAAATTTGCGCAAAGCCAGCGTACATCAATGCGCTCACGCTGTTGTTGACGTTGAAGAAGCTGCGCAGATGCAAACGAAACGTATTCCTTTCGATAATCAACGTGAATTACGCGATTTATTATTTGCCAACTTAAACCATCCGCGCTGGGACGAGGTCGCAGAACGCTGTTTATCATGCGGCAATTGCACCTCAGTTTGCCCAACCTGCTTTTGCCACAGCGAAACCGACAAACCCAGCCTTGATGGCACCCACAGTGAACACACCAAGGAATGGGATTCCTGTTTTACTGCAGGACACAGTGAACTCGGCGGAACACCTCTTCGAACAGACACCAATCAACGTTATCGACAATGGTTAACGCACAAAGTGGGCAGTTGGTTTGATCAATTTGGAACAAGCGGCTGTGTAGGCTGTGGTCGCTGCACCACATGGTGTCCCGTTGGTATTGACATCACGGAAGAGTTAGCCGCAATATCGGGTGAATCCAACCTAAGGCTGCCGAAATGATGAACGACGTCATGGCAAGACCGAGAGCTGATCTTTATTTGCCACATCCTGCCCGAGTTATCGAACGCATCCAAGAGTCACGCACGATATTTACCCTGAAAACACAATTTATTGAAGAAACACATCATCAAGCGTCCTTTTTTCCAGGGCAATTCAATATGATCTACCTGTATGGCGTCGGCGAAGTCGCCATCTCAATTGCCTCCGATCCTGATGATACATTGCATCTATGTCATACTATTCGCGCGGTTGGTCGCGTGACAAAGGCGCTGCAACAACTGCACGTTGGTGATGAAATTGGTATTCGTGGTCCTTATGGTCATGGCTGGCCTCTGCTGGAAACAAAAGGCCAAGACATCCTCGTCGTCACCGGCGGATTAGGCTGCGCCCCCACGGTCTCTGTCATTAACTACATTTTGGCACGACGTGAACAATATGGTGCACTGACTATTCTGCAGGGAGTTAAACATAGCGAGGACTTTATTTTCCGAAAACAATATGCTCTCTGGCAACAAGCACCTAACACAAACGTTCATATTGCCGCCGATCAAGTAGGGCCTCATTGGCCTTGGGGTGTGGGTTACGTCACCGACATGATTCAGTCACTCACCTTAAATCCTGACAAAACCATTGCCATGATGTGTGGTCCAGAAATGATGATGCATGCCACCATCAAGGCCTTGGTCAAAAAAGGAATGTCCGAAGAAGCACTTTACTTAAGCATGGAGCGCAACATGGAATGCGGTGTGGGACACTGCGGCCACTGTCAATATGGCGGCTTATTTATTTGCAAAGACGGTCCTATTTTTGCCTATCCCCGAATAAAAGCCTTGTTTTCTGAAAAAGGATTTTAATCATGACAAAACCACAACTGGCAGTGTATAAATTTACCTCGTGCGATGGTTGTCAATTAGCTTTTTTAAATGCCGGAGATGCCTTATTAGCTTTAACTGATTTAGTGGATATTGTGCATTTTTCTGAAGCCGGCATGCTTCTGCCCGAAGCCCGCGTCGACATCGCCTTTGTTGAAGGCAGCATTTCAACGCCTGAGGAGGTGAGACGCATTCAACAGATTCGGGACAATACAAAATACCTCATTACCATCGGTGCATGTGCCACAACAGGTGGAATCCAAGCGTTACGTAACGCAGACCATCATGAAGCATGGATGGCAAGCGTTTATGCAACACCGCAAACCATCGAAACCTTGGCGACCTCAACGGGCATTGCCAAGCATGTTCACGTTGATTGGGAGCTATGGGGATGTCCCGTCAATACAGAGCAGGTGTTCAGTGTTATTCGATCCTTATTATTTGATGCAGCACCGAAAATGAAACGAGACTCCGTTTGCCATGAATGCAAACGCCAAGGACATGTTTGTGTTGTCGTGACGAAGAATGAACCATGCATGGGGCCTGTGACTCAAACCGGTTGTGGTGCATTATGTCTTGGGGTGGGTCGGGCTTGTTACGCCTGTTATGGTCCTGCTGATAATCCAAACACTCACGCATTAGGGGCTTTATTTCAACACCAAGGTTTAAGTGATGACCGGATAGCAAACCAATTTTTACACATTAATAATCAAGCCACCGCATTTTACGACGCAGGTGCTTACTTTAAAGGAGTAAAAATTGTCAAAGCCTAAAACATCGGTCATTCAGGTGCCCATTCTTGCTCGTGTCGAAGGTGAAGGTGCCCTCGAGGTACGCATTCGTGATGAAAATATCGAATTATTGCAATTAAAAATTTATGAACCCCCTCGCCTGTTTGAAAAGTTTTTGGAAGGTCGCTCTCATAGCGAAGTGCTCGATATGGTCGCTCGCATTTGCGGCATTTGCCCTGTGGCTTATCAAATGAGTGCAACACACGCCATTGAGCAATGTTTTGGTGTGCCCGTGACCCCATGGGTTCGTGACATGCGGCGTTTATTTTATTGTGGTGAATGGCTTGAAAGCCATAGTTTACACCTTCATTTTTTGGCCGCCCCCGATTTTTTAGGATTTAATTCCGCCCCCGCAATGGCTAAAATACACCCGGATATTGTGCATCGTGGTTTGCGCCTACAAAAATTAGGTCATGAACTCATTCGCTTTTTGGGAGGTCGTGCGGTACATCCCGTCGGGGCTTGCATCGGTGGTTTTTATAAAGCGCCGAGCCTAAGTCAAGCGTCGGAGCTTCTTCAGCAGGTGAAAGCGCGCATCCCTGATTGTGAAGACTTAATTCAATGGGTGGCCACTTTACCGTTCACATCCAACACCCATGATTTCACCTGCGTTGCTTTGCGCCACCCGGACGAATACCCTATGAATGAGGGTGACCTTGTTTCGAGTCAAGGATTAGCAATTTCCATTGATTGTTTTGAGGGTTACTTCAACGAATTTCAAGTGCCCTATTCCAATGCCTTGCATTGTTTGCTTCAGGGAAAACCCTATTTGGTAGGTCCGCTTGCCCGCGTGAACATCAATTATGATCGCCTTCCCGCGCCCATCCACCATCATTTAAATCATCTCGGGATCCACTTCCCCAGTCAAAATATGGCACACAGTATTCTAGCCCGTGCGGTCGAAATTTATTATTGCGTTTTAGAAGCAACGCGTATTTTAGAGTCGTACGCTTATCCCGAATTATCACACCCCATCATCCAAGCGCGCGCTGGGGTTGGGTATGGTTGCACCGAAGCACCTCGCGGCATATTGTGGCAGCGTTATGAAATGAGCGATTCAGGTCATGTTAAGTCAGCCCGTATTGTCCCACCCACCAGCCAAAATCAGGCTCGAATTGAAGAAGATCTGCGTATCTCCTTAACGCAATTTGGATTAAATCAACCGGATGACGCGTTGCGCGCTTACAGCGAAATGATCATTCGAAATTACGACCCTTGCATTTCATGTTCAACGCACTTTCTAAACATGACGGTCAATCGTCATGAATAAATTACACGTTTTGGGCATTGGCTCACCATTTGGTGATGATCACTTGGGATGGGATGTAGTCAAACGATTGCAAAAACAACCGTCATTAGTTCATTTTAGCCCAAGGCAATTGCATTTAGAGTATTGCGACAGGCCAGGAATGCATTTACTTGAACTCATGCGCGCTGCACCCACCATTTTTTTGATCGATGCGGTCAAAACAGGCGCGTCAATCGGGACACTGCACCGCTTGCAAAATGAAGACATTGAGACCCTTAGCGACACCTTATCCACGCACGCGTTAGGCGTAGCGGAGGCTATGAAAATGGGAGCTGCATTGCAACTACTTCCCGAGAACGTGGTCTTATACGGCATAGAAATTGGTGATGTTCATGGTCAATTGACGCTAACAGCACCCATTAAACGAGCAATCAAAACCTTAACGGCACAAATAGAGCGCGATATTTTGTCTTTATTAACCCCTGCTAGGGGTTAAACAAATAAAACAGGTTGAGCTTTAACTCAACCTACTACTGCTTCATCTTGTAAATACGCACCCTAATGTGTCGTCCCCGCGAACTGAGCCACGCAATCTTTAGTCTTAAGTTGTTAAACATAGAAAACCCTTCCAAAATAGGATGAGTTCATATAAATTACAATTATTCATTGATGAAGGAGCCAACGACAGGGATTGTTTTTTATTTAAGTTGAATAAAAACGAGGAGTGAGAGTAATGTCCCTGTTTCGAAGATGCACCATTGTCTTTTTTATGTTTTTTGCTAACACCACTTTTGCCAATATTAATGCGAATAATGGCTTGTATCTCGGTGTTGACGTCGCCATTGAACGTCACGACATAGCCGTTACTGGGGTCGCACTCTCATCAATTCTTAACGAGGTTAGCTACGGCGATCCTCTGGCGCGCCCTTTTATAGGGTATCGTTTTTCTGATTATTTTGCGATAGAAGGCGGTTATGACGATCTGGTCAATGATAATAATCTAGGTGACAGTTATTGGGGGCCTGATCATTATCGATTGTATTCTTTTGATTTTGCAGCGAAAGGCATTATTCCCTTTCATAATGGCCTCAGCCTCTTTGCAAAAGCAGGAGCTGCTTATACGCATCAAAATGTTTATAATTTAATCTTTGCTGATTATTTCTTAGGACCATTTTATAGCAACACTAATGTTATCCAACCTTTAATAGGTGGAGGTGTTAGTTATAATTTTAAAAAAAACAAAAACATAGCCGTGGATTTATCGTATATGAATCTTTTTAAAAACAGCAACGTAGGGAACATTGCTATATGTGGAATTGGGATATCTTATACTTTTGGGGCGCATAGCCATCGCTAAGGATCGCGGGCGTAATCCTAAAGCTTGGGAAGTGTAATATAAATAGTTCTTTTATTAGGCAAGAATGGCATTCATAACAGCGGCTTTGGACAGACTTGTTGCAGGGCATGTGGATTGGGATAATTTCAAATCATTGGATACACTAGGGATTGATGAAATAACTTTAAAAAAAGTGCATGACGAATACATGACTATCATTAGCACGCGATTCAATGATGGCAAAATACGTGTACTGGCCGTGATTGAAGGTCGAGGCAAGGCTCATATAAAATCTTTTTTGAGTCTATTCCGCGACGATTACAAAAAACCGTCAAAAGCGTTTGCAACGACATGAATGATGCTTTCGTCTATGCTGCTATTGAAGTCTTTGGTCCACAAGCTTTTGTAATAGATAGATATCATGTCGCAAAATTATATAGAAAACCGCTTGATAAGCTTAGAATATCTGTTTAGATTTCCGGATCCCGCAAACAAGTCGCGGGACGTAGCAAAATAGTCCATATTGATTCCAAGGCATTATGACTTATCTGATCTGAATTTAATTAACGACCTTAAATTTCGGATAAGTTGCTCTGTTTTGGGTCTGGAACTGGAATTAGTTTTTGCAGAAAAACCGTGATCTTGGGCCTGCATTGCTTTTGGCAATACTATTTGCAATTGGCCATTCACCGCAACTACGGTATAACCTGGCGCACTTACCTTGAGATCAATTGACAAGGCATCTTGGTCGCTACCGCCGATAACCAATTCATAAAACTCCACAGATTTCTTGCTATCAACAAAATGACCCACAGTGTCTTCACGCCCATCAACGACTAATTTTGTCTCAGCGGGTATTTTGAATTTGATTTCATCAAGACTCTCTCCAACATTTCCTCTAACCGAGTGGGTAGCCGTAAAATAAAGCGGAATATTGTTACCATAAAAATTGAAATGGCCGTCGGAACTGCTTTCAGAAAGGCTAGTTGCAGAGGGATACAATGTCTCTTGCGAGTTAATGTTATATTGGACATTTGGACGATGACCCTCTTGCCCGTCACGGATCCCATGATGATCCGCGGGCAAATGCAGCACGAATTCAACCCCATCGTTTTGTTGATACTGCGTTTGCAGATTTTGCATTTCGTTCAAGTACGGCGTTAATAAGTGATTGACCCTTGTTAAAATGTCGGCATAACCATACTGGGTTTTTGCCATTTCGACCCGTGTGGCTATTTCTTTATCACTCAAATGATAATGTTGTTGCAACAACACGCTAGGTGGGGTGTTAGATGACTCAACCGCTGTTTTCCAAGTGGGCTCTACTTTATCTAAGCCAAACTCGACCGCCATATGAATAAAATTAAGCGACAAGTCATAATCTTCTGCAAGATCACTAGACTCTCCCCCCTCAATATATTGACTCATAATTTGCTTCACAAAGTCCGCTTCATTTTTTGAACTTGCTTTATAACCAACATAATAGATAACGAGTGGCTCGCCGGCTATCACTTCGAAAACTTGTGAATTTTTATCAAGTGACTGATAACGCGACTGGAAAAGTGCCACATAATTTTTCAAGGCCTCTTCGTTTTTTGTTGTGAGATAATCCTTTAACGCAACGGATTGCAAAAATAATAAGGCTAAATTCTCCGGTTTGTTAAAACCATCATGCACCGTATTTTGCTGCTGCTCGATAAGAGCCAACTTAGTTTTCGCATTCGGCGAATTCAAAAATTCATAATCGATAAAGTAGAACTGGGCTAAGAAGATGTTGCTCCATTGATTATTTTCTTCTTGATTATTCGTGCCGTTATAAAAAGAAGACACCCTGGATTCCTGATTTTCTAACATAAAATAAGAATTATTGATCGTGAAATTATAGTCATGTACCCCAATAGAATCGTGTTGCAGATAATAAACGGGCACATCATTAAAAACTTGCTTTTGCCAGGCTGAATCTTGGGGCACAAAATTCAACACATAAACGCTATCATCCGCAGAAGCATCGGTCATAATAATCAAAGGCTTCGCATCAACCTGAAAACCCGGCCAAATCTTATCCGCATTTTTCTGAAAAGTGGGCAAAAACGTTGTCAGTGACTCCACATAGGAAGTCAGCGCATCGTCGGCGTAAACATTGGTAACACTGAAAACCATGAGGGATGCAAGAGTGGAACGAGAGAGAATTTTTTTCATAGTAAATACCTTAGGAAGTGTAATATAAATAGTTCTTTTATTAGGCAAAAATGGCATTCATAACAGCTGTTTTCCAAATTTTATCCCAATAATTTGATCCAATAGCAGCTCTTAATTGTAGTAATGGATCTAACCCTTCCCTAGACCAGCGCATAGGTTGTTGTCCTTTGCATCGCTGGTTGATTAAGCTTTCAACTGTTGACTCAGCAAGATTGCTAGTAAAAACAAGTCCGCTTTTTTGACGTGACTATTTTGGCAGCATTATTTTTTGTAATAGTATACACTGAAATCAATAGAAAGCAAGCACTGTCTATATTACACT
>JAOAUB010000022.1 GCA_030157805.1 Legionellaceae bacterium
TTGAACCTAGGACCAACGGATTATGAGTCCGCTGCTCTAACCAACTGAGCTATAGGCCCCGCAGAAGGTGCATTGTAATTGTTTTCTATCTTTAATGCTAGTATATGATTTTGACTAAGTTAAATTAATCCAACAGTCTTTTATTCCACTGTTGTAGAATAGAAGGCTGTTGGTTATTTTATGGTTAGCTTTCATCACCCTCAAGAAAGCTTCGTAATTTCTCCGAGCGAGAAGGGTGACGTAGTTTTCGCAGGGCTTTGGCTTCAATTTGTCGAATTCGCTCGCGTGTTACATCAAATTGTTTGCCAACTTCCTCGAGCGTATGGTCGGTATTCATTTCAATACCAAAGCGCATACGCAATACTTTTGCTTCACGTGGTGTTAGGGTTTCAAGTATTTCCAGAGTCGCTTCTCGTAATCCTTCTGAGATGGAGCGATCAATTGGCGATTCCATATTGTTATCTTCAATGAAATCACCTAAATGAGAATCATCGTCATCGCCAACGGGAGTTTCCATGGAAATGGGTTCTTTAGCGATTTTAAGAACCTTGCGTATTTTGTCTTCGCTCAGTTCCATTTTGACTGCTAACTCTTCCGGCGTAGGTTCAACACCAGTTTCTTGTAAAATTTGACGAGAAATTCGGTTTAATTTATTGATGGTTTCAATCATATGAACAGGAATACGAATCGTACGCGCTTGATCGGCAATGGAACGAGTAATTGCTTGACGAATCCACCAAGTAGCATAAGTTGAAAATTTGTAGCCTCGGCGATATTCAAATTTATCGACTGCTTTCATAAGGCCAATGTTGCCTTCTTGAATTAAATCGAGAAACTGAAGGCCACGATTCGTGTATTTTTTTGCGATTGAAATAACCAAACGTAAGTTAGCCTCAACCATTTCTTTCTTTGCACGACGTGCTTTAGCCTCACCTAGAGACATTTTTTTATTAATATCTTTTATTTCACTGATTAATAAACCATATTCGGTTTGAAAAGAGATTAGTTTTTTTTGTAACTGTAAAATTTCCTGACGATTATCTTCTAATGTTGCTACATCAAATTTTTTGCTGTGCTTCTTAATTAGATCATCAATCCATTCTAAATCAGTTTCTTGCCCAGGAAATGTGTCAATAAAAATTTTGCGAGGTATGCCCACAGTGTCAATGCATACCCCCATGATCAAACGCTCATATTCACGCACGTGGTTACGTAATTGACGAAAATGGTTAGTTAGTTTATCAACTTCTCGAGCAGTGAGTTTAAGTTTCAGGAATGATTCCGACATAATCTCCAATTGCTGGATAGTCTGACGATCTTGACGTCCTTTTTCTTGCAAAAGTTCCATGGCTTTATCGTACTGCGTCTTCAGGTCATCAAAATAACTTTGAGCTTGTTCAATGCTGGGTCCTTCATCGACTTCAACAATAGCATCTTCGTCTTCATTCTCACTGTTGACGGCCAGAATAGGCTCTTCATCGATTAATTCATCTTGTTGTGCAATGTCTAACATTGAGCCGATATTGCTGGCGGGTGCTTCATCCTCTGAATCTGAAAATCCACTGATGATTTCATTTAAACGCATTTCTTCAACTAAAACACGATCGTAATCTCGTAGAACGATTTGGATTGTTTCTGGATAGCTTGCCAAGGCTCTGAGAACTTGGTATATCCCTTCTTCGATGCGTTTGGCAATACGTATTTCGCCTTCACGAGTGAGTAACTCAACCGTGCCCATTTCACGCATATACATGCGCACAGGATCTGTGGTTCTCCCCGTTTCTTTGTCAACAGAGGCTAATACGGCCGCAGCTTCTTCAAGATCTTCTGGGATTTCCTCGGTTGTGCCCAGGAGTGCTAGTTCATCCTCACTTGGGGGAAATTCGTAGACTTTGATGTTCATGCTTTCTAGCATGCTGATAATCACATCAAAGTGTTCAGTATCAACGATATTAGGTAACAGGTCGTTGATTTGAGCATAGGTTAAGTAATTCTGTTCTTTACCTAAGCTAATGACTTTGGTAATTTGTGAACGTTGTTGTTCTTGATCATTCGTGGTCGTCATAGGCACTTACCAGGTGAGTGATTAAAATTCAAGAGGGGGGTTAAATTATAAACCCGCTCCGCTAAATAGGCCAGTAAATTTCGTTATTATACACTTTTGAAATTATATATCCTCAAGATGTCGTTTTTTTAGTAAATTTTGTAAAAATAACCTCTCTGGATCAGTTAAGCCTTGTTTTCTCGATTTTGCAATGTACAGGTTTATTTTTTTTTCTAAACCTTGTTTTTTCAGCAAGTTAAGAATATCAATCAATTCATGATCTAGCTTTTCTTCAGGAATTTGATGATCCCAAAAAGCAAGGGTATTGAGCCTTTCAAAACAAGCATGTTCCCGCCAGGTTTCAATTAACATGGCTGTTGTAATCTTGGGATTTTGGCTAATTTTATAAATGAGTTGCGGTAGTATTTCTTGCTCTTCATTGTCAAGTTCGACGTCATTAAGGAGTTCATGACAATTTTGATAAAGCTCTGGATTTTGTAATAAAATTGAAATAACCAGACGTGACGGCGTGCGCTGAATCCGAGTTGCAATGACGGTTTGTTGATGAGAGTTTGGTTTTTGTTCTGTGTTAATCTGCATGATGTCTTCAATCCGATGATTCTCAATATGAATAAGACGTGATAATTCATTGAGCATTAACTGACGAAACGGGCCATTGGGAATGCGGAGAAAATGGGGTTTAACGGCGAGCATGAATTGATTCTTTCCTGCTAACTGTTGTAAGTTAATTCCGTGGCTCATTTTTTTGATAAAAAATTCACTTAATGAGTTGGATTGATTGACATAGTTTAAAAAGGATTCCTGACCTTCTTTACGGATAAAGCTATCTGGATCATGCCCATCAGGAAGGAGAGCAAATTTAACGTCCAAGTCGTCATGTAAATGAGGCAAGCTGTTTTCCAGCGCGCGCCAAGCAGCTTCTTGACCTGCTCTATCGCCATCAAAGCAAAAAACGATGTTGCGGGTGTATTTACTTAGGAGCTGGATATGGTAGCTGCTGATGGCGGTTCCCAGCGCGGCGACAACATTAGGTACACCATATTGCGCAAGCGAAATGACATCGAGGTAGCCTTCAACGACTACGATGAAGGGAGGTTTTTTTTCGGTTTGAATCGCTTGGTAAAGACCATAAAGTTCATGCCCTTTTTGAAAAATGGCGGTTTCAGGTGAATTCAGGTATTTAGGTTGTTGGTCTGGATCAATCGAACGGCCACCAAAACCAATAATTCGTCCTCGGCGATCGTGTATAGGGAACATAATGCGGTGACGATATCGGTCATAAGTGCCGCCATCGTCCTTGCGAATTAACATGCCACTGGCAATCAATTCGTTATGATAGGTTGTTAAATTTTTTTCTAAAATGTGCCAGCCTGATGGGGCATATCCCAGCTGATATTTTTTGGCAATTAAGCCATTGAGGCCACGATTTTTTAAATAATTAATGGCAGTAACGTTATTTTTCAAGTTGTTTTGATAGAAATGATTCACCTTTTCTAAGGTTTGATAGAGGCTCAAAGCCTGCTCTGTTGGTTCATTCTTTTTTTCGGAAGGAATTTGCATTCCTACTCGTGCGGCTAGCGCTTCCACCGCTTCAATAAAATTTTGATTGAGGTATTGCATATGAAAGCTGATGGCGTTACCGCTGACACCGCAGCCAAAGCAGTGATAAAATTGTTTTTTGGCCATCACGTTAAATGAAGGGGTTTTTTCGTTATGAAAAGGACAGCAGGCTAGGTAGCTATTACCTCGTTTTTTCAACGGGATGTGACTATCAATTAATTCAACAATATCACAACGATTGAGCAACTCATCAATGAATGGCTGGGGAATCAAGCTAGGTCCTAGCTTAATAATTGTAATTGATTTTTGATCAGTAAGCTGACAGAACTCATATCACAACGTCCCTGCGCTCTGGGTTTAATATAGGCCATGACTTTACCCATGTCAGACATTTTTTGAGCATCAACTGCAGTAATAGCTTCGGCAATAAGCGCCTTAATATCTTCTTCGGAAAAAGGCTCGGGTAAGTAATTAGCAATGACGTTCAGCTCAAACTGTTCTTTGTCGACTAAATCTTGGCGTTGGGCTGCGGCAAACTGTGTGATAGATTCTTTGCGTTGTTTGACCATTTTATCAAGAATAACGAGCATACGATCGTCATCGATGATGATTCGTTCATCAACTTCGATTTGTTTAACCGCCGCAGCAATTAAACGCAGCGCATCCAGTTTCATTTTATCTCTGGCACGCATGGCGTCTTTTAGATCGTTACTTAAGCGGTCTTTAATGGTCATATTGGGCAACACTACACTTTAGTACGACGTTTTACGATCCGACGTGAAAAAACGGTCTCACGGGAAATTTTCTTAAGATGACGCTTAATAGCAGCAGCTTGTCTGCGTTTGCGCTCAGCAGTGGGTTTTTCATAAAACTCACGACGACGCAATTCAGTTAGGATTCCTGCTTTTTCACAAGAGCGTTTGAAACGACGTAACGCATATTCTGGATTTTCACCTTCTTTTACACGAACGGTGGGCATTGTTTATTATTCCTCGAGAACTATGATTGCGCAATTCTAGTGCCACTTTGTGCATTCGTCAAGTCGCTACGATAAAGAATTCAATTTGTTTGGGGTAAATTAGGGTGATCATTGCCTTAGCAGGAAACACTTTGGTGGGAGTGAGAATTATTTTTGCCAAAAATGGGGTGAAAACAGAATGAGTAAGGAGAATATTTCTAAACGGCCGGCGATCATGGCAAAAATAAGCACCCATTTTGCGCTAAGGCTAAGATGTGTAAAATGACTATTGATGGAGCCGAGTCCTGTACCGGCATTCGCTAAGGATGCGATAATTGCAGAAAACGAGGTGAGAAAATCATTACCTAGCGCCATAAACACAAGTACTAGCAATAAAAACAAGGCAATGAATACGGAGATAAAGGCCCACATGGACTGTAATACTTGTTCTGGTAAAGTGTGTTTTCCAAATTTGATGGGTAAGATAGCGCTGGGATGCAACAGGCGTGGTATTTCTCGTTGGCTTTGTTTAAAGATAAGTAAAGCGCGAATGACTTTAATTCCCCCGCTAGTGGATGCAGCACAGCCGCCAATGATAGCCAAGAGCATAATAAAAATGGGTGCGAAACTTGGCCAGTGATGAAAAGGCTCTGACACAAAACCTGTGGTGGTTGCCATTGAGATGACATTAAATGCACCTTGAATAAGAGTATGGGTATTGAGTCGCGAATACCCATAGAGCACTAAACTCAACGTAATTAAGAGGATGGACAACGTCAAAAAGGCAAAATAAGCGCGAAACTCTTCATCTTGCCAATAATGACGTAAGCTTTTCTTTTGAAATGCAATAAAATGCAAGGCGAAGCTGGTTCCACCGAGCAGCATAAATAAACACGCAACAAGCTCAATAAGATCGCTGTGATAATAAGAAAAATTGGCGTCGTGCATGGAGAATCCACCGGTGGAAACAGTTGCGAAGCTTTCGCCCAGCGCGTCAAACCAATTCATACCTGCTAACCAGTACGTTAGCATACAGGCGACGGTCAATAAAAAGTAGATTGTCCACAACGCTTTGGCGGTATGGGCTATGCGTGGTGTTAGTTTACTGTCTTTCATCGGTCCTGGTGTTTCGGCTCGATAAAGTTGCATACCGCCAACGCCCAACATGGGTAAAATGGCAACAGCGAGGACTACAATGCCCATCCCCCCTAAAAACTGTAATTGTTGACGATAAAATAATATCGCATGAGGCAGTTTATCAATGTGATTGATAATCGTAGCACCTGTTGTTGTAAAGCCAGAAACAGACTCGAATACGGCATCGGTGATGCTGTGTTGATGATGGCTAATGGCAAAAATAAAGGGCAGTGAGGCGAAAAAGCAAATTCCAAACCAAAAGAATATAACAATGAGGAAACCATCACGCGTTTTCAGTTCTCGGTGTTGTTTACGACATAAAAACCATAAAACAAAGCCTGTGAAAAATGTACACGCAAACGCAGAAGCGAAAGGGCGCCAAAATTGTTCATGGAAAATGCCATTAATGATTAATGGAGTTAGCATGCTGGTGCTAAACATCATAAGCAGTAAGCCTAGTAGCCGCAGTATGGTTTTAATTTGCAAAAAACACCTCTCGCCCAACGTGCTTTAGTTAGCCATTATATCAAAGTAAAATTGACTTGAAACAAGGATTCTATTTGACGTACATAACGCCTTTTCAACAATAAAAGGATGATGTGATCACCTGTTTTTAGGCGCAGCTCGGGAGTCGTTATCATCACTTTTTCATTCCGAACAATAGCTGCAATGGAACAACCTAAGGGTAGTTCAATGTCGCGTAGACGTCGACCAATGACTTGGGATGTCTCTTTATCGCCCCGAAGGATTAACTCAATCGCTTCAGCATCACCATGTTTGAGTCGGGATACTTTAATCATATTTCCGCGTCTTAATTTCGTCAGGATACTGCCTATTGTGATGAGTTGAGGAGAGATGGCATGTTCAATGCTACTATCATCAATCAACTCAACGTAGGCATTGCGGTTGACTAATGCCATCACATGTCGTGCACCGAGACGCTTGGCTTGCAAACACGACATAATATTGGCTTCATCATCATTTGTTACAGCACAAAAAACATCAGTGAATTCAATATTTTCATTGACAAGTAGTTCACGATCGCCAATATCGCCTTGTAAAACCGTGCCTTTATGTAAATGTGAAGCAAGTTCACTGGCGCGCAAAAGATTGCGGTCAATCACTTTGACACGGTACTTGTTTTCAAGGGTTTGTGCTAGCTTTGTGCCAATGTGGCCGCCTCCAGCAATAATGATGCGACGGTTTGGGTGGGTGTAGCGCCCTAAGGCAATGAGGACTTGTTGAATGGATTGGGGCGCGGCAATAAATAAGAGATCATCACCGCTTTTGATTTCACAATCCGGGGTTAGTTCAAGAGACGTTTTATCGCGAAAAAGTGCTACGACGCGCACATCGATAGGGCTTAAGTGTTGATAAAGCTCGGTAATCGTTTTATTAACCATGACGCCGCCAGGCTGTGGATTAATAGTCACAAGCAATAGTTTACCCTCAGCAAAGTCAAGGACTTGGGTCGCTCCGGGGTAGTCTATTAAGTTTTCAATGTGTTCGGTAACTAGCTTTTCAGGGCTAATACATACATCAATGTTAACGTGATTTCCTGAAAATAACTCAGGATAATCATAATAACTTTGTGAACGAATTCGCGCTATTTTTGTGGGAGTTTTGAATAAGCTATAGGCAATTTGACAAGCCATCATGTTGATTTCATCACTGTCGGTGACGGCAATGAGCATGTCGGCTTGTTCAATTCCTGCTTCAATTAAGACATTAGGATGAGATGCGAAGCCTTGGACGGTTTTAATATCAAGACGGTGTTGCAGTTCGCGCAGCTTGTCATCATCCAGATCAATTAAGGTGACATCATTATCTTCACGGGCCAGATTACGTGCGAGTGTCCCGCCAACTTGCCCTGCTCCGAGAATTATAATACGCATGGAAGAAGTACTCCCTCATAGACAAAAGTAGCGGGGCCGGTCAGTAGGATAGGGCCCTGTTGAAGAGGCCAATCTACCATGAGGTCGCCGCCGGGCAGGCTTACCTTAATTTGATGGCCCAGCTGATAAAAACGCCGAGCAACAGCTGCTGCCGCGACGGCAGCGCTGCCACAGGCGAGAGTTTCACCGCAACCACGTTCATAAACACGTAATTTGATATGTCCTGAGTTAATCATTTGCATGAAGCTTACATTGCTTTGTTCTGGAAAAAGGGAGTGTTCACTGATTGCTTGGCCTAACTTATTGATATCTAGGGAACTTACATTGCTAACGATCATTACGGCATGTGGGTTACCGACACTCAGCGCGTGAACATGGTGTGTTGTTTCAGATTGGGTTGATTCGTGACTAAGGCGAAGCTCATACGTGGCCGCTTCGTCGTGGGCAAGGAGTGGAATTTTTTTTGGGGCCCACTGTGGAACCCCCATATTGACGGTGACGGTATGATCATCATTGATTTTCAAACTCATTTGCGTTGTTTTTGTGGTGATTTGAATTTCTTTTTTGTGAGTTAAGCCGTAGTGTTCAACAAAGCGAGCTAAGCATCGCGCACCATTGCCACACTGCCCAACTTCTTGTCCATTCGCATTGAAAATACGATAAAAAAAATCAATTTTGGGTTGCCGACTTTTTTCAATGAGTAAACATTGATCAAATCCAATGCCAGTATAACGGTTTGCTAAGGAAGCAATCTGTGTTGGACTCAAATTAATGTCTTGGTTGATGGCATCAATCACGATGAAGTCGTTGCCAAGCCCATTCATTTTAGTAAATCTTAATGACATAACGAAGAGTCCTTAGATTGATTAGCTATTGTAGGGTCGTTGCTGGGTTTTGTTGGGGTGTGGGTATGTACAACGCCCCTTTCTGTCCGCATGATGACGCAGTTAAGATCGCCAGGGAAAGCAATAACAGTTTAAAGAGATTAAGCATGGTTAATTAAAAATGTGCTTTTAGGTGTAATCTGATAATTCTAACATGATTGCATTAAAAGAGCTAAAGCGCAGGTTTGCTTGTTGGGTGTCATATTATTGGTATCCACGTTGCTCTTTCTATTCTAAAAGTGGATGTTTTGGTCGGACTAATCCCTGCATCAAGTTCGTTAATGATGCTTTTTGTGTTACGTTAAACCTTAAAAAGGGGATGTAATAATAATTTCATCACAGCGCGCTCTTTGTTATCATGACCACATCTTCATAGAGTAGACTTGCAAGAGGAGAAAGTCGTTGAACGTTCAAAGTACCCCTATCCCACCACAAAAAGCGTGTATTATTTGGTTGCATGGTTTGGGAGCTGATGGATCTGATATGGCTGGACTTGCAGCTCAAATGCGCATTCCTGCGACCAATTTTAAGCATGTTTTTTTGGATGCACCTTTTCGTTCAATTACGATTAATAACGGCATGCGTATGCGTGCATGGTATGATATTGTTGGAGATAAACTGACTGATCGACAAGATGAGCAAGGCATTGGTGAAGCGCAACAGCAAATTTTGACAGCCATTGATGAGCAGATTGTGGCAGGTTTTACCACGCAGCAAATTTTTCTTGCCGGTTTTTCACAGGGTGGCGCGATGGCACTTTATACAGCGTTAAATCAATCTAAACCGTTAGCAGGTGTGGTCATGCTTTCAGGGTATCTGCCGTTGGCCAAGAACGTCAGTGAATTATTGCCTAAAACGACGCCTCTCTTTATGGCTTGTGGGCGATTTGATCCTATCGTACTTCCTCAATGGACGAAGGAGACACTGACTTGGGTGAAAGGCCATGGTTACCAGAAAATAGATTGGTATGAATATTCGATGCAGCATACAATTTGTCATGAAGAAATTGTAGATTTATCGTGTTGGTTAACCCTGCAGATGGAAGGAATAACAAATGACAATCGTTAAAAAATCGCGTTTAGTTCATTATAGCTGTGAACAAATGTTTAACTTAGTGAATGCGGTAGAGCACTACCCTGAATTTCTTCCTTATTGCACTCAAAGTTTGGTTCATCATCGTTCACCCAATGAGGTGCAAGCGACGTTGGTGATTTCCGCTGCGGGAATGAGCAAGTCGTTTACGACGCGTAATCATTTACAACTGAATAAAATGATTGAAATGAGGTTGGTGGATGGCCCCTTTAGTCATTTAGAAGGATTTTGGCGTTTTGATGAGGACGTTGAAGGGACTTGTCATATTTCCATTGATTTAGAGTTTGAGTTTGCCGGGCATTTGTTTTCAAAATTAATTGGGCCGGTATTTGAGCAGGTAACCAATAAAATGGTTGATTCTTTTTGTGAGCGGGCGGAAGCGTTATATGGTCAACGTTGAGCTTGTTTTTGTAACATTGGATCAAACAACGGTCCATCAGCATTTAAGTCTTGCAGCCGGTGCAACGGTTGCTGATGCCCTTGTTGCAAGTGGTATTATCAATCAATATCCTGAGGTAGGCTCTTTGCCTGTGGGTATTTTTTCAAAGTTAGTCACTCGAGACACTCCATTAAGCTCGGGTGATCGGGTTGAACTTTATCGACCTTTGATGATTGATCCTAAAGAAAAGCGACGTCAACGCAGTTTGAAAAAAAAGAATCAGACTTAAAAGCTGCTCCCTAAGTGCTAAGGATTATGTTCAATGCGAGTTAATGCGCCATGGCTAAAATATAAACTGACTTTTTTTATGGTCAGCGGGCCAGTTCCTTTTCTCCAAGTGTAAGCGTAGTCCCAGCGCTCATTATTAAAGGTTGGGCTAAGTAGGCTTGTGCCCATAAGAATGGCAACATCGGCTTTACTCATGCCAGTGTGAAGTTTGGCAATTTGCTTTTGAGGCAATAAATTACCTTGTTGTATAACTCGCCGGGAAAAGTCATAGGAAGCGCAATTTACAAGAAGGATACTTAACACGATAATAAGAAAGGTATGTTGTTGCCGCATAATTGATTTGGTTTATTATGAAAATTTTCGTCATGATAGCATGTCAATTTTGAAAAGATAGACTCACAGCAATTGATTTTTGGTGGGGGATGCTAAAAATCAGCGCGTGACGAATCCCCTCTAATGTAAAAATAAAATTTTGGATAGGCAGGATCATTTGTGGAAGAAAATCAACAGTTAAAAGATGCGGGATTAAAAATAACAATACCGAGAATTAAGATTTTGCAAATTCTTGAGCAAACCGTGGAACATCATCTTAGTGCTGAAAACATTTATAAGTTGTTGATTGATATGGGCGAAGATGTAGGGTTGGCTACAGTTTATCGTGTTTTAACTCAATTTGAGGCCGCGGGTTTGGTTTGCCGGCATTATTTTGAAGGTGGAACTTGTCTTTTTGAGTTGTCACAGGGGGAGCACCATGATCACCTTGTTTGCATGGAATGTAGTCGAGTTGAAGAGTTTTTTGATGAAATTATTGAAGAACGACAGAAAATGATTGCAGCGAAAGCACACTTTAGAATGACAGCGCATTCATTAACTATCTATGGCTTATGTTCCTCTTGTCAGACCAAGGTCGTTGTTGGTGCTTGAAATTCAGAAGTGGATAGGTATACTCTTGTTCAGGAAAAACATAGACAAAGGATTGTAGTGTGATTTTAACAATGTTGCTCGCCTATTTTATCTTCACGTTAATCGTGTTGTATCGAAATTTACCGCCGATGATGTGGGAGATCGGCAGTGTGACCTATCTTCTTGCGGCACGATTTTATGCGGGTATGGGATACTTTCCTTTAATCTTGATTGCATCAATAATAATTGTTATTACTTTGATTGTGCGTGTCCAATCATGGCGTTTAGCAATCAGTCATTTCTTCTATCGGCATGCCGTCAAATCAATTCCAAGGCTGTCTAAAACCGAGCAAGAGGCGCTTAATTCCGGGGATACCTGGCTTGAAGAAGAGATTTTCACAGGTTCTTTAAATTGGGATCGATTGGCCGCGGTGGAGACGGTTTTAACTCACGAAGAGCAAGACTTTCTTGCGAATGAAACCCAAGAACTTTGCGATATGTTGGATGAGTGGAGCATTGAGCAACATCATGATTTACCTGAAGCGGTCTGGACGTTTATTCGAGATAAAGGATTTTTGGGTTTAGTTATTAAAAAAGAATATGGCGGTAAAGGATTTTCTGCGCGAGGCCATTCTGAAGTGGTGATGAAGATAGCGAGTCGCTCGGGTGTTGCTGCTGTCACGGTGATGGTGCCTAATTCTTTAGGCCCTGGAGAGTTATTGCATTATTACGGTACTCCGGCACAAAAAAAACAGTACCTTCCTCGATTGGCAAAAGGAATCGATATTCCTTGTTTTGCTTTGACAGAGCCTGGAGCTGGTAGTGATGCAACGTCAATTGATTCTGAAGCGGTGGTGGTTCATCAAAAAGTGGACGGCAAAATGGTGCTGGGCCTTAATATTACCGTGAATAAGCGCTGGATCACCTTAGCGCCGGTTGCAACCTTAATTGGTTTGGCGGTGAACCTAAAAGATCCTGATGGCTTGTTAAAAGGGGTGGGATGCGAGGGAATTACGTGTATTTTGATTCCTCGCGATACACCTCATCTTGAAATTGGGAATCGACATTTACCCGCAGGACAGCCTTTTATGAATGGTTCGATTCGAGCAAAAGGTGTTTTTGCATCAATAGACAGCATTATTGGAGGCCAGAAAAATGCGGGTCGCGGCTGGCAGATGCTCGTTGATTGTTTATCGATAGGCCGTTCCATTTCACTTCCTGCTTTAGGTACGGCTAATTCGTCCATGGCTTATTTAAGCACTAGTGCTTTTGCACGTATTCGTCGTCAGTTTAATGTGGAGATTAAAGAGTTTGAAGGAATTCAAGAAAAATTAGCAGAAATTGCGGGGTTAAGTTATTTAATTAATGCGACGCGCTTACTGACGGTTGCGGCGGTTTATGAACACAAAAAACCTTCTGTGGCGTCAGCAATCACCAAATATTTTAATACGGAATTAGCGAGAGTCACGATTAACCATGCTATGGATATTCACGCGGGTCGTGCGGTTGTTCTTGGTCCACGTAACTATTTAGCAATGAATTATGTTGGAGTCCCTATTTCAATTACCGTCGAAGGGGCAAACGTGATGACACGTAATCTTTTAATTTTCGGTCAAGGTTCGATGGCTTGTCATCCTTTTGTGCGTGACGAGTTTTATGCTATTGAACGTGAAGATAAGTCTGCTTTTCATGGTCTTATTTGGCAGCATATTCATTATTTTCTACGTAATTTTGCAAAGGCAGTTTGTTCAGCATGGACCGCTGGATATTTTTCATGCGTTCCTCGTTCGGCTTTAACAAGAGAGGCGAAACGAATGACCCGGTTGACGTATGCGTTTGCATGGTTAGCTGATTTATCGTTAATTTATTTAGGCGGTGATTTAAAACGAAAAGAGCGTTTATCAGCGCGTCTTGCTGATGCAATGTCGTATCTTTATATGATGTTAGGTGTTTTACGTTTTTATCAACAACATGAAAAGGAAGAGGCTCGCGTTGCCCAAGATCATTTATTACATGCTCGATGGGCTATTACATATTGTCTTTATCATGCTCAGCAGGCAATGATTGCTTTTTGCGATAATTTCCCACAGCGTTTTATTGGGCGCTTGATTCGTTGTTTGATTTTTCCCTTGGGGCAAACGATGCGTTATCCCTCCGATAAGTTAGATCATCAGCTTGCTTTAATGATGACATCTAATAATGCTTATCGAGAAATAATGAAGCAATCCATTTATCTTAGTGGTGATCCAAGTCAACCAATAGATAGGATGGAAGAGACCTTGCAAATGATTATTCAGGCGGACACACTTTACGATAAAGTGAAGGATTTAAAACGTTATAAATTCACTAGTTTTAAAAATAAGGTCTTGGAAAAAGTGGCCCAAGGCAAATTAACCCAACAAGAATGTGATCAATTACTTGCTGTTGAACGAGCACGTTGGGACGCCATTCAAGTGGATGAGTTTTCTTTTGAATCCATGCAAGGCGCAACATTTTCTTCAGTGACAGACACATTACCTAATCCACTTGATTAACTTAATTTTGTTGTGGACTTTTGGGACAGCTATTTTTTTATGATCATCTAGACTGATCTTACCTTGATTTGATGCCCCTTGTCCTAACAAAGTGCCTATATCGCTATACACGGTACTAAGGTTTACGTTGGGCTATTTGGCTCATTGTTTTCCACTAACCGGATAGCGATGACGCTGCAGTATTTGGATGAGATCAAAAATAAGTTGGGTTTTAGACAAAGTATAAACCTAGAAAAATTATGGAAAAGCGAACAATCCTGCTCGCCTCAAATCGAGAGTTATTTTAACAACAGCCAACACTCAGTTATCAATTCTGTTTCAGTAACCTCATGGTCAAAATTGTAATAACAAAAGATGCAGGGCAAATCCCCCAGCTTTTCACCTGATGTTGGTAGCCAATCACGATATAATCCATAGACAGTATCACTTATGTGATTACGCGACCCTTTGTGTAGAGCTACTGCATATCGACCTTCTGGTAATCGTTTTTCAATTATCTTTCCTTTAAGTTTCAATTGCTCTGGCACAGTAATGCCAAGATCAAAACGAAATTCTTTTGGTGGTGTAGTTTGAGGATCATCATAGCCAAATCCGAAAGCGTCTCCTGCTTTAGGTTTCAGGCTAATCGTTTGCGCTTTAGCCCAGCTAATTAATCGATTAACGCTATCTCCGACTTTTAGAGGATCTCCTCGGTGTTCTAATAC
>JAOAUB010000023.1 GCA_030157805.1 Legionellaceae bacterium
GCCTTTCATCAGAGCAACTTAGTACAGAGCAACGAACGCTACTTTTGACAGCGATAAAACCTCAATTGGGGACAATAATATGCAATTTTGAGCAGTTTTACGAATTATTGAGCCTTTCATCAGAGCAACTTAGTACAGAGCAACGAACGCTACTTTTGACAGCGATGAATCCTCAATTGGGGAGAATAAGATACGATGATGAGGATATTAACAAATTATTGAGCCTTTCGTCAGAGCAACTTAATACAGAGCAACAAAGACAACTTTTGACAGCGATTCAACCTTCTATCAAATCCAAGATTGCGCAACAATCTCAGTTGGATATTAGACAAGAACCTATAAGGTTGAGAGAAGATAGCCCTTCACTTGATACCACTAACTCATTGACTAAAAAAACCTTGGTTATTAGTGGGGTTATCGCGGCTGTTCTGACTATAGGTGCAGGAATAGCACTTTCTCTCACCGGTGTTTTTGCTCCCTTAGGAGTTGGTTTAATGGGGCTTGGTGTAACCGTGGCTGTTAGCGCATTAACGGGCGTTGGGTTAGGGGCTAGTTTTTATATGATTGGCCAGAAAATAAAAAGGCATTTTGTTAATACTGAGCCCCTTCGCTACGCTCAGAATGAAGTGCTTGGGACGGCGTCAAGAGCATCCTATGGTATTATGTCCAACGGATTATCGGGTAATGGTCGAACGCCTACCCCACAGCCAACACAAGAGCCAAGAGTACATCCGAGATTGTTCAATAATAATCCACCAGTACGCGCAAACTCTGATGTACCAACAGAGCTCTTGCATAACCACAAAACTTGATTAAACTTGCCCCCCCTTGACAAGGATGTTTATGAAGTTCAAACAGATCAAAGACGAATCCCAAGAAGGTTTTCGCCGACTCACAGGCGTTAAACGTACAACGTTTGATGTGATGACAAACATCTTGAGTGAGGCAGATGTGCTATTAAAATCCCAGGAAGGCAAGCCGAAGAAATTAGCCATTGAAGATACGCTGGGTAGAAGATACGCTTATTAAAGATGGAAAATTTTCATTGCCTAGGCGAAAAGCACTACTAAAAAGTGATATGGAATATGAAGTGATACTCATTGATGCAACTGCCCCCCCCAATTGAGCGACTTAAAAAAACAAAAAAAATCCGCTGACCAAAGATAATACAAAGAACAACCGTGAATTGTCGAGTGAACGTGTTTTAAATGAAAATGTGATCGGTATGATTAAACGGTTTAAAATTGTTGCTGATCGATAACGAAATAGACGAAAACGATTTGGTTTGAGATTTAATTTGATTGCAGGAGTTTATAGTTTTGAGATTTAGGTAGGTTATGCAAGAGGTCTAATAATTGCCAGAAGCTTTGTTTGTGTAGCGATTCGTCATGATGGACTCCACAAAAAAATGGTATGGATCATCAGTCTAGCAAACATTACACAACTTGACGGTGCCCTTCATGTTCACTTAAGAAAACCATGCTATATTTGCAATATCAATAACTATGTTCAATAAAAATACTAAGAATAAAAAATTGTCTATAAAAAGGGAAAATAAATTTTATACCATTTTTTTACTCTTCTATCTGAAATTTTAAAGATTGCGTGTCGAATTAAACACGAAGGAACAATAGTTAAATTATGAAATTTAGATGTGGAGAAATTTCGTGAAAATTGAAAAAAATATATTACATCATTTATATCAAGTTTATCAACATAGCTTAGGCCTTCCTGTTGAGATAAATATTCACACAGCATCGTTTGAACAAGCTTTTCAGTTTATCGAAGATAAACTCAACGGCTATTTTGATTGGGATGTACTAAGTAAAGCTGAAACCAATGCAGAATTAGTTGCGCTTTTAAAACAGTGTCTAATCGCTGATAAGGCTAGTGAATTAGCTTTTGATCCCCTTGCAGCAACCGCCGCACTTATTGCCAAGCAGCAAACACTTACAGCAGCAGAATTGTATCTTTCTCGTGATATAGAAACCACCGGTATTCAAGAAAAATATTTAAAATCTCAGTTAAGTTCGCAAGAACCATTAACTAATTTGGATATTAAAAGATTTATTGCTAATACAGGAATGCGAGATCATATCCAAATTGCAAATCTTAATGCACAAGAAATAGGCTTGATTTTACATGATGCACGTACTAAGAAGGTACATGATGCTCGTGACCCCTATTCTGTAACAATGATGGTTAATGTAGGTAGCGAAGGTGAACCTGCCTATCCAAAATGGATTTCAGTCAGTATAACCGTTGTTCCACTTAGTAATGAGGTGAAATACAAAGTTAACAGTGGGTCCAAATTAAGCGAAACACAACGAGCAGCGATTGAAGAGACAATTGCAAATGCAATAAAATTCGAAGCTGTTTCTTCAGTCTCTGATGAGACCTATAGCGCTTTTCCCCGTACAGCCAAAGTCTCAGGCGCCGTTATAAGTCATGACGCTGGTAAGTTAGGAAGTTATAAAGCATTACATGAACTCTATAAAGACGAAGCACTTATTGACGCTGTAGCGAATAATGATACTGCGCGGACCTTTGTTGATGAAGATGATCTAAAAGTGGTAAAGCAAGCTGTATATGAAGTACAGCTAAATGCAATTACTTTGATTCAATGCCAAGCCAATATTTTACCCCCTTCAATGTCAAATAATTTTCAATTTGGCAAGATAAAAGCAGAAGAATTACAAAAACAATTAAAGTTATTGGGTTCCTCTATAGCTGGTAGTGACGGCCAACATCCTTTAGTGGGACAACGAATATTAGAAATTCAGCTTTACAATAGCAAGGTGAATTTTCCAGGAGAAGAACCCAATCCTCCGTTAACAAGTGTTGATTATCAGCAATTTTTACTGTTAGTAAATGAAAAATTCAAGAACTCTGGTCTTAATAAAGTTCTTGATGAAATGGTTGTTTCTTGCTATGACAGTGCTGCTTTAGAAGGGTTAATTGCCTACAATGAAACAAATCATCCTGTACCTTTTCAAACACTTACCTTAAATATTATTGACAACTTAGATCTTAATGATGCCCAGACTCGGGAAAGTTTTTTGTTCAATTTGAAAACAATGCTCTTAACCATGTCAGATAGTAACTTATCCGCATTAAAATTCATCGATACTAAACAGCAATTCACTGATGAAATGGTTAGGAATTTGGCAGATTTTATTGCAGTCAGACCTGTTGCTATTGATATTAGTTTGCCTGCTGCTTTCCAAAATAGTCCTGAGCAGAAAAAAATAGATGAAGTAGTCTCAGATAATATTAGACGAAAAAATATTGCTGCTTTAGGCAAAGTGGTAAAGGTCGAAAAAGACTCTCAAGAAGTTATTCAGGAAGTTAGAACAAGACCAAAATTAGGTGGTAAACAAACTTTATCCATTGACATTGAGTTGCAACAAGAGCAACAAGTTGAAGTTGCAGTAGAAGCTGGTACAGAAAAAGCTGAAGGATTTGGAGAACTTGAACCTGGTGAAGCGTTACTCTACAACATGCATGAGTTCCAGAATGCGTTAAGCAGTGGCCAATTGAATAGTGGCGCAAAAAGCTATTTAGTTAATAGTAACTTCGAGAGTGTTATTGCATTATGGCTTAATTGGACTGGTGCTTTAACAGTTACAGAGGCAATGAGTACAGGTATTAAACTCTCAAAGACAGCTTGTGAAGAGTTGTTACGGCATAAAGATAAATTTCAATTTGGACTGGATTTAAATTTACCTGCAGGTTTCCTGTTAAAGAAAGAGGAACAAGTTAGCTATATTCACTTTGATGAGAACCTCAAACTACTTGCAGAATACAATCCTTTAAAGGTTCAAACTACGGAATTACCAAGAGAAAAACCATTAACACATTCACAATTTAATCAATGGTTGGATTCTGTTGTTGAACCAAATTCTATTAAAACTGCCTGGACTAGATTAAATTTAGCTGATTACAACAAAGATGCGCATCAAGCATTTAAGCAGTTTTTATCACAGATGCTTTTATTGGATGTAACAGAATTAGATCGTCTATTTGCACTTTGTTTTGATCAAGATAACAACTTGGATAGCAAAAAATTTCGATTTTTATTGGAAAATGCAGCCCAATTGAAAGAGATCCTGGCTGTTAATGCTGATGATACGAATATCGATCAAGTCTTAACTGATTTATTTGCTAGCCTGAAAGCTGATGCACTTTTATTTATTAATAATTACGCTGAAACGATGCCTGCTTTTGCTGATCATTTACTGAATTGCTTGATCGATGATGACGGTTTACGAAATAAAATCACCGATTTAACGACTAAGGTTTCCGATGTTAATTTAAACGCATTACTACAGCTTTATGCGCAATTAGGCGAAAAAGGAATAGATTCCTTAATTAAGTTGGTTGATTCAGATGTCGCATTATTTCACCAACTGAATACACAGGTATTTGCTAATACTAAAACTTATGCACCTTTACTTAGTGAAGATTATAAAGATGCCATTAATGCTATTAAGGGTTTTAGTGAAGAAGAAAAAGTTTGGTGGGGTACCTTGCTGCAACAGCATTGTGAAGCACAAAGCGACGTAAATCTGGTTGATTTAGTGAATGCATTTAAAGCATTTAAAGAAAAATTAAAAGAATTTCCAACGCATGACGGTCAATCTTTAACGATTCCTCCTGCTTGCGAAGTGACTGGAGTCAAGAGTTTGTCAGTAGCCTTATCCAGGATGCTAACTCTTTTAGATCATTGCAGCCAACAAAATCGACATATACAATGGCGTGCAATTTCGAAATTGGATTTATCCAGTACTGGAGCGATCAAGCTGGTTTCAATACTAGGTCGCAAGCAATGGGCCTTCATTACACCTGAGATGCAAATTAATGCGAAGCACGAAACACAAGGCAACTTATTTGGCGGCCAAACTCAATATCAAACACCTAGGATTTGGAAAAAGATTGCTCATCTAAACCCCGATACAATGTATGAGAATTTTTTCCGCTATGTGGCTTATCAAGGAAAAAATGGCCAAATGCCACTAGAGTTTTATCATTATGTGCATGAAGCTCTGGATAAGAGTGGTCTTTCAGCAGAAGTAAAAAAACATCTATATCCTTTAATAGCTGCATCGACGACTGAGGCAAGAAATGTTGCAGGCGCTTCTATCGAAGATGCTAAAAAAGATGTTGATAATCTTATAAAGTTATTGATTGCAACACCTTTACCAGGATTCACACCAGCAAACTTTAAAGAAAGGGCCCGTACTACCCTATTAGGGTTGTTGACAACTTTAAGAGATGTTCCACCCTTACCTGTCTTGAATCGACTGGTTTCTCTCATTACATCTAGTTTAAGTAGCGTAGTTAACATAGCAAAAAATAGTCATAATTTAGAACGGGCTAATGAGGATTTAAGAAGTCGAGTTGATACTTACGGTCCATGCATTTATGACGGAATGAAGGATTATAGCCCTGCTGATTATGAGAATCCGGATTTATTTTTTAATCACATGGCAATGGTGAATAAAGTCGATGATAAATTAGCCGCGATCAATAGCTTTGATGCACAGCTTTTAATGTCGATATTTAGCTCCTTTCGCTTAACATCAGAAACCCTTGAGACCGTTCTTGACACCCATTTTGTTCCCTCTGAAAGAGCATATAGAGAGCGACGAAACGAAGCACTACAGCTATTAAGTAAAATATCGGTTAGAGACAATCCAGAATTAAGGGCATTAAACGCTGATGACCTCCTGGATATTTTACAAGCTTTAAAGAGTAAGTCCCTGCGAGTAGTTGAGGTATTGAAAGGGTTCAAATTAAATGGTGAACAACCTTTAGCAGCTTATTTTCCGGCTGATTTGTTAGATAACTATGGCAAAGAGGGTATTCCTGAGGACGTTGCACGTAAAATTGCCGAAAGCTTCAATGAAAAGCAACAAGCGCAAATGAGCAAGATCTTATTAAGATTTTCATCCGCTGGCGATAATCTTCGTTATGGCGAACTTGTTGATAAAATAATTGCTATTACCAAGCCTCTTGGCGCAATAGAAAAGAATATTTTTATTGCAAAACTAACAACTTCCCTTGGTTTGTATACTAATAAACAACCACTAAGCCCAGAAGATAATTACTTTGTCAAGTTACTTGATGCTATCATTGCGAACAATTCGCCTGATGAGCTGATTAATCTCGTCGCTGCAGAGCGTAATTTATATAATAATAGCTCAAATGAGCAGGTAGAAACGTTTTTTGTTAGAGCCGCTGAAGATGAGCGAGTCATTGGAGGTTTATCTCAGCGAGCTCTGCTTTACATGCAAACTATCGCACCTGCGATTAGGGCAATCGATAATCTTGCAATTTTCCAAATTGATTTAACACCAAGACTTCATAACGTTCTTCTTAAAACACCTGTTGATCAATTGACTGCCGTCAGTACTGTTGTCAGTGAAGAAAAAGATCTTTTTGATCGTCAGGAAGCAGCCTTGGCAAAAATTCTTGATGGTATCACTAAGGGAAATAAAATCAATTTTGTTGCAGCTGAAACATCAACTGATGGCTTTATTAAAACAGCTAGCCTTGGTGATTCTTCCTCATTTGAGGAGTTTCGCGATACTGTTAAAGAAACTGGCAAAGCAAAAGATGTTAATCCAACAGACCTATTGGCTATAGCAACAAATCCCTCCATGCATTTGCTAGTCTTGTATTTTATAAGACCAGATTTACTGGATGGACCACAAGGCTTACTGTTTGAAACAAAATACAAAGCCAAAGTAAAAAAACTTGCTGAGCAACATCCTGATATTGTGCTCAATAAAGATCTGATCCCGGCTTTGTTAAAAAATGCTGAGTTTTTCCGTGCCTTAGCTGAAGAAGGCGCTCTAAAAGCCGCGGGTTCTCGTGATCTCTTAGAAAATGACGAAAAACTTGCTCTGTTTTGTGATGGTTTGGATCAAGATCTGAAACGGATTGCTGCATTGAAGAAGCAAACTCTCGATCTAACGCAAGAGTTATCTGATAAAAGAGCGGAATTAAATCAATATTCCAATGTTTTTGTTGCGCTTTACAAAAAGATTAATGCGATTGCTATAGCAAATCTGGGTAGCAAAAAGCAATTTCTTGAGTTATATGATCGCTATTTGGAACATTATTCACCAGATGAACATGGTGAATTACTAAAATATCTAACTGATTTTGTAAGCACTTTAGAAAAATCGTTTGCAAAAACAGTAGATAAGAACATAGTCTTGTCGCTATGCCTGCAATTTAATAGCGATACTGATGATGAATTACAACCAGAAGGGTTATTAGAGCTTCTTAAAACCGTTGATACTGTTCCAGAGGAGCATAGAGCAACTGTTTTAAAAAATGCGGTGGCATTAATCAATAATGAAAAAGGTTATTCGCTAGAGAGTTTCGGTCAGTTATGCAACTTAGTTATCAGCAATTCTGCATTCGCTAATTCTCTTGTTGCTATGTATAAAAAAGCGCCGTTCCCAACGATTGCACAAGTAATGGCTTGGCACGAAACAGCACTAAACGGCGACAATTACGCAGACGAAATGGGTGATTTATACAAAGCTTACAATAAAAGCCCCTGCCATCGCGAACTTTTCTACAAAAAAAAACCTCTGAATGGTTTTCATGTTGAGAAAGCGAGAGAACAACTAGCCCAATTTGACGGATTTGATTCCAGCAAAATCGACCTGGATGCATTTAAGGCTAAAACGGATGACATGAGGGATAAAATCACTGACGAATTACTCGCAATTTTAGCCAAATACAATCCGAATAGCAGGACTTATGATCAGGTATTTGCTGATGATTATGATACGTTAGTTGCAGCAGCTGCTGAGTTATTTCATCGTAGTAAAGGTAAAGATGAGAGAGGTCAAGATGACGAGTTTGTCGTGGGTAGTTCAATGGAAATTAATACTACCCAGTATTTGGCGATACTTACCTCTCTAAAAACTCCTGGCCATGTGACAAGCCAAATAGGCACAGGCGAAGGTAAATCGCGTATCATGATGATTTCCATTGCTTGTCAATATGCACAAGGTAAAACTGTTGACTTTGTAACGAGTGATGCGCAATTAGCTACCCGTGACTTTGTCGAATACCAAGCTTATTTTGATCTGATTGGCGCAGAGACACGTATGATATTTGCTCAAACTGATCTTTCATTCTATAAATTTGGCGGTATTAATTTTTCTGACCCTGCTAACCTAAGCTTATTTAGAAATAAAGCACGTAGTTTGGGGCAGGGTGAAAAAGTTCTTGATCCTGTTGCAACTAACCGAGCTCTATTGCTTGATGAAGCTGACAAGACATATTTTGACGTCGCCGATATGCGCTTTAATTTCTCAAAAGAAGGTGATGAAAAAATTCGCAGAATGGAATGGATTTATCCTTTATTGATGGAATACTTCGCACAAGAAAAGGTTAATTTAACAACTCCTTTGAATGGTAAGACTACCATTTCTCCAATGGATTTGTATTATGAGAATGTTGACCTTAGTCGTGAAAAATTTCTACAGTTTGCTAGTGGAAAATGCTCAGCAACGGATTTGATGAGATTAAAAGCCTTGTCAAACGGACAAATCGAACAATGGCAAGTATCCGCTGTAACTGCGAGCCAATTGAAGTTTAAAGAGGATTTTGTTATCGAGCCTGATGTCTTAATCAGCACTCCTACAGGCCCTAAAATTTCAAGTGAAGCACAATTACTTTTTGCAAATCGAGTTTCTAAGAGCTCAAAATTCTCTTTCGGTGTACATCAGTGTTTACATGCTCGTTTAAATCTTACCAGAAATAATCTGGATGTGGTTACAGATGTAAATCTGCGCACAGCATTAGGCCAATGTGAACAGGCGTTTTACGTTCCAGACGAGAAACAAATTGTTTGCTCTTCAACCAGTAAGAATTTGCTGGATGATTACTCAAAGGGTACGTTAAACGCAGTCACTGGAACCTCTGGCTCAATCATAGAAAGGCAAGAAGCACGTGAATTGTATGGTTTAGAAACCGGAGATTCTGTTGGCAAAATGCATTTTATCGATGTACCAAGAGACCGAGGAGTTCATCGTAAAGACCGTGCTATTCGACTAACAGGAAACCAAAAACAACAAATTGATGCATTGGTTGAGCAAATTAGAGAAGCACGAGAAAAAACTCAACCTATTCTTATCATTGCCGAAAATGATGAGGAAAGTGCATTTTTATTTAAAAAACTCAGTGAAGTATTTAAACATGATAGCAAACTTCAACATATCCATAGTCAATTATCTCCTCGAGATGAGAAGGATCGAACAGATATAGCAGGTCATCCCCGACAAATCACCGTTTCGACGGATATGATTGGACGAGGTACGGATATTTCCCTTAAGGGCGTGGCAACAACACATGGTCTTAATGTGATGGTGACCTATCTGCCAAGACCCCGTGATCTAGCTCAAATTATTGGTCGTAGTGGACGCTTTGGTGCTCAAGGAGAAACCTCACTAGTTTTGGATAAAGAACGTTTGAAAAAGCAACTTGGTAAAACAACACTGACGGATGGTTTTTATAGAAATACAGAAGCTTATATCGAGCGTGAACAAGCATTGATGGATAGAAACAAACAATGCGAGCGCCTCATCAAGAATAGTGTTGGTGACTTTAGAAAAGATTTAACCAATTACTTTTTTGAAGACATGCTCAAGCAAACCGACAAAAAGGATGACAAAACATTATTGCCAATTTGGACTGCGTTTTTTGATAAATCCGATAAATCATGGAGTGAGATATGGCCTCATATTCAAAAAGAATTGGGAGCAGATAAGGTCGATATGGCTAAAATAGCAAGTTTGCTGAGTCAATATGAAAGCAACGTGCAAAAGACGTGGAATACACTAAGACGTAACGTGCAAGACACTGATGTTGTTTGTAAAGATGGTCAAAAGCCAATTGATAAATTGCCTGAGAAAGTACCTCATTTAGAGTTGAGCGCAACGACTAAAAAATTGTTAACGGGTTTTGACATTAACAAATACAGTATGGATAAATGGACCGTGTATGATCGCTATGACCGCGGCCATGAGGGTCGAGCAGTGAAATATTCACATTGGTCAATACCTGTGATAGCCTCACTAAAAGGCTACGCCAACTTACTTCCTTTTGTTAGTTTTTCTGAAGCAAGAAGGACTTTTGCAAATTTCAGAGCTTGGCTTGAGGGACATGGACAATTATTCCCCGAATTGCGCGCAAGCAAGAATAAAGGAAAAATTATCGGAGCCACTTTATTTAGTTTGTTGGGTGCGGGAGCAGGAGCTGCATTAATAGCTACCGGTGTTTTAGCGCCCTTCGGTTTAGCCCTGTGGGGATTAAGCATCCTGGTTACTAGCATAATTACTGGTACTGCCGTTGGTCTGGCAGCTGGAACAGTCGTTGGACTTACAGGTGGTGCTATCGTTGATGCAGTCAATGCGCCGGACAAATCCCGTGGTCATGAACCTGAAGTTGATGAGGTTGCTCATGAAGTTCATGGGTCATACGCGCTACTGCAAGAGAAAGGTGTCGCAGATCTTCATAATCATAATCATGATCATTCTGACGATGAAGCAGAGGATAGACCCGTAGTAGGTGGTTTTAACCTTGAGCAAGATAAGCACGTGGAGCCTCCTTTAATGATAAATGATGAATCACAAGTAGAACAACCAGAGATATCTGTAGCGTTCAGCGTGTTCTGACGATATGGGTTTTGAACGCAATGGGTTACCAGTGAGGTGCTTAAATGACTAAGATGAGTATTATTCAATCTGCTTTCTTTGTGCAAGAAGCTAATGGCATGAATCTAACCAGCTATTTGGCCGAGCAAGGAGATGATAAAGCAGTGCAAAAGCTCATTGCTCTCGGAGGAAAGCTCGAGGATGCAGTTTATGGTTATGCCATGGCTGGTAACAAAGAACAACTGATTGATCTTCTAGAAACATGTCCTCAATCTCAGCACGCTGCATGTATTGGTAAAATGGTTAGAGGTTTTGCCCGCACAGGCCGTTTTGACGAAATTTATGAGGTAAAGGATTTCCGCCAATATAAAGATGATTTGCTGATCGGATTAGCTCAGTCTGGAAATCAGACTAAGGTAACCCCTTTGCTTGATCGAGACATCACTTTGTTTGCTAAAGTAGTTGAGGGCTATGCGAGCTGTAATCAAAGCCAGTTATTAACTAAACTTATAAAAGGAACAAGTTATTACTCTTTGGCCATTTATCACTCTACTCGTTCAGGCCACACTGAGTTGGTCAAGGATTTATTGGGGCAATGCGGTATTGATCCTGATTACAGGTTTAATAATTCAACAAGCCCAGCTCCTACTACAATTAAGGACATTAATGCCTATGCATTGCTTAATTCGGCTCTTAAAGGCTATGTGGCTGGACGTCATTTTAATGAGGCTGTTAAGTTATTAGAGCGTGGTGCGAGTATTACTCAATGTGTTTTAGATTTAAAAGAGACAAATGGTTTGCCAAGTCATGAATTATATTTCGCTTTTCTTGCTCACGTTAAAGATTCGGCACTAAGAGAAACTGTTTTAAATAAAATGGTTAATCAAGCTACAGTCATGGAGTCACTTAAAATAACACAAGCTAATAAAGAAAAGCTTGAAAAAATTATTACTTGCATGAATGAGTCCAACTTAAACTATGTAGAAGCACGCCATCAAATAGAGTGTTCTTCTGATAACGCGGTTGAAGGAGAACTATCACTTTCTTTCTTGGCAGAGGTGATAAAGAGTGAACTACCTGAAAAAGGTCACTCCAACACCATTAATCATGAGAAAGTGACACGTCTTTAATGGTGGAGTAACACATTTCTTCTGGTGCGCCACGAAAGCGCCACTGTACCCCCTATCCTGACATAGGGGGGTTACTGATTAAAAAAGAGAAGAAATTTGAGTTTTTAACTTGAAAGGAAACCAACAAAAGTAAAATTGTTTACAGCCATCTTCTGATTTCATGATGGAAGTAGAGGAATTAAGATATGAGGAATAATATCTTTCGGAGCCTCATTTTTTTGTATTGAATCGTTCTCTTCAACGGAAGATGTAGTTTTGAAGAATTGAAATTTCGTTACATCCCTGATTTTTTTTATACTTCGAGCTTCGCTTTGAGAAGAAAAAGGCCAGCAGCCATAACGTTTTAGATTTAATGAATGATACAATGCACTGCTTTTATCATTTATAGCATCTTCCAGGGAGGATTTTGTGTAATTAGGGCTTTTCTTAAGCGCCAATAAAGCATCAACTACTGCCGCTTGCTTATATGCGGCATTAAAATACATCGACTTCAGTGCTATTTTAATCGCCTTCTCGATAGGATCGGATGAATCAAGCTCAGCAATTTTATCATTTAAAAATCTTTTGAGATTGGTTTTAAATGTTTCAACCAGCGTTTCTTTTCGCTCAACGTCTCTTAAGATGCGTATTTGCGTATGATACTTCATTTTAGAGAGCTCTTCTAACATCTGAGCGGTTGCGGTAGGTTGGCATTGTATCGCAAGCATCATGGCGTTATAGCCATCATTAGTTTGTGCGGTCCATATGCTAATCTGCTCTTTTTCAGGAAGTTTGGCAATACCCTGGAAGATGGCATGTATTGCGGTAGGTTGGTATCGTGCCGCAAGCATCAGGGTGTTATAGCCCCAATGATCTTTCGCGGTCCATATGCTAATCTGCTCTTCTTCAGGAAGTTTGGCAATACCCTGTAAGATAGCATGTATTGCGGTAGGTTGGTATCGTGCCGCAAGCATCAGGGCGTTATAGCCCCGATAATCTTTCGCGGTCCATATGCTAATCTGCTCTTTTTCAGGAAGTTTGACAATACCTTGTGAGATAGCAGGTATTGCGGTAGGTTGGTATCCTGCCGCAAGCATCAGGGCGTTAGAGCCCCAATTATCTTTTGCGGTCCATATGCTAATTTGTTCTTTTTCAGGAAGCTTGGCAATAAACTCTAAGATAGCGGGTATTAGGGTAGGTTGGTATAGCGCAGCGTTAGTTATAATTTTGACTATATTGTATCCAGATTGTACGCATAATATTTCTTTTAGTTTGTTAGGTTCTGCATATTTTATTAGAAGCAAGAGACTTTGTATTTCCGTGTTACTTTTTGTAGTCATGTTTAAGATGCTCCCAACAAGGGTTGTTTCTGTTAGCCATTGACTACAATAACTAGTTTTAAAAAAATCATGTCCTACCGCTTTTTCATCGCCCGCCAAAATATAAAGATTAGAGACATGCTTTATAAATTCCTTTATCTCCATGTTGTTATAATTAATATCAAATAAAATTTTTATAATCGATTTTTTATTTTCATTCTTGATATATTCTATAAGCTCAGGATATTCAATAAACTTGAGTGTATAGATTAAATTTTTGTAATCTTTGGTATTTAATAAAGATGATAATTCTTGAGGCTCATTGCTATATAATGCATTAAATAAAATTGCTTCTTGCTCAGAAAATAATAAGTATTCATCATCCTTTAATTTTTTACAGAGAATTTTTTTTATTTTTATCCAATCAATATCACATATTTTATTATAATCACCCTCATTTATTATAAAAATATCTTCATGTTTTAATGAGTCATCACCAAGCATTTCTTTCATGAAGTTCATTATCTTGTCATATACGCTAAACTCATAACCAACGCTCTTTTCTCCAGCATAACCATAGTGATTTAGCTCATGCTTGATCTGAACCTGTAAGTCATTCAAAATAGCCATTGCATGGTAGTGCGTAGTAAAAGCATTTGTTAGGGTATCCAACTGATTCTGGGTAAGAGCAATAGAGTAAATATCTTTTTTATTTAATGGATTAACACCATAACCCAATGCGGCGGCACCTGTAAAAAATGAATTATGAACATGAACATTATTGGTTCTATTTCTCGCAACCCTTTCAACAATAGCTATGCGCTGCATTACAAGAATTTCATCTATGATTCGTGGGTGATTTAATCCTAAAAGAATGCTGTTGACTCGATCGTGAAAGCCAGGAGCACATCCGTGTATTTCTTCAAGCAGTTTTTCAACGAACGAACGTTTTTCATCATCTGTAACATTAGA
>JAOAUB010000024.1 GCA_030157805.1 Legionellaceae bacterium
ACCTAAGCCGCCTGTGGGACCTAAGCCGCCTGTGGGACCTAAGCCGCCTGTGGGATCTAAGCCGCCTGTGGGATCTAAGCCGCCTGCTATCGATGCGTCTTCTTCGGTTGCGGCAGCCTCTCCGGTGGGTTCGATGGATGCTGGCAAGCTTGCCAAATTCGATGCCAAGCTCTTCGGAGGTCGTTCTGAATCCTCAGAAACGCCTGCTTGGAAGCTTAAGTTGTTAGAGACAAAAGCAAGCAAGGCTAATCCCGACGGCTCTTCATTAGAACCTTCCACGAAACCTAAGTGAAAAATGCTTTAATATTGGCTTCGTCGCGCAGAGTATCTTCATAACCTAATTTAAAAAGCAGGGAGGTGTATCCTTGCTCAAACAAGAGAAAACTTAAGAGGTCCCCGGAGTGGCTTTGGGCACCTAACACATTAAGTAATAAGCGTAATAGTGCCGGCATACTGTCGTATTGTTCTTGGGCAAGGAGGCCGACATTGATGCTGGGTCGCAAATGCAGTGTTTCAATAGGGCGCCAAGGTGTGTAGCGTTTATTCCACATTGAAACCATTTTGGCAATTTCGTTCATTCGATTGACCATCTCAATGTCCCTGTCGAGATTATCAAGAAAGAGGCCATTCAACATGCTACCTAAAACATGCGCAAAACCAATGTCACTGCTACGAAGTTTCTCAGGATCTTCGGCGAGAAATTGTTGGCGGGTGCCTAAGATTAGAATTTTATCAACCTCGAATCGAATTGCGCCTCTCAATGGAAAAACCAAGCCCATGCTGCCGTCACCGTAGTGAAGCTCATTTATTTTGACGTTAGGGAAGAATAGGGGTAAAGCACTTGAAGCCAGCACATGATCCATGCGCAGATCAGCGCGTTGACTGACATGCCTTGGGTAATGCCAGTCATCGAAGCTTTTTTGATGGTGCTGATAAAATGAAATCGTTTGTTGGGTTTCGTAGCAATGAGTGATAATTTCAAGGGTCTTGAGATGACCTGCTGCAATTTGCGCTTGAATGGCTTCAAAATTAATGTTGTCGTTGATGAATTTTTGTAAAGGGTCAGTGCTCAGCAAGTAACCGGATTGTTGTTGCTTGATGACGGTGTTGCTTAAATTACGTAAAACGGACTTACTGAGCTCATAATTGCTGGAGCTGAAAATTTTATCGCAGTGAATATCGGCCCATAATTCTTCGAGCTTGATAATACCTGCTGAAAAATCATTGGCATGTTGGGCGAGCACGGAGGCGTTGACACTACCCACACTGACGCCGCTGATGGTCTCAAAAGGAATTTTTTTGACGTTCAATAGTTCATGAATGGCTTTGAGAGCTCCGGCTTGATAGGCGCCTCGCGCACCGCCACCGCCAAGATAAAGGGCTATTTTTTTCATAACGTACGTTTTTTGACTTAGTAATTAAATCTCATGGCATTCTAAAAAATATAGAGGACTTGGGTGTTGTTTGGCAAGTATAATTTGTATTCGCGGAGCGTCATTTTTTTTGTTAACTTGAAATCAGGAATAAACATGAATTCATACGCCACAGTTTTGAAACAACAAATCGTTGGTTTTGCGGTGACGGGAACGTTAAGTACGTTGCTGATGTTAGGAATCTATGTTGCTTTAAATCACGTCATTAATTATCAATATGCTTATTTGGCCGCGTATTGTATCTCCGTTCTTGCGCTTTATTTTATGAATACGTGGGGCGTATTTAAACAACCCGTCACGTGGAAGTCTTTTTTGAGGTTTCCTTTAATTTACCTCCTGCAATATCTGGTGGGGGCAGTTTCGTTGGAGTTTATCGTCAGGCTTGGTTTTTCGGTCACGTTTGCGCCAGTCTTGGTGGTGATTATTTTATTGCCGTTAACATTTGTATTAAATCGTTGGGTGTTATTGAAATCATAGGTTGGTCTTCGTTCTGATTGAAATCATTTATTGATTGAAAAATAGTCTATGCTTAAAGTGTGAGCAAAATTGTTTTTTATTAACAGGAGCAGGATGATGTTAAGCAAACCTCCATTACCTATTTCTAAGACCGCCGCAGTCCTCGACAGTGCGCAAGGCGAATCGTTGAAGTTCTTCACAATTGAAGACCTTGAGAAAGAATTCAATAACATTGCTAATTCAATAACCCGTGTCACTGGCCCTGAACCTTTGCCTGAAGATTTTTTATTGATTGCTGCTTTGAAGCGAATTCCTTTGTTGACGAGTCTTTTGGATAGTGCGGATAGTGCCGGTTCATCGTTGGGTAGTCTTCTTTCGACGTCGCCGAAGGTTGATGCCGGGTTTTCTATCGGCGGTCTTGCGATATCGGGGTTTCATTTTTTGAAATTGCCGTTGATTTATATGGCAGCGCGGGTTGTCGGGCAAAAAATGCCTCCGATAGGGATGTCTAAAGCGTCGAAATGGCTGTATTCAGGCGTTGCTCTTGGGTTAAGTATTGCTGCCTTGGTTGCGGCACCTGCCGTGGTCCCCGCGCTTATTGTTGCAGGTTCTGTTTTAGGTGGGGGAGTTTCTGTTTTAAGCTTGGCTAAATCATTTTATGAGCGCGAAGAGGTTTCCATCCAATTATCGGAGGTTCAAGAAAAGATTAAAGTGATGAGATCATTGCAAGATGAGACTCGTCGTTTAGAGAGTGAACTTGACACGATTCGTGCTAACACTACATTTAGTGATCAAAAAAAATTAATAAAAATCAGTAAAGTTCTTATTACCTTGCGAGGTATGAGCCTCGAATTTGAGCAACTGAAGCCGCAAGAGTTGTTAAATAAGGAAGACCAATATTTGGCCAAGTTACATGAAATTAAGGATCCTAAAACGTTGATGGACAAAGGGGTCGCTGTGTTTCTTGGCGGTATTGCAATCGCAGGCGCGGTGGCCTTGATTATTTTTCCACCCGCAGGAATGGGCTTGTTGGCGGCGAGTGCCTTGTTGAGTGGTGCTTATCTTCTAGGACGTTTAGCTGCTCCTTGGATTCAAAAGGTCGGCTCTTGGATTAAAGATAAGCTTGCTTCGCCAGATGACAATGCTTTGTTGATAAAACATGCAAGCACGCCCTCGTTGGATCCTCTAGAGAGCACGGAAAAGATCATGAATACGCTCGTATCATCTCAGAGCTTAAAAAAATTTGCTGAGACGAAATGGGCAATGAGTGAATCGGCAGAGCTTGATGAGGTTGTGTCGATGAATTCAAACCCATCACCGACGACGTCTGAAGTGCAATTTAACGATGGGGTGGCGTTGCCGATTTCTCAATCGTCTCCTGAGGTGTTAAAGTCTGAAGAGGATGAAAAAAGGGATGGGGAAGGGGAAGGGGAGGGTATTTCTCCTCATTAATCAATGACAAGAAAGGGATTGTTATGTTTAACCCGTTTCGAGAACAACCTCGCGCGTTTCAGATGATTTTTTTATTAGAAATTTGGGAGCGATTTGGTTTTTATACGGTGCAAGGGATTCTGACGCTTTATTTCATTCGATTTTTAGGTTACAACGATACCGAAGCTTATTATACGTTTGGTGCTTTTTCTGCGCTTATTTATGGGCTGACGGCGTTGGGTGGTTATTTAGGCGATAAAGTCTTAGGTACAAAACGCACCATTGTTCTTGGCATGATTGTTTTGGCGCTGGGGTATTTGGCTTTAGTGTTTACAAATAACCGTGGGGTCTTTTGGGCGCTGGCTTTGGTTTGTGTTGGTGGGGGTATTTTTAAGGCAAATCCTTCTAGTTTACTTTCCACATGTTATGAAAAAAATGACTCGCGTTTGTATTCAGCCTTCACGCTTTATTATATGGCGATTAATCTTGGATCGTTAGTGGCGTTGTTGGTGGGGCCTACGGTCGCATCCAACTATGGTTATTCGTACGCGTATTTTTTGAGTTTTATTGGACTAACATTAGGGCTCGCTAATTATTTTTTTCAGCGTCGTCTTGTTGCTAAAATCAATAATGAGGCTGATATCAAAAAGGTTTCTCCGCAAACGTGGTTTGTGGTTGTCGTGGGCATGATGGTATTAATCACAGCGGCGCGTTATTTATTGCACCATGTCATGGTAACCAACGCTTTAGTGTGGTTTGTCACAGTCATTGCGCTGCTTGTTTATTTTGGCTATTTTCGTGGAGAAACAAAGGTCTCGCGGATACGCATGGGGATTGCACTGGTTCTTATGTTGGAGGCAATTTGTTTTTTTGTCCTTTATCAACAAATGCCCACGTCGCTGAATTTGTTTGCGGTGAATAATGTTCGGCCCATGTTGTTGGGGGTTCATTTCGATCCGCAGATTTTCCAGGCATTAAATCCGGTTTGGATTATTGTGCTAAGCCCCTTATTAGCCAAGTTTTATTCGGTGTTGCAACAAAAAAATAAGACTTTCTCAGTTCCTTATAAATTTGCAAGTGGCATGATTCTTTGCGGCATTAGTTTTCTTTTTCTTTTTTATGCTCGATTTTATCATGATGAGGCTGGCATGGTTTCAGCCTGGTGGCTTGTGATGAGTTATTTTTTCCAAAGCACCGGCGAGCTTCTTGTTTCTGCGTTAGGGGTGGCGATGGTTGCAGAACTCGTGCCATCGTCCATCATGGGGTTTGTGATGGGAATGTGGTTTTTAACGGTGGCAATATCAGGATTTGTTGGCGCGAAAGTCGCATCTTATACCGCAATGCCGCAAGCCTTAGGAGCCGGGGTTAAATCCTTGAACATTTATACCGGGGTATTTGTGAGAATCGGGCTTGTGACGCTGGGGATAGGTGTTTTGATGTGGTTACTGGCAAAGCCATTAAGTGCTTACTTAAAAGATTGACCTTCGCTGGAGGGTCAATCCTTCATGCCAACGACGTTCTAAAAAATCGTATCGTACCGAGAAAAAAATTAACTCTTAACTAGCTCCTGACAGGGTGACAGGCTATAATTTGCGCGCATTAATAAATAAAGTCAAAAAAACGATCAGGAGCTGTGCGCGTGAACCACAAAGTATTAATAGCAATCATTTCAGTTTTGGCAAACCATGTCTTTGCCGCTCAAAATGTGCATATGGCGCAAGAAGTTGAACAGTTAAGACGTCAAACTATGGCTTTGCAAGCTCAATTGACCCAATTGCAAAAACAACTTGCTGTGGAAAAGCAACAAGAATCAAAACCAATTCATTCATCCACGCAACATGAACACGTCGTCACGAAGCCGGCTTCTGTTTCGACAAAACCTACTATTCATAAAAACCCGTTTATAAGGCATTTAAAACAAAAATCAGCGCCTTATCACAGCAGTTTAGTGAGTGTTCATAGTTTGGATCAGCATCCTGAGTCAGTGGAGCTTTTTCCGACGGCATTGATTGCTGATAACCACGTGGTGACGTACATTTCTGGAACTCCGGTGGTGGTTGTGCCCTACCTTGGTGAGCGCCCAGCCTTTGATGGCTCTGATTATTTGGTCAATATTTCCAGTATTAATCGGGATATTCGATTGATGCAGCAACGCCAAAAGCTCTATCGTGCTTATCAAAAAATCGGTGATCTCCTGCCCAATGTGCCGACCATTGCTTTGAGTGGGAAAATAGAACCTTTAGTCTCGTTTAATGATGCTTACTATGGCAATTCATCAGGTGACTTGAATTTAGGCTCAACCGAGTTGGACGTGGCGGCAGCCTTAAATGATAAAGTGGAAGGATTTATTGGTATTGTTTATGATAATGCGCCGCCATCCATAGGTGGACAGCGTGTCTCCAACTCCGCGTTTAGTTTAAGTCTTGGCTTTATTAATATTGGTAATCTGGATCAAAGCCCTTTTTATTTTACAGCAGGCCAACTTTATGCGCCCTTTGGTAAATACAGCTCTTCCATGGTGAGTGGTTCGTTGCCAATGTTGGTAGCCAGAACATTGACGCGACCTTTTATTCTTGGTTATAAAACACAAGAGGGCTCAGGTCCTTATGCGGCAGTGTACGGATTTAAGTCGGACACTAATTTAACGAATTCCAGTGCTGGTGGTGTGAATTTAGGGTATATGATTGAAGGTCGTCGGATCAACAGTGATTTTGGTGTGGGTTATATCTCAACCATTGCTGATTCGTTGGGCATGCAAAGCAATAATGCGAGTCTAGGTTGGTTTGGTGGCTTTGCTTCGCCAAGCAATGGTAACGAAATGATTAGAAAAACCCCTGGACTTGATTTTCATGGCAACGTGACCATTGATAGGTATAACTTTACAGCTGAATGGCTTGAGGCGACACAAGCGTTTCGTAATCAGGATTTAAGTTTTGATGGTTCTGGTGCTACGCCACGGGCGGGTCAGCTTGAGTCGAGCGTGACGTTTAGGTTGTTTAATAAGCCTGCGACACTCGGTGCAGGTTATCAGTGGACACAACAGGCCTTAGCCTTAAATTTACCTCAACAGCGAATTTCAGGTGTTTTTAATATTTCTTTATGGAAAGATACTGTAGAAAGTTTAGAATATCGACATGACATTGATTATAAAACGAGTCAATATGCTAATGGTGCTGCTCCTGTTGGAACCACAAATACGCCAACGGTGGGTAGCGGTCAAGCTTCAGATACCGTGACCTTACAGATTGGTGTTTATTTCTAAGCTGCGCAATGGTGCGTGTCGCCTATCAAAAAGCGTGGGTGTAAACGATAAACGACAACAACGAGGTTGCGCGAAACGGATAAGGAACGAATATGACAATCAAATCAGATCGTTGGATACAAAAAATGGCGCTGGAACACGACATGATCTCTCCTTTTGAATCACGTCAAGTGCGTGAGACAGCGGCCGGCCGTATTATTTCCTACGGCGTCTCCAGTTATGGTTATGATGTGCGTTGTGCGGATGAATTTAAAATTTTCACCAATATTAATTCGGCCATTGTTGATCCTAAAGCCTTTGATCCCAACAGTTTTATTGATATTCAGTCGGATGTTTGCATTATTCCACCCAACTCCTTTGCACTGGCTCGAACCATTGAATATTTTCGTATTCCTCGTAACGTGTTAACAATATGTCTTGGAAAATCAACGTATGCACGCTGCGGTATTATTGTGAACGTAACGCCTTTAGAGCCTGAATGGGAAGGGCATGTCACACTCGAATTTTCAAACACAACGTCATTGCCTGCAAAAATTTATGCTAATGAAGGCATTGCGCAGATGTTATTTCTTGAGTCCGATGAAGTTTGTGCTGTGTCTTATCGTGATCGGGATGGAAAATATCAGGGGCAGCGTGGAGTCACTTTGCCGCTGGCTTAAAGTCAACCGTCTTGAAAATTTAGCCCCTGATGGTCACGCCTTATTTTTTTATTTTAATTTTTACACGAGAATCGTTGACGCGTTCGCGCAACTCTTTGCCGGGTTTAAAATGGGGCGTGTACTTGGCAACGGTCGTAACTCGTTCACCTGTTTTTGGATTATGAGCACTACGCGGGGGACGATAATGCAGGGAAAAACTACCAAAACCACGAATTTCGATTCGTTGGTTGTTGCTTAACGACCCGGTCATTAAATCTAAAATACAATTGACAGCGTCATTGATTTGCTTTTCAGACAAGCTCGTCATTTGAGCTGAAAGCTTTGCAATAAGTTGCGATTTAATCATACTCACCTCGTATCCTGCCATGTTTTGGGCACCACTGCCAAAATAACACAGGAAATGGTTTTTTTTCAGATTGTTACATCATGTCATGCTAATTATATATCTATTCAGAATAAATGTGCAGTTTTATGCCGTTGTTTACTAAGATCGAGTTTCATCACCCTGATTGTTAAGTATTTTATTTTTTTCTTGTGGTGTCAACCCTGACCAGGCTCTCATTAAAACTTTTCCTGCCTCACGTTCATGAAGTACTTTCTGGTGAGACTCCCAGGGGAGTTCATTGCTGATGTAAAGACTCACCATCAAAGTGGTTGTAACGGTAGTGATGACGCCAAATGCCAATGCGCGCCATTGAAATAATTTTAAAAGCCTCGTACTTTTTTTAATGGCATCACTGGACACTTTTTCAACTTGCAGGTGGCTTTCACTAGCGGCACGGCGCAAATGATGAACATCATAATTGGCAAGGTATTTATCAATATGTGTTAATGATTGCTCGGTATGTTGATTAAGAATTTCTAAGTTTTTTACAAGAGCGTTATTGACGATTTGGTGTTGTTCTTGAATGGCGCTCAAAATCGCGCTGCCTGTTTTTTGAAGCTCGCTTAAGTGTGTTTCACCTTGTTTGACTGCACGCTCTATTTTTTGTCGTAATCGCTCAATACCGACCTGAGTTAAGACCTCAATGATGGATTCTAGTTCATGATGTAAATTGTGTAGTTGTTGTTGGATGAGTTGATGTTGTGTTTCACTGTTTTGCTCGATGCTTTGTCGCCATTCCATCATTTTAGTGTCGGCGAGCTCAAAGTAGGCGATAAATTCACTCGTGTATTGCAATAATTCGTTGAGCTTCATGACATCGTCTTCTTTCAAATGATTCATGGCACGCCTCCTTAGTTTGGTTAATTTAAAGACACTTGCAATAAGACAATAAGATCAAACAGCTAACATTTTGCTTGAGATTGACAATGTTAATGTATAATTATAGGTTAATATTTCGTTAATATTTCGTTAATATTAATCAATTATAATAAATAATCGAAATGTTGTGAGTTTAGGGGAACAATAAATCATGCCTATTATAAAAACGGCCCGTAGTCAGCATTTTTTTCCAGCTGTTCCAAGCCTTGCGACGCAACAAACTACGCAGGCGCCGAAGAAGAAGCGTTTGCAAAACGTGGGCGGGCAAGGTGATTGTGGTTTTCGTTCTCTTGCAGCGGCGATGGTGGATAACATTATTGCGAATCATCGATTAGTTCATGTTAAACCTAACAGAGATTTGTTGCGCGCTAATGAAGAGTTTTGCACGCTGTTGTTGCAGCAGCATCTGGCGTATTTCCCCCATTATAATGAAGAGATTGGTCAGGGCTTATGGACCCCTGTTGAACGTTTAGAGAGAATGCGCCATAAACAAGGATTTATACCTGATTTAGCTTATACGTTAAGACAATTGGCTGTGGACGAAATCGTTGCTCACCCTGAAGATTACCGAGGCGCTTTTGTTCATTACGCAGAAGGGCAAGACAACGCCGTGAAAGCATTCGATCAACAAACATCGCCTGTGATGATGCGTCAAATCGGTACTTGGATTGATGAAAGCGCTATTGCGGCGGTAGCGAATATATTTAATATTCCTGTCACGGTTCGTGTGACCGCATCCAATCAAGAACTATTTAAACCATTGCATTACGGGCCAGATGCGCAAGGATCATCGCTCATGCAGGCTAATGAATTAAAAATTCAATTAGAAGCGGGTCATTATCAACCTATGCTGGTTAATCCACAAGATTTTGAATCAGTAGCCAATCAATCTGCATTTATGCAAAGAGACGTTAATCGTTTAACATCAAATGATCCCAGTTTGGAAGAAATGCTTGGTCGTATTAAAGAAGCTGATAAAAAAATACTCAGAGAGTTTGAGGAATTCCATGCCGACTTAACAGAGCGGGTTCGTGATGGGCAGCTTGATAAAGAAACGTTGTTGGCAATTTATATTCAGGGTATCAAAAAACAGGGTAACAGCGGTTATTTGGAAGGGCGTGTGCGTCAAGTTGGACTTGAGTATGGTCATGCTGATTTTTTTGAGTGCGCTATAAAAAATGCCGGCACAACCACTCTATTGACACGATCAAATCCTAATGATCCGTTGGATGAGATTATTGTTGCTGAATTAGTGCATGCCATTGCTCGTGCGATGACGATTAAGGATCTTTCTCTTGATGACGTCTATAGTCAAATTGCGCACAAATCGCAGGAGCCTTCTCGTCTGAAATAAAGTTCCCACGCGCTTTTTTAATGGGACGGGCCTCAATTGGAAGAGGCTTGGTGTGGCCAAGTATCAAAACTTCAAGTATGATCGGTAATCATGAAATTACGGATCAATTCACGATTAATCACCTTATGAAAACCAGCAAATTACGTTCTTTATGGATTACTATCGCCGCGTCGTATTTTACGGCATATTATTGTTTTGAGGCCTCGATTCGGCAACTTTTCGGAAAAATCAATCGACCATGGGTTGATAAAACCATCCAGGTTTGGAGCAGTCGATTATTAAAATTGGCTCGAGTCAATTATGTCGTGGTCAATCCACATCATGTTGAACCTCAGGCAGGGCATGCAACGATTCTCATGTGTAACCACAGCAGCTTATTTGACATTCCTGTAAGTTATAAAGCCTTTCCTCATCATTCGATTCGAATGCTGGCCAAAAAAGAATTGTCTCGAGTTCCATTTATGGGAAAAGGGATGCTTGCTGGAGAGTTCCCTTTCATTGATCGAAAAAATCGTCATCAGGCCATTAAAGACTTAGCTGTTGCAAAAAAACTGATGGACAGTGGCATTATTATGTGGATTGCTCCAGAAGGAACCCGCTCAAGAACGGGTCAATTGGCCAGCTTTAAAAAAGGCCCCTTTATTACGGCCATCGAATCCAAGGCGACTATTATTCTTATTGGAATACGTGGTGCTTTTAATATTATTCCCGCCAAAACGACGCATTTTAATATTAATCAAAATGTGGAAATACATATTGGCAAACCGATTGATGCTTCTTTATATACGTTAGAAAATAAAGAGGAGTTAATTCAACGAGCTCATCAAGAAATGAAAGAGTTGGTGGGTGAATAATCGCTAAGCCTTTAAATAATAACAGCCGCTTATCCTGAAACGCGGCTGTCAGAATCAATGTCATTGCTTTTCTTTATTCCAGGGCATTTTTTTGATGAGATTGGTCAATTCACAGTTTCCGGTGATGCCTGTGTACAGAAGTCCCGCACCAAAACAGGCGGAGATTAAAAAGAAAACGGGATCAAATAAGTAACCTGTCATGACGCTCAATAAAACGCCGCCACCAACAACAATTTGCATTTGACGATCAAGAGGCAAGGTAAATGTTTCAGACGCCTCCACTTTAAATCCTGCTTTTTGCCAGGCCACAATACCACCTTCAAGATTAAAAATCTCAAGAAGAGGATCGTTCGCGAGTAGCTTTTCACATGCTATGCTGCCACGTTTGCCAAGTTGACAATGAATAATTAGTTTTTTATTAGTGAAATCAGGCAGTTTACTTGGGCTGAGACTACCCAGCGGCACTAACGTGGAGCCGATGATATGACATGCACCATATTCATCTGGCTCTCGGACATCAATAATAATGGCTTCCTGGTTATCAAACCATGTTTTGGCTGTTTTTGCATCGACAGATGTAATTTTTGACATAGTACCCTCTTTCCGTTGGTTTTGTTTTCTTATAGGACAATCCCTAATCGTTTTGCCACACCTTCACCATAGGCCTTGTCCGCTTTATAAAAATGTTGAATTTGGCGAGTTTGAATCAATGGCGGTACGGAAGCTAGTGCGCGCGCTAAATTATCAAGGAGCTCGGCTTGTTGATTGACATTCATTAAACGAAAGAGATTCCCCGCTTGCGTGTAATCATCATTATCAATACGGTGATCGTAGCGGTTTGCATCGCCTGAAATTTTTAACGGAGGTTCAGCAAATTGCTTGTCATCAACAGGGCCCTGAAAACTATTGGGTTGATAATTGACCGTTCCACCGCCATTACCATCAAAACGCAGATGACCGTCGCGATGGTAGGTATGGACAGGACAATGAGGTTTATTTATAGGAAGTTGGCCGTAGTTAATTCCAATACGGTAGCGGTGTGCGTCGGGGTAGGACAACAGGCGGGCTTGCAACATTTTATCAGGGGAGCCTCCCATGCCGGGTGGCATATTTCCTGGTTCAAAGGCTGATTGTTCGACCTCGGCAAAATAGTTTTCAGGATTGCGATTTAACTCCAACCTACCGACATCCAGGAGCGGGTAGTCTTGGTGAGGCCAGACTTTGGTTAAATCAAACGGATGAATAGGGTAGGTTTCAGCGTCGATTTCGGGCATCACTTGGATTTGCACTCGCCATTGAGGGAAATCACCTTGGGCAATGGATGAGAATAAGTCACGGCGATGATAATCCAAATCTTGACCAGCCAGTTGGTTTGCTTCGGCATCTGTTAAGCATTTTATTCCTTGCACCGTCTTCAGATGCCATTTCACCCAAAAACGTTCGCCTTGTTGATTCCACAAGCTATAGGTGTGTGATGAGTAGCCGTTCATATGGCGATAGCTTGCTGGAATTCCTCGCTCTGAAAAAAGGATCGTAATTTGGTGCAATGACTCAGGAGACAGACTCCAAAAATCCCATTGCATGGTGTTATCACGTAGGCCGGTTTGCGGGTGGCGTTTTTGAGAGTGGATAAAGTCTTGAAATTTCAAAGGGTCGCGTACAAAAAACACGGGTGTATTATTACCCACTAAATCCCAATTGCCTTCATCGGTGTAGAATTTACAAGCAAAACCGCGAGGATCACGTGCCGTATCAGCAGAGCCTAACTCACCAGCGACCGTTGAAAAACGCAGGAAAGCGTCACATTGATTGCCCACACGCGCAAATAGCTTGGCTCGAGTATAGCGCGAAATGTCGTGGGTGATTTTTAATGTTCCGTAAGCGCCTGCGCCTTTGGCATGCACGACGCGCTCAGGAACGCGTTCTCGATTAAAATGAGCCATGCGCTCCATCAGTTGATAATCGGACATGAGTATTGGACCACGAGGTCCTGCAGTTAAACTGTTTTGATTATCTGCAATGGGACTACCTGCGTCGGTAGTCATGAAAGGACATTTTGAGTTGTTATTACTCATCGTTCAATCCTTGAATCGTATTGATAGTCTCTTATGATACTATCAATACGGTTTAAAGGAAGGAAATATTTTAATCATGTTGATAAGCGGTCTGATTTATCGGCGTAAGATCCGTCGTTATTTAAGAACACGCGTTTTGATAAGTTGTTACTAAACTATGGGGATTCGACACCGGTAAATCAGTATTGGCACTCCACATAATAGCGCCTTTTCATTGTTTGGTTTTGACAAACTCGCATAACCAATAAACTGCTTGGCGCGTGCATTATATATAATAGCATTATCCTTCGAGAGGCTATATCGGAATTTTTTGAAACAAAATAACCAAAAATAGCTCAATTAATTCGAGGGCGGATTAATGATAATTTTCAGGTGATAAAACCAGCACCTTCAGGTTGAATGAGTATAGAAGGTAGTTTGGCTACTGTCGCTGCAAACGAAGGAAAGTTGAGAACCGAGGCCTTGAGTTGTAGTCGATAAATGAGGGGCTCACCTGGTCAATAGCAGACGACGGCTTGTCAAATGCACCAACTGTATATATAATGATCTCAAATGTGATAAAAATACCGATGGTCTATGAAATTAATTGATGCTTTAAATACACGTAATTTATCCCTCGCACAAGATCTCTTAACGAACGGGCAATGTGTGGCAAGAGAAATAAATGAGGCTTTTCAAGAGGCATGCGAATTAGGTTATAAAGATTTTGTAGCCCTTTTTTTAAATGATAGTCGAGTAAACCCACAATTACCCTCGATACAAGCTTTAGATTATGCTATCTCTCCGGCTATTAATGGTTCTTTTGGCCTACAGCAGGCTGCATATTATGGACATTTAGATACAGTTGAGATGCTGCTGCAAGATAAACGTTCTGATCCTTCTGCGGGAAATTATCGATGTTTGAAATTAATTGTTGATAAAGCGGGTTCAAATGCTCAGCATAAACAAATTTTAAAGCGCTTAACAGATTATTGCTGGGATAACTCTATGGATTATAAAAAAGAAATTGGACCTGCCCTATCAGAGAAAATTAATGATATCTTGCATCACTCCGCAGCAGACCAAGACTGGTCGAGTTCCCAGTCGCATTGGCAATAGACGATGACTTACGAAGTCAGCCCGAATGTGGATGCGTCGTCAATTTCTATTTTGTTCTGTGAAATGATCTCAATCAGGATTTATTTTCTACATAGTATCTAATTA
>JAOAUB010000025.1 GCA_030157805.1 Legionellaceae bacterium
TTTGATAGCGATAACGAAGCAATCCAGATCAGAATTTCAATTAAAAATCGATCTGGATTGTTTTTTAGATATTGACCGAAAACTCATTGGCGAGACGTATATAACAAGAGGTAACTGTCATGGTGAGTCACGATTCAAAGAACAACAAATGGTCTTTCATACAAACGGCCCAAAACATCGAGAAAAATAAACATCGGTCCAAATATTAGGGCGTATTTACAATTCATGAGGAGCGAACAGTCATCAATAAGCCATCACTTAAACTTTAAATCACATCTCATGATAGGCCGGGCTCAATTCATGCACTGCATCAATCATGTCCTGTACATGTTCAGGCGACACATCCGGCGTAATACCATGGCCTAAATTAAAAACGTGGCCACTCCCACGACCAAAAGAGGCCAGAACTTTGCCAACCTGCTCTCGAATCACATCGTGATTGGTGAGTAACACACACGGATCTAAATTACCTTGCAAAGCCACTTTATCGCCCACCAAACGTCTTGCTTGCCCGAGGTCCATGGTCCAATCAAGGCTCAGAGCATCACAACCGCTATTGGCCATTTCAGAAATCCACTGCCCCCCACCTTTGGTAAAAAAAATAATGGGAATATTAGGGTATTTTTTTTTGACTAATTCAATAATTTTTTTCGCATAATCTAATGAAAAATTAGAATAGTTTGATGAAGTGAGGATTCCACCCCAAGTATCAAAGATCATCAACACATTGACGCCCGCTTTAACCTGCTCCATTAAATATTCTGCCACCACCATCGCTAACTTATTTAATAATTGATGAGCAAGAACAGGCTCCTTATAAATTAACGACAGCACTTTTTTAAACTCACGACTACCGCCCCCTTCCACCATATAACAAGCTAGAGTCCATGGACTTCCTGTAAAACCAATTAAAGGTAACTCAGGTGGCATGGCATGTCGAATCAAACGAACAGCATCAAAAACATATGCCAACTGATCCATAAGGCCTATCGATGGCAAATGCTGAATATCTTCTTCATGACGAACAGGATCATGAAAACGTGGTCCCTCGCCTTCTGAAAAATAAAGACCCAAGCCCATCGCGTCGGGAATCGTCAAAATATCCGAAAATAAAATAGCCGCATCCATGCGATAACGCCGCAACGGTTGCAAAGCAACTTCACAGGCCAACTCTGGATTTTTGCATAGCGTTAAAAAATCCCCCGCTTTTTCACGAATTTTACGATACTCCGGCAAATACCTCCCCGCCTGTCGCATCATCCATACCGGCGTTCTTTCAACAGGTTGACGCCGTAACGCTCGAATTAAAAGCGATTCTTGCACAGAAATAGCCATGATCAGTTTCCTAAAAACTTGGGAATGAGGATGATAATAATATGGTATACTGCGACCAGTTACAAACTGAGGTTTGCATTGATGAGCATAATCACTAACGACACCAACCTTCTTATACAAGCGCTCCAGCGCGGAGAAATTGCCGCCATTCCCACTGAAACCGTGTATGGGTTAGCCGGTAATGCCGAAAATGACGCCGCCATTCGTCAAATTTATGCTTTAAAACAAAGACCATTGAACCACCCTTTAATTATGCACGTTGCACAAAATGCCGATTTAACACGCTGGTCAAACGCTATTCCTAATTACGTTGAACCCTTAATTAAACATTTTTGGCCTGGGCCCTTAACGCTGGTTTTATCCTGCGGACCGTCACAAGTGAACCCTTTAGTCACCGGAGGTCAAGCTAGCGTGGCTATTCGCGCACCTAGTCACCCCTTAGCTCAAGAACTCTTGTCCGCGCTGGATTTTCCGCTCGTTGCACCTTCAGCCAATCCCTTTGGAAAAATTAGCCCAACCACAGCGCTTCATGTGCAAGAAAGTTTTAAAGACAGCGAACTGCTCATTCTTGACGGGGGTCGCTGTTCTATAGGTATTGAATCAACCATCGTGGGAGCAACCCATCAAGAAGGTTATCAAATATTGCGTCACGGCATGATTGATGAAACCATGTTACGCCATGTCTTACCCGGTCTTGAATTACCTCGAGATGAAACTATTCGAGTTTCTGGTCATCTTGAAACACACTACCAACCTGAAAAACCACTTTATTATTTCACGGATCTTGAGCTGGCTAAACAAGCCTGCGCCCAAAAAACGGTCTTTGTCATTTCAATGAAAAAAAATGAAGTTTTTGCTGATGACTTGGGCTACCCACTTTCAAAAGATCCCCAGATTGTGGCTTATGAGCTTTACTATCAGCTTCGCCTTGGCGATCGTTCCACCGCTCAAATCATTCTTATCGAGCTCCCGCCCAATACTTCCGCTTGGAAAGGAACTCGTGAGCGCATCATGAAAGCGGGTCGTCATTTAGAACGCCTTCTCAAACCATAACGATACCGTGATTACAAAGGAAAAAAATGCTGCTGCTCTTCATCAAACTCAAAGGATTGAATGGGGGGAGAAGATTGAAAAAAACGCGCACCATCCCTATTCTTCATCACATTCCTAGAATAGGAAGTTTGAGGATGAGCGTCTTTAGCCCACCGTTCAACAATACCGTCAATGTAGTCACACTGTTTGCTGATCTCACTTATACCGCTCATAGCATCAAAATCTTGTTCGAAAGAATCACTACGCTCCAACGCTTGAACATAAGCATTTTTAGCGTCGTCTAATTGATTGATGGCGAAATAAAGTTTGCCCAGACTTATGTAATAATTACAGATAGCCGGGTCATGGTCCTCAAGATGACGTATTATTTGTGTCATATCCTCAATCGCTTGAGTCATATTGCCCAACCTATTCTCCAGTTGACTACAAAGCAAATAAACCTGACTACGCTGTTGATAAGCCTCCACCAAGCAACGCTTATTGAGAGCACAAGGAGCGATCGCATCATGTTCAAAAATAATCACAGCTTGACTATAATCATCAATTGCTTTTTTTAAAACCTTAACCTTCTCTAACAATTCCTCCTGGGAGCGAGACTCAAGGACCTGCCCGCGCTGATAATAAATCGTGCCTCGTAGAACATACAATTTAGCCTTTTCATGAGGATCCACGGACAAACTAATGGCCTCATCAAAATCGTTATGAGCAGCATTAAAATAAGCCTCTCGTTTAGTTTTAAAGTAAGCGCTGCCCCGCTTCGTCAAAAGAACGATTTGCTCTGAAGTCAGCGCTGCAACCAGACGATTACTTTTTATAAACTCTATTCTTTGTGACAAATCCTCAGCAACATCGATGAACTCTAATGAACAAGCATGCTCTCGCCGAAGAGTAGCCAATTGCAGCTCCGCTTCAGCACGATCAGCATAAGCCTTACTTTTTTCATCCAAGCTCGTCACATACACCAGCTGTTTTGTAAAATCTGAAATAGCTTTGCCAAAAGCCCCCTGTTGTAAATAAACATGACCACGGCCATGATAAGCTTGAGCGATTTCTAAATAACTTACCTCTTTACTTCGAAGCGTTACTTCAAAAGCACAAATAGCCTCATCAAAATTTCCCAACGCTAATTGTTGTCTTCCAAAATCATTATGATTCGGCATCACCTACCTCCATAGATTGAATTTTAAACGTATCACACTCAAATAAAACCACCATGATTAACTCTTTATTATCGATTTTAAAAACGATGAATATAGACATTGCTATGAACTTCTGTCAAAATTCCATGAATTACATTGATTTCGACGATAAAATGAAGAAAATTCTCGTACTAAATGGGCCTAATTTAAACCGGCTCGGAACACGTGAACCTTCGATTTATGGAAAAACAACCTTGCATGAACTTCATGCCATGTTAAAAAAACAAGCCCAACTGATGCAAGCAGAATTAACTTGCCTGCAAACAAATAGCGAAGCCGAATTTATCGATGCCATCCATCAAGCAACAGATGACAGCCTTGACTACCTTATTGTGAATGCTGCAGCCTATACTCATACGAGTATCGCCATTCGTGATGCCTTAATCGCCAGTAATATTCCTTTTATTGAAGTGCACCTAAGCAATATTTATGCACGCGAAACATTTCGACACCACTCCTATTTATCCGATATCGCCCAAGGCGTGATTTGCGGATTCGGAGTTAAAAGTTACACCTTAGCGTTACAAACTATTTTAGACCACGAGCCCTTAAACATTTCTTAATTCAAATCAACGAGTGATTAAAACCATGGATATTCGTAAAATTAAAAAACTAATAGAACTCCTTGAAGAAACAAGCATTACCGAAATAGAAATTAAAGAAGGTGAACAATTGCTGCGGTTGTCTCGACAACACAGTCCCGCTGGCGTTATGACCCCGTTTCATCATTTTTCTCACGCCCCAGCTATACCGCATCAGCAACAGGAACAAGCGATTCCCACCACCGCACACTTAGTCGCTTTAGGTGATGATCATAAAAACAACACTAACGCTTCTTCTGTAACCCCAGGACACCGCGTCAAATCACCGATGGTGGGTACGTTATACACTTCCCCATCTCCCGATGCACCACCATTTGTTATCGTAGGTCAAAAAGTCAAGGTGGGTGACACTTTATGTATCATTGAAGCCATGAAAATGTTTAACGAAATAGAAGCTGACCGCGCAGGAACACTGGTTGAAATTCTTGTGAGTAATGGCGAACCTGTTGAGTATGATCAACCCCTCTTTGTTATTCAAGAATAAGGGGGCACGCAATGCTTAATAAAATTTTAATCGCCAACCGTGGCGAAATTGCTCTGCGTATTTTACGCGCCTGTAAAGAATTAGGAATTCAAACCGTTGCCGTGCATTCGGAAGTCGATAAAGATTTGTTGCACGTGCGCCTTGCCGATGAAACTGTTTGTATAGGTCCTGCCAATTCGCAAAAAAGTTATCTCAATATCCCAGCCATTATTTCTGCTGCAGAAATTACCGATGCTGTAGCGATTCATCCAGGTTATGGCTTTTTATCAGAAAACGCGGCTTTTGCTGAAATTGTTGAACAAAGCGGATTTCGCTTCATTGGTCCCCGTGCTGACACAATACGTTTAATGGGTGATAAAGTATCAGCCATTGCGACCATGAAAAAAGCGGGCGTTCCTTGTGTACCAGGCTCTGACGGCCCACTCACCAACGATGATCTTAAAAACTTGAAAATGGCGCTTGAAATTGGTTATCCCGTGATCATTAAAGCAGCTGGTGGCGGTGGCGGACGCGGTATGCGTGTTGTTCACACCGAATCTAACCTACTGAATGCTATTGCGTTGACCCGAAGCGAGGCTAAATCAGCCTTTAATAATGCCACAGTTTATATGGAAAAATTTCTCGAAAACCCCCGCCATATTGAATTTCAAATCTTAGGCGATGGTCATGGCCATGCGATCCATTTGGGTGAGCGCGATTGTTCCATGCAACGCCGTCATCAAAAAGTCGTTGAAGAAGCGAATGCGCCAGGAATTACGGAGTCCATGCGTAAAAAAATCGGTGAACGCGTTATCAAAGCCTGCAGTGAATTAAAGTATCGTGGCGCCGGAACCTTTGAGTTCTTATATCAAGACGGTGCCTTTTATTTTATTGAGATGAACACTCGCATTCAAGTTGAACATCCTGTCACTGAAATGATTACAGGCATTGATCTCATTAAAGAACAAATTAAAATAGCCAGTGACATTCCCATGACGCTGAAACAAAAAGACATTACGTTTACAGGTCATGCCATTGAATGCCGTATTAACGCCGAAGATCCCAAAACATTCATGCCCTCGCCAGGAACCATAAAACTTCTGCATCAACCTGGCGGACCTGGCATTCGTTTTGACTCGCACATTTACAGTAGTTATGTTGTTCCGCCTCATTACGATTCGATGATTGGCAAACTCATCAGCCACGGCAGCACCCGCGAAGAGGCTTTAGCTCGCATGCGCAACGCTCTGGATGAAATCATCATTGAAGGAATCAAAACCAACATTGAGTTACATCAACGTATTATGCGTGATAAATCGTTCATCCAAGGTGGTACCAATATTCATTACCTTGAAACTATGCTAAAAGAATAGAGACGTTTATGTTGTACCAATTAACCATTGAACATTGTCATCGTGATATGCTCGATGACATCACCCATCGACTTGAGGAAGCTGGCGCTTTATCCATCACCTTAACCGATAAAAACGATGAGCCCATTTTGGAGCCTGAAATTGGCACAACTCCGGTTTGGCGAGAAAATGTCATTCAAGCTCTTTTTGACTCTCAAGCACTGGCTCAAACCGAACTCCAAACATTACAGCACCAGTTTCCATGGCTCACGGGAGCCATTGAAGAAATTATCGAACAAGATTGGCAACGTGCGTCAATGGACTTATTTCAACCGCAACAATTTGGTGAAAATCTGTGGATTTGTCCTTCCTGGATCACGCCACCTCATCCTGATGCTGTCAATATTATCCTTGATCCAGGCTTAGCCTTTGGCACCGGGGCGCATCCCACAACCTCGTTATGCTTAAGCTGGCTTGCAAAAGCCACGCTTCATCATCGTAAGATCATTGACTACGGTTGTGGCTCAGGGATTTTAGCAATCGCAGCATTAAAACTTGGTGCGGCACAAGTCCAAGCAATTGATCTCGACGAACAAGCCTTACAAGCCACGCAAAGCAATGCCACAATTAATCACATTGGCCCAGAACAATTAAAAATAGGCCTCCCAAACAGTTTAGAACCCAATAACCACCTGCTGATAGCTAATATTCTTTTAGGTCCTCTCCAATCATTAAAAAATGAATTTAAGCGCCTATTAGCACCGGGAGCGACTTTAGTCGTATCAGGACTTTTAAATGAGCAAATTGCCGGGTTAATTGCTCACTACACGCCTGATTTCAAGATCAAAGAAACACAAATTTTTGACAATTGGGCTTTGCTTTGTTTTGAGATGGTTTAATTTCATCTGATTTAGTGATAATCTTTGATTGCATAGTGAGCAAGATGCTGTAAGGATTTTGTAAAATACCCCCTGCTTTGTAAAATTATCATTCAATTAAGGAGAAACTCATGCCAAGAGATCACGACTCAAAAAGTAATCACTCTCGAAAGAAGCCCCCCCGTCAACATCGATCATCACAACAAGCAAGGCATGAATCAACCTGGTCACCACCATTCTTAAGCGTTGAGCAACCGATTGCCCAACAAGAAACTATTAATCCTCCCAAACTAGATCAAGACACTGAAGAACCTCATGCAAGTGAAGCAACTCATGCAAGTGAAGCAACTCAGGCAGAGCCCATAGCAGCAGCGACCACGGAAGCGACTACCACCCAAGCAACGTCGTCCGTAAATCAAGCATTTGATGATTTAGCTCTTGAAATGCTTAAACTACCAGAAACTTACGAAAATCTTCGTAAAACACGCGATAATCAACGATTATTTAATCTGTTTCGTCCAGAAACCAACACTCTCGTACGAAAATCCGCTGTGGATTTCATCAAAACGATGGCGGAGCTAATTCAATCAAAACGAGCCCTGTTTGAAAACCAAGATCCTGCCATGCTTGTTAATGCACTCTCAGGTGTCCTACTTGTGCAACTCAAGAAAATTGACAACAGCTATAAAGAAGCCAATATTGTGTCTCAATTTCTGACGTCAATCAAAAATAGTGTTCTTGCTACAATTATTTTAGATATGTTTCAAGTCAATACGTTTGATGCAATAAAGCCTGCAACATTCAAAACGAATTTAGAGGCTTTAAAACAATGTCTAAGCATCATCAATGCCTGCCAAAAGTTAGAAAACGAAGACATCTTGGCCTTCATTAATGATATCGATACGTTTCTTGAGCCAACTCACATTGCAGAGCCTGCTGCAACAGCCTCCCTATAATCAATCGCCTCACCTCTCCCTTTCTGGGAGAGGTCATTCATGATTTTTGAAAACACTTTTTAAACAATTTCTAAGGATTTTTAATGACCCTCTCCACAACCAAGCCTCTAAGCCATTTTAACACCCGAGCCATTCACGCCGGCCAATCAGCCGATCCAAGCACGGGCGCGGTCATGACCCCCATCTATGCTACCTCAACCTATCGCCAATCTGCACCTGGCGTGCATCAAGGCTATGAGTATTCTCGCACTCAGAACCCAACCCGAATCGCTCTTGAAAACTGTATCGCAAGCCTTGAATCAGGATCGCGCGGATTTGCATTTGCTTCTGGCATGGCAGCGATTAATACGCTCATTGATCTTCTCGACACAGGTTCTCACGTGATTGCAATGGATGATTTATACGGCGGCACTTTTCGACTTTTTGACAAAGTTAAAACACGAACCAATAATTTATCGTTTTCATTTGTGGATATGACGAATCCTGACAACATTACTGCGGCTATTACGCCCAAAACTAAAATGATTTGGGTCGAAACACCCTCCAATCCCATGTTAAAACTCGCTGATCTGCAAGCCATTGCCCGCATTGCGAAACAACATCATCTGCTTGCTGTGGTTGATAATACGTTTGCCACGCCCTGGATCCAGCGTCCAATCGAGCTTGGTTTTGATATAATCATCCACTCAGCGACCAAATACCTCAATGGTCATTCTGATGTCGTCAGTGGACTTGTCGTGGTCAATGATAACCAAGAGCTTGCTGATCGCATTGCTTTTTTACATAATTCTTGCGGCGGCATTGCAGGTCCTTTTGACAGTTTCCTAGTGCTACGCAGTTTAAAAACACTGCCATTAAGGATGGAACGTCATTGTGAAAATGCGATGATATTAGCGCACTGGCTTGAACAACACCCCAAAATTAAGAGCGTCATTTACCCCGGCTTAACAAGCCACCCTCAACACGCTCTAGCTAAACAACAAATGCACGCCTTTGGCGGCATGATCTCCATCGAAATTAACGGCGATTTAGAGACCACCAAACAATTTCTATCGCGTTGCGAGGTCTTCACTTTAGCTGAAAGTTTAGGCGGTGTTGAAAGTTTAATTGAGCATCCTGCGATCATGACGCATGCATCCATTCCTGCCGCTCAACGCAAAAATCTAGGCATCTCAGACAGCTTTGTCCGCCTGTCTGTCGGAGTTGAACACCATGATGATTTAATTGCCGATCTCCAACAAGCTCTGGGCTAATCCTACGATTTCAACCTCATTTAAAATCATATCTTGGCTTGATTGATCTCAGCAAGCCAAGATATGTATATTTGGATTATCCCTATCAACAGAAAACATCGGCGGATACTCGCCCAAAAACCGTGCACGTTGTATAAGCTCGCTCACGTCACGTTTGACAAAATCATAAAGCACTTGATAATCATCAATCACAAAATAAATTGATTGTAACTGGTCAATACGATACGGCGTACGAAACGCGGCAATGGGATCAAACATCACGCGCATCGGCTCGTCACTTTCAACACTGTACGGCGTTTCTCGAATGGAAGACAAGATACCCCCACCGTAAGCGCGCAAGCCTTCGCTTGTTTTAATCAAACCAAACTCCACGGTAAACCAAAACAAACGCTGCAATAAAGGCCAGTTTTCCTCAGGAGACGACAAAACATTACAAGCATATTGGTGAATAAAATCAGCAAAAACTACATGAGTCAACATCGGGCAATGCCCAAATAATTCATGAAATATATCGGGCTCTTTCACATAATCCAACTCATCTAAATGTCGAATAAAGGTGGCCGCAGGAAAACGACGCGATGCCAACAATTCAAAAAACTCACGCGCTGAAATTAAAGCTTTTACCGGAAAAACTTCCCAGCCCGTTAATTTCTTTAATCGCTGACTCAATTCAGGTAGCTGAGGAACACGGTCAGGATCAAGCTTTAATAAATCCAATCCCTGTAAAAACTCATCACAGGCTCGATCACGTAAAATTGCAAGTTGGCGATGATAAAGCAATTGCCATACATGGTTATCCTCAGGGCTATATTCAATAAACCCCAGAGAATCCGGTTTTTTTGCAACATAACGACTCACGAACTCCATGTTTGACTCCCTATAAAAAACAATTAAGCAACAACGAATTTTATAACACAGACGATCCTTTAAGGACGAGCAATTTGATTCACCGAAATAAACGCCTCCGTACCCCTGTCACCTCGGCGCTGTACCCCTTTCCATGCGTGACCATAAACTACTTCATAAGTTAACGGGTATTTACCCTCTGGCGTACGTAAAAGCTCATAAGCTTGATTAAACGCAATCAAAGCCTGTTTGCTTGTTAAACCACAATTACGTGATTGATTGATATTCCTCACGCCCTGTTTTTTTAAGCTGGTTAATAATTCAGGCAATGTTGCATAATGCCCCGTTAATAACTCTTGATCCACCACCGGATCTAAAAAATACTCTCTCATAAGAGCATCACCCAGATGATGCATGTCCATAAATTGGTTTGTATGAGCATACTGATCAACGCCTGACCATGCCTGAACGAGTTCTTTAAATGTATCAGGGCCTAAGGTTGAAAACATCAAACATCCCTGGGTATTCATTACTCGATTAATTTCTCGTAAAACATGCGTCAACGAAGAGTCCCAATGAATGGTTTGATTCGAAAAAACCAAATCAAACACACCATCAGCAAAGGGCATCTTCACCATGTCGGCGTTAATTAATGGCCACTGATGTCGCCAACGTTGTTTGTTTTTAGCCTCAAGAAGCATGTTAAACGACAGATCCAATGAGACAATCTGCGCTTGACGATATTTCTTTTTAAGAAGGGAGCTAAAAAACCCCGTGCCACAACCTAGATCAAGAATATAACGCGGCGAGACTTTCAGATAATCAAGACGCTCAAATAAACGTGAACCGATTTCACGCTGTATTGTGGCATATCGATCATAATTGGACGCATACTTATCAAACGAGTTGCGAACTTCTTTTTTTAGCTTCATTCTATGCGTCGCTCAAAATTTATTAATGAAAAAACAATGTATGAAATAGTCGCAAGTATAGCACGGTGGTTCTCTACTCCGACAGTTTGTGTTCTCTGCGATCATCGCCACGCTAAACCTGTGGCAATCTGCGACAAATGTACGCTCCTATTCTCACCACTTGAAAATCCATGTCAATATTGCAGCCGAGCATTGTCAAACCAAGACTTCCTCATTTGCGGTGAATGCTTACGCAAAAAGCCGGCATTTGACCGCGTCATGACAGGGTATCGCTACGAAGAACCCTTACGAACGCTACTTCATGAATTCAAATACAAGGGCGCGTTACATTTACGCACTTTTTTGGCGCAACTGATGATGACAACGTTCGATACAGAAGCATCTCGTGCTGATTGTATCATCCCTATTCCTTTACATACCCAACGAATGAAGCAACGCGGTTTTAATCAAGCTGCTGAACTTGCCAAGTTAATATCTAAAAAAATTAATATTAAATATGATCCTAAACTCTGTACAAAAATAAGAAACACCTCCCCTCAGGTTGGTTTAAACGCCCAAGAAAGGCAAAAAAATCTACGTCACTCGTTTAAAGCCAAGCCCTCTTCCTATCATTATGTCTTACTGATTGATGATTTGCTAACAACCGGTAGTACCGCACATGAAATGGCCAAAATTTTAAAACAACAAGGTGTGCAACGCGTCGATGTCTGGTGCTGCGCCCGAGCGTAAAAAGTAACTATTTGACCACCGTTGAGATGCTTGTGTCCGTTATAGCCGATGTTATGCAGGGCAAGAACCCAATAAAACGCCACATTACTGAAAGTGTACCATGACGGCCACGGGCCATAATATAAACATAAAATGATTGCATCTCTTTTCCTTCATAGAGGCATTGGACTATTGAAATTCAAGTTGATGTGCTCTAATGACACTGCCATCAATGAATTCCCATTCAAGCTCCGGCTCTTGGACTAGATCTTTAAAAACGTTCATCAACTTGTTATTTGCAGACCAGCGATTAAAGTCGCTGTCGCGAAATAGAATTTATTTTTGTGGATGAAAATTTTAGCAAATCGCTCCCTTCACCTACGCTCCGCGACTTTGTTCGCGGAGTCCAGCTTGTGGATATCATCCTGTTGACACAACCACCGCTTCACCGGTTAAATATCGTATCATTTGTCTAAGATTAAATCCTAATAATGCGCAATATCCCGACGCTTCGGTGGTTTGATCGGATTTCATGCGTGAGCGACCCATCTGCCAATGTCTTTTTAGATGACCAATGATAGGCTCGATACCCGCCCTGCGATTTTCGAGGGCTTCCAACTGCTCCTGTGAAATGGGATTGTCGGGAGCGTCGTTTAGCTTTCTATTAGGCTTCTGTATAGCCACGGCTTTGACTCCAAAATCCAAGACTAATTTTTCATTGTCTTTGGAGTAGTAGCCTTGATCGGTACCAATCGACTCAATAGGTGTTTGAAAAAGTTCAATATGTTGCACTACCATTTTTTTAAGACTGGCTGCATCAGGCCTACGAATTGAGTCGTTGGGAATGGAGTAAACAAAATTGCCTCCCACTCTGCCGATTTGAAATTGACGCCCAAATTCAATTCCCTTGTGATGCTTATTTTTATTGAAACAGTCTACTTCGTTTCGGTGAAAAGAAAAAATCTTCGATTGCCGTGGTGTATTTTCATAGCATCGTTCAAACAATTCACCCAATAAGGCAGGTGCTTTTTGTATAAAGTTCACGATCCTATTTTTATCTCTCACCGGAAGCGACTCGATAATGAATGGCTCATCCATGATGCGGGCAAAGCGTATTACCGGCTGTATCGCTTCAGATACCACACCCCAAAGTTTAGCCAAGGCTTGTTTACGTGCCTCTACTTTCTGTTTGATGGCTTTGCTTTTTTCAAAATAATGCTGTTTTGCCAATCCCTTAATGATTTTCATATCGATTTCTGGAACATGTTTTATTGTCTCGGGCATAAATTTCATTACTATTTTTTGCACACGCCGCCCAACAGCCGCTGCTTTGACCAACAAATTGACTGTTGCAGGAAATTGCATATCGGGTATTTGCACGGTGGAATCAATATCAATGTGTTCAGGCTTTGCAAAACCTTTTTGTGCCGCAATCTTTACAATCGCATTGGTTAACGTGCATTGTGTTTCGGGTGAAAGCCGTGACCGAAACTCCTCTATCTTAGTATGGTCGGGCACTTTCCAACTCTGTACAAAAGTCTTCCCACAAAATACAGCATAAACAACATTATCACGAAGTTGCCGTTCCATCCCGCGGTCAGTTTCATTTAAAAGCTGCTGCAGCAAAAATACGCCTAAGTGGATGCGAATTTTGAGTTTTCTTCCTAACCACCATTTCAGTTTGGATGTTGATTTTTTTAAGTCCGGCAGGATAGTCTGACCTAATTCCTCCCAGTTCAGCGTATTCATTAATTTAATCAGAGGGTGTGTCGGCAGCACTTCGACTATAATTTTTTCAGCTTTTAAAAATTTACCATCCATCCCGGATTTACAGATACTCAACTTCCCTTTATCCTTGTATCATTTTTTGAATAGACGTCAGTATGTCGACGATACAAAGTGAAGTAAAGTCGCAGACATTGGGAAATTCATGACATGAAGCGTTGGGATTTTGCAACGATGGTGACTGCAGGACGTAAGCTTTTTGCCAGCATTCATCGGAAAAAGCACTTGGCTAACCCCAATCATGATGTTCATTTGATGGCTCGCAATATTAATGATTGGCTCAGTGAAGGTGTCCAATCCATTATCAATGGAACGTATACACCGCGTTTTCTTAAGCGCTACTACTTCAAAGATTAAATGATTGACCAATTGCATTTGTCCGATCGAATCTTACAAAACTTATTGCTTAAACAATTAAAACCCACATTTCCTCACGTCATGAGTCCCAATTGCTATCACCTGCATGGCCCCAGTGGGGTTAAATTAGCAACTCAACGCATTAAGCAAGTGCTGGCTGAACAAAAACCCAAGTACATTATTCGAGCTGATATAAGATCCTGTAACTCCCCAGCTACGTCATCCTGAGCGCGTCTTTTTGCGCGAAGGATCTCC
>JAOAUB010000026.1 GCA_030157805.1 Legionellaceae bacterium
TTGATGCTTTGCAATAACTGCGTACCCTGCCAATAGATTTCTACGGTTTGCCCTTGTTGATTAATCAACGTGATCGTGGTGGCTTCAATACTAATCAAACGTTGCGCATTTCGTATCTCCCGCATGATAGTATTCACGGCAATATTCGTCGTGTTCGCCATAACAATTATGGCCTTGGCCGTATAATAATTTCTATAACTTTGACTCAATATTTGTAATGGTATACCACAGACAATACCCATTAAAACGATAACCATAATAAGCTCGATTAGCGAGAAGCCTTGGGATCGTTTCATTGCACAAACTCCGTCACAACATGGGCATTCCCTGTACCTGTAACCGTGACGGTTGCAGTTTGAGTTCCGTTTCCTGAAGAGAAGCTACTTGCAATATGATAACCATGTTGTTGTGCAAACGTCTTCAATTGATAACAAGGAGAGCTTGTGGGAATTGATGTTGCGGCGCAAGGATCACTGATACTTGCAAATCCATAAATTGTGCGTTGATGAAGAATGAGATTCATTTCAGCATCCGCCAAGAGACTTGCAACCAAATCTTGACCTGGCCTGTTACTTTCATAAAGAATGGTATTCAAAGGCACAAATATTGATGACAGCATAATGCCAATGACCACAATGAAAACAACTACTTCAATTAACGTTTGCCCAGAGTGATTCTTCATTGAATAAGCCCAGTCCCTGCAGTGATGGTAATTGTTTCGAGGGTAGTGGCGTTTTGTATAAGATTGAGTGTTAGCGACTCAGTTAACGCACCAGCACTCGTATACGGAGCTCCTAAAGAATCAAAAATTAAGGTTGTGGTTGGGCTTACCCCCATTCCGCTTGGATAAGTGATGGGCAGTGTCCCATTCTGCGGATGAACAATTGGTTGACCAGTAGCATTGGTTATTTGATACGAGTTGGATCCAAATACAATCTGATAACGTTGATTCGTGGTTATCGATAAAATTCGGGTTAAATTGAGATCTTGCCGTAACGAGTTAGCGAAATTTTGCAAGTAATACGTCGATGAAGAGGGCATTTGAAGTAAAACCACGGCTCCAATAATTGACATTATTGTTAGCACTAACACCATCTCAATGAGTGTGTATCCTCGATATAGATGCATGAAAGAAAAATCCTAGCTATACGCACATCGATAAAAGGCATTCAAAGCTTTGGGGTAAGTGTTAAACCAGCCAAACTGCTTTAAATGATCTTGATAACATTGACGTACAATTATTTTTTTCCGTTCTTGCAGTTTTGTTCCATTTTTCACATTGCAACACATTGTTTTTTCAGTCGAATAGCATTTTTTTTGTTTCAATACATAGGAAAAACAAGGGGTTCGACTAATCATACAACCGACGTAATGGTGTAATTCATAATCTAAAAAAAGAGTCATCATAGTATGATCTTTTATACATTCTTTATAACAAACATAAAAGCTATCATTGCTGGGTTCATTAGGCGGTGTTAATGAGTTTGCATTGACACACAAGGACATGAAACATAAAAAAGTCGATAATAGAATTTGAATCAAATAAGCCTGCATAACATTCCTTGTCGATACATTAATTAAAGAATCTAACATACAACCACTATATGAAGTCAATTGTATAGAGCTAGAGGGCTTATTAAAATGGGGTAATAAAGAAGGATGGGTTCATATTATGACCCTAATCTATTTCCCTATGCAAAAGGTCGAAAAAATTTTTCCGAGCAAGTCGTCTGACGTAAACTCTCCTGTTATTTCAGACAACGCATGATGTGCTAATCGAAGATCTTCCGCCAATAATTCAGCGGCAACTCGACCACTTAAGTGTTGTTTGGCATGATGTAATGACTCATTTGCCACGTCTAATGCTTGTAAATGACGTCTTCTTGCTAAAAACAAACCCTCAGAGGGTTGATAACCGACCAAGTTTTTAATTTTTTCCTTAAGAATTTCCATGCCCTCACCTGTCAGTGCTGACAAATACACCTGATTATCTTGCGCAAGGATTTGACAAGCAACAACATCAATTTTATTAATCACATGAATTATAGGCGTGCTGGACAACACATCAGGAGAAATCATCAAAATCGTTTCTTCTTGACGGGATTGATGTTGAACATCCGTTACCCACAAAATGCAGTCAGCGTGTTTTACTTCTTCCATGGCTCGTTTTATTCCTTCACGCTCAACGATGTCTTCACTTTCACGAAGTCCCGCCGTATCAATAATTTGAAGCGGTAAATCATCCAACATAATTTGCTCACGCATCACATCACGCGTTGTTCCTGGAATGTCGGTAACAATTGCTATATCACGAGCAGCTAATCGATTAATTAAGGTTGATTTTCCTGCGTTCGGCGGACCTGCAATAACCACGGACAAACCTTCACGCAATAAAACGCCCTGCACGGCATGCTCACGAATTTTTTGTAAGGTAGCCAAGATCTCTGTCAATTTAAGGGCTATTTTACCCTCAGCAATGAAATCAATTTCTTCTTCTGAAAAATCTATCGTCGCTTCAATATAAAGACGCAAATAAATAATTTGCTCATTAAGTTCATTGATTGCTTTAGAAAAATCACCCTGAAGTGATTTTACAGCCATGCGTGCTGCTGTTTGTGAACTTGCATTAATCAAATCAGAAACAGCTTCAGCCTGAGTTAAATCCATCTTGTCATTAAGAAAAGCACGTTGTGAAAACTCACCAGGTCGTGCAATACGGGCCCCTAACGAAACACTTTGCGCAATCAAACGATCTAACACAACCGGCGAACCATGACATTGCAATTCAACAACATCTTCACCAGTAAATGAATGAGGTCCTTTAAAATAAAGGATAATTCCATCGTCAATCATTTCTTGAGTTTTTATATCAAGCAAGTGAGCATAAACAGCATGACGTGGAATTAATTTGTTTTGTTGCTGCGAAAGAGACGATTGTTGATAAGCTATTGATAATGCTTGAGGACCAGACAATCGAACAATACCTACCCCTCCTCGCCCTGGAGGGGTGGCTATTGCAACAATCGTTTCTTCAGACATCAACTGTACTTGCGTGTGATAATCCACTGTTGAAAAATGGACAAGGAGTTATTCACGACCCAGTATAAAACCAAACCTGCAGGAAAGTTCCAGAACAAGCCTGTGAAAAGAACTGGCAAGAACATCATGATTTTAGCTTGCATTGGATCGGGTGGTGCTGGATTTAAACGCTGTTGAATTAACATTGTCAAACCCATAATAACGGGTAAAACATGGAAGGGATCTGCTGCTGCTAAATCATTAATCCATAGAATGAATGGTGCTTGTCGAAGTTCGACACTTTCAAGTAATACCCAATACAAAGCAATAAACACAGGAATTTGCACCACTATGGGTAAGCACCCGCCCAGCGGATTAATTTTTTCCTGACGATAAAGCTCCATGGTTGCTTGGCTTAATTTTGCTTTATCATCGCCACAGCGTTCACGCAAAGCTTGCAATTTAGGTTGTAATTTACGCATTCCAGCCATTGAGCGATAACTGCTAGCCGATAAACGATAAAATACTAATTTCACGAATACGGTGACTAAAACAATTGACCAACCCCAATTACCAATCACGCGGTAAATAGCCGACATCACGGTAAAAAGAAAAGAAGATAAAAACCACAACCAACCGTAATCAATGGTTAAATCTAATCCAGGAGATATTGCTTTAAGGTTATTGGTGATTTCAGGACCCACGTATAAATTAGCCCCAATTGTTTTATTTTCACCGGGCATGATGACTAAAGGGTCACTCACAAGACCAATAGTATAGGTGTTTCCAGAGGCTCGTGTATAAATTGTATTTTTAGTTTGAGTGCTAGGAACCCAAGCACTTAAAAAGTAATGTTGCTGCATGGCAATCCAGCCACTTTTTACTGTCAAACTAAGATTTTCTTTCGTCATATCACTGAAATTAACTTTTTTATAACGAGTAACGCCAGGATTAGAGTAAGAGGCTCCCGTGAAAGAGCCAATATGAAACATGCTCGATTTATCTTCATCTGGAGCTGTTCGGAAAATTTGCGTGTTTAAAAAACCTTGCCACGACTCATGGTTTTCATTACTAATGTCATAAAATACATTAATAAGATAATCACCTCGAGTAAATACAAATGTTTTCTTAACTTGTAGCCCATCTGAAGATTGCCCTACCAAAACAACATGAAGCTTATCTTGATTAGCGTCAAGCTCATAATTCACAGCATCGGTGTGAAAGTTAAAATTGATATTTTCAACACCGGAAGCCCCTTTTTCAAGAAGGCTGCTATTCGCCGTATAACGATGCGCTTCCTGCTCTGTTAACAACAGGATTGGTGATTTTTTTTCGTTCACATTGACCGGATAATCCAGCAATTGTGTACGAATAACATCACCGTATTGAGTATCAATATCAAGATTGAAAACATCCGTTTTAACATGAATGATTTTATTTTTTGTTGCATTTTCACTCAAATTCGTCGTATTGATGTGATCACGACTGACATTATTACTGGCCTCAGGGCTTGATGTGTCAACAGTAACTTGTTCATTAAGATCAGGAAGTAATGAATTAACTGATTGATTGGTGTTTTCTTGATCTGTAGCCGATGAAGTATTCGTGCTTTGAGATAAACTCACAGGCGCTCTTGGGTACTCAACCTGCCATGCGGACATCAAAAAATAGAGTAAAAACCCCATAACGGCATATAATATAAGTCGACGTGATTCCATCAGTATTTCTCTTTAGTTAGATTTTTTTGTAGATCCCGTGGGTAATACAGGATCGTAACCCCCATCAGACCAAGGGTGACAACGTAATAAACGACCAAACGTCAGTTTGATCCCCACTAAAATTCCATGACATTTAATGGCAGCTAACGCGTACTCGGAACAACTGGGATAAAAACGACAACATGGTTTTATTATTGGACGTACCAACAATTGATACATGAGAATAGGAATGCAAACTAGTTGACGTAAAGTTCGGATAATTTGTCCCATATTAAACTCATTTTTTCAAACAAAACTTTATTGTTACGCGTTGCAATACCATGCTTTGCTAAAAAGACAACGTCAACTGATGGTAAAATCCGTTGACGAAAACTTTCCCTTAGCAAACGCTTAATCCGATTGCGCTGATGAGCTTTTGGTAACGCTTTTTTTGATATAGCTAAACCAAGACGAGCTTTTTTTTCGGTGTTTTTTTGATGCAAAACAATAAAATCCGAATTAGATAGTTTGTTTGCTCTTTTAAACACCGTCTCATAGTCTTTTTTGTTGATTAATCGACGTGTTTTATCAAATTGACACACGTTAAGCTGTCAATTTCTTTCGTCCTTTAGCACGACGTCGTTTTATAACTAAACGACCAGATTTTGTTGCCATACGAGCACGAAATCCATGGTCGCGCTTTCTTTTTAAATTGCTGGGTTGAAAAGTACGTTTCATGATGGCCTGTTTTAATGAAATTAAGGTTGCAGATGATAGAAAACTTTACAAGCCCTGTCAAATTTAAAAAAATGTGTTCGTTATAATAATAATTAAATAAATACTTAATTTTTTATTACTATAACACGATGCAAAATAGTTAATAACTTGAATTTTACATTTAACTTCAGATAGTTACTTATATTTTTTCATGTTTATAAACGATGTATTCATTTGCAAACTAAGTGGTATATCTTTTAATATGCAATTTCTAACTGTGATTAATACCCATCTTTTACCTGTTTATACGTCAATATTAATAACTTATTCTAGAAAATCTTACTCTGGATTTGACCATTTTTAAAAAATCTGACCTTGGCTATCAATTCAACCACAATATCCCGCGACTTGTTCGCGGGATCCAGTTTTGGTAGAGATTCTAGATTCTGCGGACAAGCTGCGGAGTGTCGATTGGTCGCGACGGCAGTCAAAACTAAAAATCGTTAGTTATTCAACATGTGTTGATATTTCATTGTCTCAAACACCCTAAAGTTTCTACGTACGATGAACAATCGATGTCATATAGACCTCATAGAGAGCAGTAGGGTTTTTGTAAGTTGAGAATGACGTGAAGGCGTTGCATTATTATAATAAGATAAATACTTAAATTTTTATTACTACTATTAACGACAAAAACGTTGATAAACTTAATTATTTGTTTTAATTCAACACGTTGCGTTGTTTTAATCTTGTTTGTAAGTAAGGTATTGAATAGCAGATTTCTTGGGATATCTTTTTTATTAATTTATTTTATTTCGACATGTCGTCATCTTTTACCTGCTTATTAGAAAAATACTCACAAGATGGAGGTTCTGTGGATGAGGCTTTATATCTTTGTTTACGTTCGTGATCTAAGACGTTAGAATGTTTGTTGATTATTTGTTTTTTTATTTTGGTTTGAGGAGTTTTTTTGGTGTCTGCAACTGCATGGCAGAAATGTTTGGAAATTCTTGAAGACGAATATCCTGCACAACAATTTAATACATGGCTGCGACCTTTGCAGGCTGAATTTCAAGATACGCATCTTGTTTTATTAGCCCCTAATCGTTTTGTCGTGGATTGGGTAAAAAAACATTTTTATGAGCGGATAAGTGAGCTTGTTGTTCAAACTGCGGGAGAATTAATTTCATCCGTTAGTTTAGAGATAGGTTCTAAGACAGCTCGTGTTCAAGCCATATTGCCCTCTATTAATGCAATCGATACGTCATTACAACCATCGACACCTAAAAGTCCCGCTATAAAATCGCCTGATTATAAAAACAGTTATTTAAATAAGAAATTTTTGTTTGAAAGCTTTGTTGAGGGAAACTCAAATCAATTGGCTCGAGCTGCTTCACTTCAAGTCGCGGAGCGACCTGGTGAGGCTTATAATCCTTTGTTTATTTATGGTGGAGTTGGTCTTGGCAAGACCCATCTGATGCATGCCATAGGGAATGCTATTCTTAAAAACAATCCTGAAGCTAAAGTGCTTTATTTACATTCAGAACGTTTTGTTGCTGATATGGTTAAAGCGTTGCAAACGAATTCAATTAATGAATTTAAGCGTTTTTATCGATCATTAAATGCTTTACTTATTGATGATATTCAGTTTTTTGCAGGAAAAGATCGTTCACAAGAAGAATTTTTCCATACATTCAATGCGTTACTTGAAGGTCAGCAACAAATTATTTTAACAAGCGATCGATATCCTAAGGAAATTGAGGGTGTTGAAGAACGTTTAAAATCACGATTTGGTTGGGGTCTAACGGTCGCTGTAGAGCCTCCTGAACTTGAAACAAGGGTGGCTATTTTAATTAGCAAAGCAGAGCTATCTAATATTGAACTGCCTTATGAAGTTGCTTTTTTTATTGCAAAGCGCATTCGTTCTAATGTGCGTGAGTTGGAAGGCGCTTTACGTCGAGTGATAGCCAATGCTCATTTTACAGGCAAGCCTATTACGATAGAATTTGTTCATGAAGCGTTACGTGACTTGCTTGCGTTACAAGATAAGCTTGTAACCATTGAAAATATTCAAAAAACGGCTGCGGAATATTACAAGGTTAAAGTCGCTGATTTATTGTCTAAACGACGAAGTCGTTCTATTGCAAGACCTCGACAAATGGCAATGGCCTTGGCAAAAGAATTAACTAATCATAGTTTACCTGAGATAGGTGATCATTTTGGTGGACGGGATCATACCACGGTCATTCATGCTTGCCGAAAAGTGAAAGAGTTGGTTCTTACAGACAATGATTTTGCAGAAGATTTTAAAAATTTAATGCGTATTTTGACGTCCTAATGAGAGTTTTAAATGATCGAACTAGCGCTTACTAAAAATGATTTATTATCTTCTTTGTTAGCTATTTCAGGCGCTGTGGATAAAAAACAATCTTTGGTTATTCTTTCAAATATTTTAGTAAGCATTGAGCAGGATCGTTTATTATTAACAGCCACTGATCTTGAAATTGAAATGTCAGCTTCGTTGACTTATCTTTCATCCACATCACTTTTTGCTAAAGTCACGATACCCGCTAAAAAACTTATTGATATTCTACGTTCGTTAGATGAAGATGAACTTAAAATGTTTATTGATGAGGCGGTTGTTACTGTTAAATCAGGACGAAGTCAGTTTAAATTATCCACATTACCTGCAGAACAGTACCCTGCTTCCGATCACCAGTCTTCAGACGTTGAATTTTCTATTGCTCGCGATGATTTTTTAAAATTAATCCAGTCCACTTATTTTGCGATGGCACAACAAGACGTCAGAATGTTCCTTAATTCTTTATTGATTGAAATCGACGGACAATTAATTACGGCAGTGGCTATGGATGGGCATCGGATGGCTGTTTCGCGATTATTCGGTGATTTTGATTTTTCTACTCAACAGTTTCTTTTACCACGCCGCGGTGTTTTAGAAATGTTACGCTTGCTTAATGTTGTTCAGGATGAACAGTTAATGATGACGGCTGGACGAGGTTTTTTTAAAATATTTACGAGCCAATTTACGTTTATTACTAAACTTACGGAAGCTCGTTTTCCTCATTATCGTAAGATATTACCCAAAGAGCATGATAAATTTGTTTTAATTGAGCGGGATTATTTGAAGCGATCGTTGTCTCGAATTTCTATTTTAGCGAATGAGAAAACGCATGGTGTTCTTTTGAATATTCAGCCGGGTTCTTTGACGTTAGTTGCCAAAAATCAGGACCAGGAAGAAGCTAATGAGCAATTGGAAGCAACTGTTGATGGACAAAATTTAAAAATAGGGATTAATGCGGATTATTTATTGGATGTTCTTAATTATTTCCCTGACGGTCTTGTGCGTTTATCGATGTCTACAACTGAACAAAGTATTCTTGTTGAATCATTAAGTAATGAAAATTATCAATACATCATTATGCCTATGAAATTATGACCCTTAAGGTCTTATATCTAGAAAATGTTCGAAGTTTAGTTAAAATTCGAACTTCATTACACCCCCATATCAATATTATCACGGGGGTTAACGGTAGCGGAAAAACCTCTTTTCTTGAATCCATTTTTCTTTTAGGTTGTGGACGATCTTTTCGAACACGTGAATCGGAGTCGCTTATTTCACATGGCGCGGATTATTTAACTGTTTATGCTAAAACAATCGACGATCAAATGTTGGTAATTCGTAAGTCATTAAGATCTCCTACGATCATGCGAATTAACGACTCACCTTGCAAAGCCGCTAGTGAATTGGCACGATTTTTACCGACGCAAATTTTTTACCAAGATATTTTTCAAATTATTGATTCAGGTCCTTCGGTTCGGCGTAGTTTGTTAGATTGGGGATTGTTTCACGTGAAACAAAACTATTTTGATGTTTGGAAAAACTATCGGCGAGCATTGAAACAACGTAATAGTTTGTTGCGGCATAGAGCTAGTGTAAAAGAGTTGATCCCATGGAATATCATATTGTCCGAACTCTCTCATGAAATTGATGTTATGCGTCAAGAATATATAATCAATCTTAATGAACAGTTTCAAAAAGTATTGTCGGATCTGTCGGATATTCAATGCCATTTACATTATTACAAAGGTTGGGATAGGCGAGGAGAAAATAAATCGTTGGATGTTGTCTTGTCAGAATCATTGATGGTGGATTTGCAGTACCAATACACACGTTATGGTTCCCATCAAGCCGAGTTAATGTTCAGCAGTGGCGAACGAAAACTTAAACATTATCTATCCAGAGGTCAACAAAAAATTGTTTTATTTGCTTTGAAAATTGCTCAAGCTCAGTTGTTGAATCGATTTTGTATATTTCTTATTGATGATTTGTTTGCAGAGTTTGATTCAAAACATAGTCAACGACTCATGACCTGTATTTTAGAAACCAAAGGTCAATTTTTTATAACTTGCCACGAAAGCAGTCTTATTGCTCAGTCTTGTTTTTCTGATGCTTACTTTCAGCTTGCTCTTCCTCATGAGAATTGTTTCACGTGAAACATATTTATAAATAAAATAGCGTTTCACATTATCTCGAGCGATGCGAGGTGTTTTCTGAGTGTGGCATGATTTATATGAGTCGATATGTTAAAGACTGTGCCACTGCAGGGAGATCCTTCGTGCAACAAGACGCGATCAGGATGATGTATCTGGCGATTTACTAAAAGACCATGAAAAAATTATACTAATGCTTTTGACAAAGATTGCTTAATTAGAAAAGGTCGTCAAAAAACAAGCTGCGATGTTCAACGCCCTAATGTTAAGAACATCATTTAGTTTGTTAAATAAAGAGGGTTTATTAGTGACAGATTTTAAAACTTTTAAATTTGAATTGATCATTAAAGAGCATCATCTCGATACTTTTGATCATGTGAACAATGCTGTTTACCTTCAATTGTTGGAAGAGGCTCGATGGGAGTTTCTTAATAGCCAAGGGTTTGATCTAAAAACAATCCATGAGCTTAAAATAGGACCTATTATTTTGGAATGCCATATTAAGTTTATTAAAGAGCTTGCTTTAAGACAACGGATCATTATTGAGTCAAAAGTCATCTCTTATGAAAAAAAGATAGGAATAATGCAACAAAACATTTTTAATGATCAAGCTATGTTGTGCTGCGAAGCTCAGCTTACGTTCGGTTTATTTGATATGATAAAAAGAAAATTAATTTTACCAACATTGCCATGGCTTAAAGCAATTGGTGTAGCTTCAGATGCTTCTGATTCTAACGCGCAAGCGAAGTCTTTGATTTAAGGGCGTGACAGTAAATTTAGGTTTATTGAGTCCGCAACTAAAAGGCAGATGAGTTGATATTTGAACATGGTGCAGATAAAAAATGACAGCTCAGCGTCATTTGCAATCTAATCCTGCAATAATTTTATAGAACGCTTGAAAGGTGTTATAATTCAACTTTTTCAAAGCCTTGCAGATAAGTAATAAGGAATTTATATGACAGATAGTCCGAGTTATGATTCATCAAACATCAAAGTACTGAAAGGACTTGATGCAGTGCGAAAAAGACCAGGTATGTATATTGGGGATACGGATGATGGTACTGGTCTGCATCACATGGTCTTTGAGGTGGTTGATAATTCAATTGATGAGACGCTTGCAGGGTACTGCAAAGAGATTTTTGTTACAATTCACTCGGATGAGTCTGTTACTGTGAAAGACGATGGTCGAGGCATTCCTGTTGATATTCACCAAGAAGAAGGTTGCTCTGCGGCAGAAGTGATTATGACTATTTTGCATGCCGGAGGAAAGTTTGATGATAATTCTTATAAAGTTTCGGGGGGATTGCACGGTGTAGGTGTTTCGGTTGTTAATGCTCTTTCTGCTGAATTGCACTTGGTTATTCGTCGAGACGGAAAAATTTATGAACAACATTACCAACACGGGGTTCCACAAGCACCTTTAGCTCCGACCGGTGAGGCAACAACAACGGGAACGCAGATTTGGTTTAAACCTAGCGCTGAAACGTTCAGTAATATTGAATTCCATTACGAGATATTGGCTAAGCGATTGCGGGAACTTTCTTTTCTTAATTCGGGTGTATGTATTCATCTTTCGGATGAACGAAGTGGGAAAAAAGACACGTACTCTTATCAGGGCGGTATTCAGGCTTTTGTTGAGCATCTTAATCGTAATAAAACACCGATTGCGCCTGGTGTTTTTAGTATTAATGCGCAGAAGGATAATATTCAGGTTGATTTAGCATTACAGTGGAATGACACTTATCAAGAAACGATTTATTGTTTTACCAATAATATTCCTCAAAAAGATGGCGGTACTCATTTAGCGGGATTTCGCGGAGCTTTAACGCGAACATTGAATAATTATATTGAACAAGAAGGCTATGCTAAAAAAGCGAAAGTGAGCACCATTGGTGATGATGCGCGTGAAGGATTAACCGCCGTGTTATCGGTTAAAGTCCCTGATCCGAAGTTTTCATCACAAACTAAAGATAAATTGGTTTCCTCTGAAGTTAAGTCGGCGGTTGAGTCTGTTGTTGCTGATAAGCTTAATGATTATCTTTTGGAAAATCCTGCGATCGCCAAAGCGATTGTAAATAAAATTATCGAGGCAGCTAGGGCTCGCGAGGCCGCTCGTCGTGCACGCGACATGACTCGCCGTAAAGGGGCGTTGGATATTGCGGGATTGCCTGGAAAGTTGGCGGATTGCCAAGAAAAAGATCCTGCGTTATCGGAGTTGTATTTGGTTGAGGGTGATTCGGCAGGTGGATCAGCGAAGCAGGGACGAGATCGTAAATTTCAGGCTATCCTTCCTCTTAAGGGAAAAATACTTAACGTTGAAAAAGCACGCTTTGATAAAATGTTGGCATCTCAAGAAATTGCAACATTAATTACGGCCTTAGGTTGTGGTATTGGTGCGGAAGAATATAATCCTGATAAAATTCGGTATCATCGTATCATTATCATGACTGACGCTGACGTCGACGGTTCACACATTCGGACATTGTTATTGACCTTCTTTTATCGTCAAATGCCTGAGCTTGTTCAGCGTGGTTATATCTATATTGCGCAACCACCACTCTATAAAGTTAAGCGCGGCAAGCAAGAGCAATACGTTAAGGATGATGAGGCCTTATATCAATATTTAACACAAAATGCCTTGGATGATACAGCGTTTCATCCGTCCAAGGAGGCGCCACCTATTTCATCTAAAGCGTTTGAAGCGCTTGTTGCTGAATATCAGCGTATTGAGAAAATCATTAAACGACATGCACGACGGTATAATAAAGATGTTTTAAAGCATCTTATTTATTTGCCTGTTTTACAAGGAGAAGATGTTTATAATCAAGAAACTATGTCAGCTTGGGCTCAAAAGTTGCATCATCGTCTGCAGCAGTCGAACAGTAAAACGCATCAATTTTCCGTGAGCGTACGACAAAGCGTTAATGATGATGAACAAGCAATTTATCTTCCGGAAGTTGCGATTAAACAGCACGGCTTAATTCATCCTTTGATTTTAAATAGAGAGTTTATTTTGTCCAAAGATTATAGAGAATTAGCAGCGTTGGGAGAGCAATTGACGGACCTTCTTGACGAAGGAGCCTATGTTCGTCGTGGCGACAAGAAAAAAGAAGTGGAATCGTTTGAGCAAATTGTTCAATGGCTGTTGGATGAGGCTAAACGAGGACAAAGTATTCAGCGATATAAAGGTTTGGGGGAAATGAATCCAATTCAGTTGTGGGAAACAACCATGGATCCTAGTACTCGTAGAATGCTCCAGGTCACAATTCAAGATGCTGTTGCGGCTGATGAAATTTTTACAACCTTAATGGGCGATCAAGTAGAACCTCGGCGAGACTTTATTGAATCTAATGCTTTGGATGCGGAAAATATCGATATTTAAATTAACTTACTATCATGGCGAAGCAGCCCACTGCCTACAGTGAACGTCATCTTTAAACAAACGCAGGAGATGACGTTTTTAATAATACTGAAAAAGATGCTATTGGATCAAATGTGCCACGCGTGAAACTTAATAAGCTAAAAACAGATGGATTGAAAGCAATTAGGGAGTGTTTACAATTCATCATGGACAGGAATCTGTTCTTTTTCCGTTAAAAGTGCATGTCCGAAATGAGTTGGCCTTCTAGTTGCTTGTTGGAAAAAAGACGAACTTAATTGGTTATGGATGATCTAATGTCCCGCATCAAAATCTAAATTTCCAGCAATAAATCAATGCGTTAAATGTGATTCTACGATCGTGAACGCTGATTCTAACAAAATCAACTTTTTCGTTCACCTTCGCGTAGAATGACCGTTCACGATC
>JAOAUB010000027.1 GCA_030157805.1 Legionellaceae bacterium
GGTGGGTGCTGTAGGGATCGAACCTACGACCCTCGCCTTGTAAGGGCGATGCTCTCCCAGCTGAGCTAAGCACCCAAGCTATACACTTACAATTCTAAACTATAGCGTTTACTACTTAATTCACTTAGAAAGATATATTATTTATCTTTCTCTTCCCTAGAACCTGCATCAACTCTTTGTGATGCACATTCTAACTCTTTACTTACTAATAAACCACCCTTTTATCAAAAAAATTTACGCTATAATTTAAATATTACAATAAGCGTATATCTTACAATCTATTCCTGAACAGCCTCTTTCAATGCTTTGCCAGCTTTAAACTTAGCAACACGAGAAGCTTTAATTTGAATCGTCGCACCTGTCTGTGGATTTCTTCCTGTACGGGCTGAACGATTTCCAGTTGAAAATGAACCGAACCCTGGCAATACAACTTGATCGCCGCTTTTTAAAGCGTCAGTTACAGTATGTACAAAAGTTTCTAGTACACGGCTAGCTGCAGCCTTTGTTATACCAGAACCATTAGCAAGTGCTTCCACCAATTCACTTTTATTCATTTCTTCCCCTATTTGTTATTTAGGAACAGTTACTAAACAATTTTATTCTTTTCAGAAGTCGTTCCTCATCCTTTATTTTGAGATAATTAAATTATAATAATTATTTCAGTCAACAAACTATAACATCCTTGATTGGCCTGCTTAACGAAGCAAGTTACGCCTTGAAATATAACTGTTATTGTGGAGGGTGTAAATCCTTATTTATACTTTTTTTAGGCTTATTTACACTTTTTTTTGCCTTGTCTCCTTTTTCTGTCATGACAACTGTCAAATCACCCTCTTTTACTGCAATAAACGGGCTTCGTTGCAATGCAATTTCAAAAACTTCTTCGATCGTTTTAACGGGGTGAATAGTTAATTGACGCAAAATATTTTCTGGTATTTCCTCAAGATCTTTTTCATTTTCTTCAGGAATAATGACATGTTTAATACCGCCACGATGAGCCGCCAATAGTTTTTCCTTCAAACCACCAATTGGCAATACTTGCCCACGCAATGTAATTTCACCAGTCATCGCTACATCTGCTTTAACGGGGATCTGAGTTAAAACTGATGCTAATACCGTGCACATTCCAATACCAGCACTCGGACCATCCTTAGGTGTTGCTCCCTCTGGCACATGAATATGAAAATCATTTTTTTCATAGAAATCTTCAGAGGCACCAAAAACCTTCACGCGATTTCGTACAACTGTCATCGCTGCCTGAATTGATTCTTGCATCACTTCGCCAAGCTGACCCGTATGAGTGACCTTGCCTTTGCCCGGCATCATTGCGGCTTCAATAGTTAACAATTCGCCGCCAACACTTGTCCAGGCCAATCCTGTCACCTGCCCAACTTGATCATACTCTTCAGCAAGACCATAACGATATTTTTTAACACCTAAATATTTTTCAATATTTCCAGCTGTAACTGCTATTTTATGAGGCTTCTTAGTTTTTGGCATAGATTGAATTGCTTTAACAACCTTACGACAAATGCTTGCAATTTCACGCTCAAGACTACGTACGCCGGCTTCACGTGTATAGTATTGTATAATATGAAGTATAGCACCCTCGCTAATGCTCACCTCATCATTTTTAAGTCCATTAAGAACAATCTCTTTACCTACCAAATAATGCAAAGCAATGTTCACTTTTTCATCTTCGGTGTAACCAGCGAGACGAATAATTTCCATTCGATCTAACAATGGTGCAGGAATTTCCAATGAATTGGCTGTAGCAATAAACATCACATCACTGAGATCATAGTCAACCTCAAGATAATGATCGCCAAAGGTATGATTCTGTTCCGGGTCAAGAACCTCTAAAAGAGCTGAAGCGGGGTCGCCTCGAAAATCCATTGCCATTTTATCAACTTCATCCAACATGATGAGCGGATTTTTTACACCAGCTTTACATAATTTTTGAATTATTTTGCCAGGCATTGAACCAATGTAAGTTCTGCGATGACCACGAATTTCAGCTTCGTCCCGAACACCACCCAATGCGATACGAATAAAGGTTCTACCTGTTGCATTTGCAATAGATTGACCCAACGAGGTTTTACCCACGCCCGGTGGACCAACTAAACACAAAATAGGCCCTTTTAAACGTTTTACGCGTTGTTGGACCGCAAGATACTCAATGATTCGCTCTTTTACTTTTTGTAAACCATAATGATCTTTATCAAGCAATGCTTCTGCTTTTAACAAATCAAACTGAATTTTATTTTTTCGTTTCCAAGGAACATTCAGCATCCAATCTAAATAATTTCTAATGACAGTTGCTTCAGCCGACATCGGTGACATCATTTTTAATTTATGCAATTCAGCAAGAGCTTTTTCTTTGGCTTCCTTGGGCATACCAGCTTTATTAATTGCTTTTTCAATTTGCTCAAGCTCGCTTCCTTCTTCACCAATTTCGCCAAGCTCTTTTTGAATCGCTTTCATTTGTTCGTTGAGGTAGTACTCGCGTTGACTTTTTTCCATTTGTCGTTTGACGCGACTACGAACTCGACGTTCGATTTGTAATAAATCAATTTCACTTTCAAGAGCGGCCATTAAACGCTCTAAACGCAAACCAACATCGGTAATTTCTAATAGTTCCTGTTTTTCATCAACTTTAATGGTAAGATGCGCTGCTAAGGTATCAGCAAGACGACCAGGCTCCTCAATGCTTGCTACTGAGCTTAAAATTTCCGGTGGAATTTTTCGATTAAGCTTAATATATTGTTCAAATTGTGACATAAGCGAGCGCATCAAAATTTCTATTTCACGCTCTTCAATGACCCCTTTCATATCCTCCAAAGGATCAATAACTGCTTCAAGAAATCCGCGAGTTTGCAGATAAGCACTCGCTCGCGCTCTTTTTTCTCCCTCGACTAACACTTTAACCGTACCATCAGGTAATTTTAAAAGCTGCAAGACAGTGGTGATAGTGCCAATTGAATAAATATCCTCAGGACCTGGATCATCATTAGCTGATTTACGCTGCGCCACAAGAAAAATTTGCTTATTATCCACCATAGCCGCTTCCAACGCCTGAATGGACTTTTCTCGCCCAACAAACAGTGGAATGACCATATGTGGGTATACAACAATATCTCGAAGGGGAAGAACAGGTAAGGCTTGTTTTTCTTGTATTACACTACTCTCACTTTCAATTAATTCTTTTTTATTAGACATAATAAGCCCTTATTCAGCTCTGAGGGATATAAGCACATAGGATGTTTAGTTTTCCCCTCCCCTAACCTGAACCACAGCGTGGACAAGAGGACGTTAGACCTCTTCACCTGCTTGCAGGAAAGAACTAGAAAGAGGGTTGATTGATTAAGTAAAAAGTAAACATCTCGCCACTACTTATCAACTACCTGTTGCTGCAGATTGCTTGTCCGCATCTTTTTCGTAAACCAAAACAGGCTTGCTGTCATTATTTATGACATTCACATCAATAACCACTTTACTCAAACCTTCAAGCGATGGTAGATCATACATGGTGTCTAATAAAATATTTTCAAGTATTGCACGTAAACCTCGTGCACCACTTTTACGTTCCATCGCTTTTTTAGCAATTAACTTTAAGGCATCATCCTGAAAAACAAGATCAACGTTCTCCATTTTAAATAAAGATTGATATTGTTTGGTTAGGGCATTTTTCGGCTTAATTAAAATATCAATCAATGCATCCAAATTAAGTTCATGTAATGTCGTCACGACAGGAAGACGTCCTACAAACTCAGGAATTAATCCATATTTAATTAAATCTTCTGATTGTAATTGTTCAAATACTTGGTGATCTTCTGGGATATTTTTTTTGTTTTTTAATTGTGCTGAAAAACCTATGCCCGATTGATCACTACGATCACGAATGACTTTATCTAATCCGGCAAAAGCACCACCACAAATAAATAAAATATTAGAAGTATCAACTTGCAAAAATTCTTGCTGTGGGTGTTTACGTCCACCTTGTGGAGGAACCGAAGCAATAGTGCCTTCAATTAATTTCAACAACGCTTGTTGAACGCCTTCACCAGAAACATCGCGAGTTATCGAGGGGTTATCTGACTTACGTGATATTTTATCGATTTCATCAATATAAACAATGCCTTGCTGCGCTTTTTCAACATTATAATCACACTTTTGCAGTAACTTTTGAATAATATTTTCAACATCCTCACCGACATAACCCGCTTCGGTTAAGGTCGTTGCATCAGCCATGGCAAAAGGAACATTTAAAAAACGAGCTAAAGTTTGAGCTAGTAACGTTTTTCCACTACCTGTTGGCCCAATTAATAAAATATTACTTTTACCCAGCTCAACACCATCTTCCATTTTATGTTGTAAACGTTTGTAATGATTATACACAGCGACAGCCAGCACCTTTTTCGCATGCGGTTGACCTATGACATATTCATCAAGAAATTGAAAAATATCGCGTGGCGTAGGTAACGCCGCTTCAATATCCTCTAAAACTTCATGTGATTCCTCACGAATAATATCGTTACATAATTCAACACATTCATCACAAACAAAGACTGAAGGCCCAGCAATTAACTTTTTAACTTCATGCTGGTTTTTTCCGCAAAATGAGCAATAAAGAGTTTTATCACCATCTTCATGACCTGTTTTTTTCATTAATAAACCCCTTTGAATACTTCATGGATCATAAAAAAACAAACCCCGCTAGTCAAATTTTAAACAAATCGTGAAAATATAGCAATAAATCCTACGGATTATCACTGAGAACTTTGTTCCAAAAGCGCACATTTGCACACAATTCGCTATTGAAAAGACTTAATATCGTCTATAAAGCCCATTAATCAACCGAAGTTAGTGAATTTCGTCCAGCAAGGACCTTATCAATTAACCCATATTCCATGGCTTGCTTAGCGCTCATAAAATTATCACGATCGGTGTCCTGCATAATTTGCTCAGGTGTTTTTTTAGTGTGAAAAGCCATAATTTGGTTAAGACGCTCACGAACCGCAAGCGTCTCACGTGCATGAATTTCAATATCCGTAGCCTGACCACGAAATCCACCTAAAGGTTGATGAATCATCACACGTGAATTTGGCAAGCAAAATCGCTTGCCTTCAGCACCAGCACACAACAATAGCGCTGCAGCACTTGCAGCCTGTCCGATACACAGAGTACTAACATCCGGCTTAATAAACTGAATCGTATCATAAATAGCAAGACCTGCCGTAACGACACCGCCAGGTGAATTAATATAAATATGAATATCTTTTTCAGGATTTTCAGATTCAAGAAACAATAATTGAGCTACAACTAAATTCGCCATATGATCTTCGACTTCACCAAGCAGGAAGATAATCCGCTCTTTTAAAAGTCTGGAATAAATATCGTATGATCGCTCACCCCGTGATGTTTGCTCCACCACCATAGGCACCAAACCACTTGTATTTCTGATTATACTTTCAGAATACACTGTCATCCCTACTCTCCTTGGTTATCATTTTGTTTGAGGTACATAACCTGCGCATAACTTAATTGCTTTTTAATCAATTTTGCGTGTTCACTGATTTTTTCAGTTACCATCTCTTCCAAAACCAAGGCTTCCATATCACCACGACGCTCTTTATTACGATACCACTGACGTAATTCTTCAGGATCTTCATACGCACTTGCAAACTTTTCAATCAACGCATCCACACGAGCAGCGTCAACAGCAATTTGGTGCTTTTCAACGTAGTTGGAAAACAACAAGCCCAAATGAACACGACGATTCGCTTTTTCTTCAAACATATTTCGTGGAAAATCGGGTATTTTTTCATGTTCATGATGCTCATGACCAAACAAATTATGATAAAGCTCATGTTTCAAATTTTCAATCTCCATATCAATTAATGCCTTTGGCAAATCCATCGGATTAACTGCAATTAATTGATTGAAAATTGTTTCGCGATTCATCGTTTCAACTCGACGTTCTAGTTCGCGTATCATATTTTCTTTAACATCCGTTCTAAATGCGTCTAAACCGCCTTCTTTGATATTAAATTTTTGAGCAAATGCATCGTCAAGTGCTGGCAACTCGCCTGCTAAGATTTTATTTACTGTAATCTTAAACTTTGTTTTTTGTCCAGCAAGCCTTTTATCAGAATAATCGCTTGGAAAAACAACGTCAATTTCAAAGGGGGTATCTTTTACAGCACCAAGCATCCCTTTCTCAAAGTCAGGAATCATTGAGCCAGAGCCCACGATGAACTCATGACCATTGGCTGAGCCTCCTTCAAAAGGTTCATCACCTAAATAACCAATAAAATCAATATTAACTTTATCACCATCAACCACAGCACGATCCACAGCTTGCCATGTTTTGTTTTGCTCGCGTAATTTTTCAAGTGTTTCATCAACATCAGAATCATTTACTGCAGATTCAACAACTTCGATAGTGTCGTTATCTTGTAATTCAACAATATTAATTTCAGGGAAAACTTCAAAATAAGCGCTGTACGCAAAATCTTTACCTTCTTCTAAAGGTCCTGGATCAATAGAAGGCGAACCCGCTGGAGTTAATTCTTTACTCTTCAATGCATCCTGTAATGTCGAACGAATTAACTCACGAGCCACGTCTTCGCGCGCACCATCAGAATAACGACTCTTTATTATACCCATAGGTGCCTTGCCTGGACGAAATCCGTCAATTTTTACTTTACGAGCAAGATCACGGAGTCGAAGAGCTACTTCTTCTTCAATTTTTTGAGCAGGAAGCGTCACGGTCATCTTACGTTCCAAACCATTTAAAGTTTCAACAGAAACATCCATCTAGCACCTCTTTGGAAATTATCATGAATGGTGCGAAAGGAGAGACTCGAACTCTCACGGGTTGCCCCACTGGAACCTAAATCCAGCGCGTCTACCAATTCCGCCACTTTCGCAAAAAAATTAGGGGGGATTATCGAACAGTATACTTTTCTTGTAAAGAGAGAGTACAGTTTTTCGTTGATTTTAACTTCGATTTTAACATCCTCATTAATCCTACCCCTGTAGCAGTAAGGAATGTCGAAATGAATAAATTCATATAAAAAAATGGGGTGAACGATGGGGCTCGAACCCACGACAACCGGGATCACAACCCGGGGCTCTACCAACTGAGCTACGTCCACCATAATTATTTTTCAAATTTCTTTTTTGTTCGCAAAGAAAATTAATACAAAACAAAAAGAAAATTAACTAGACCGAGAGTTGGCGTGCGCCCGGCAGGACTCGAACCTGCTACCCTCGGCTTAGAAGGCCGATGCTCTATCCAAATGAGCTACGGGCGCTTAATATTTGGTCGGGGTGGAGAGATTCGAACTCCCGACATCCTGCTCCCAAAGCAGGCGCGCTACCAGACTGCGCTACACCCCGTTTACCCGTTTCGAGCGGAAATAATACTCAACCATTCGCCTAAGGTCAAGAGAAGTTAAATAGAACTTCTCTATTATTTGATATATTATGATTTAATTAGCGTTTATACAGGCTTTTTTTAAGTTGATTTTATGTTCATTCATCAAAAAAATATTAAATCTCGTTTAATTATCCTGCTTGAACTTTTTCGCTTTTTCAGCGTTGCTATTGGATTTTTTTTATTTACCAATCCCATACTCCCGAAAAAAAAGCTCTGAACCTGTTGCTGCTATTCATTGTTATACCCTTGGCGGGCTTAACAGGGCTTGAATCACTCTTAGTTGGCGACGCCAGCGCAAAAGCCAAAGGACGAGAGATGGACAGTAGCTATCAAACCCAGTCGGGATAAAATAACTTAGTCACAGCAATTACAGCGGGGGTTGTTTGGATAGACAATGAGGTAAAACGGCAACTATCACCGTATGACTAGTCTTATTTCTATTTTTAATATTATCCTCGCGAAACCATACTTACGAGTATGTTACTAGCAAAAATAAAAAACAGATTCATTGGATGAGGCCATTACTTACCCTCGGATTAATTTTAGCTTGTATCTCCCTAATTATTCGTACATGATCAAGTTAATTGTTTAAAAAATTCATGCCATGAAAATTGCCATTCTTCCCCTATTCGATAACTTAAACCATCTGCATAAAAATGCAGACAACGCCATTTTGCCTGAATTATCTTATCGTGATGATTTTCTGCATGCGCTTAAATTTATTCAAAGCTACACCGGCAGTCTAGGCACTTTTAACAGCTATCGACGAGAAACAGAACGCTTATTACAATGGTCTTGGCTTGTAAAAAAATGCTCCATCACCGCGTTAAAGCGAGAAGACATCGAGCAATTTGTTCATTTTTGTCAAAATCCACCCACAACCTGGATAAGCCTCAAAAAAGTACCACGCTACATTGAAGACCAAGGGTTAAGACAACCGAACCCTGCTTGGCGCCCCTTCGTAGCAACCGTCAGCAAATCGGCGCGCAAACAAGGAAACGAGCCTAACATTGAACGATTTCAATTATCCCAGGGCGCGACCCAAGAAATTTTTGCTATATTAAGTTCATTCTTTAATTTTCTAATTAGCGAAGAGTATCTCATTGCAAATCCTGTAGCCCTTATTCGCCAAAAAAGCAAATTTATACGCAAACAACAACACAACGCCCCAATTCGACGCTTAAGTCTTTTGCAATGGGAAACCATCATGAACGTCACTGACGCCATGGCTCAAGAAAACCCACAAAAACACGAACGCACTTATTTTATTTTAAGTTTATTATTTGGTATGTATTTACGAATATCTGAAGTGACCGCGAGTGACCGCTGGATCCCAACCATGAATGATTTTTCTAAAGACAGCAATGGTCATTGGTGGTTTACAACCGTCGGTAAAGGCAATAAAGAACGACAAATTGCAGTGAGTGATGCGATGCTCCAAAGCCTTACGCGATGGCGACGATTTCTTGGATTATCACCCCTGCCCTCGGTTGCCGATAACTCGCCCCTCATCCCCAAAATTCGAGGTCATGGTCCTATGTCCGACACTGCCCCAATCCGACGCCTCGTGCAACTTTGTTTTGATAAGGCAGCCGAACAACTAAGACAAGATAATCACAACGAAGAAGCCGATAATTTAGCCACAGCCACAGTACACTGGTTACGACATACCGGCATTTCTGAAGACGTCAAAATCCGCCCGCGTGAACACGTTCGCGATGATGCAGGACACAGTTCGAGCGCCACAACGGACCGCTACATCGACATCGAATTAACTGAACGTCATCGCTCGGCACGTAACAAAAAAATAACCTCAGAAACCTAACGACGTGTCACGCCATCAACCACTTCAATAACGGCCTCAGGTATCGACTCACCAAGAAATAACGGACCCACCATTTCAAAACGAGCTGCCGAATCAGTCACCAAATAATGGAAAACCCCACCTAAAGAAGTGGGTTTATGCAACAGTTTTCTTTCAACAAGAATCGCATGTAACGCACGCGCAGTCGCTTCAGCTGAATCAACTATGGTCACATGAGCAGGTAAAAGCCGCTGCAGTAAGGGCCTAAATACCGGGAAATGCGTGCAGCCCAAGAGCAACGTATCTTGATCCGAAAATTCCGATAAATAATGACGTAGCGCTTCCGTTGCAATTGCATTATCCGTCATGCCTTCCTCAGCTAATGCCACAAGCAAACTACAAGGTCGTGATTGAATTAACGCCTGCGGTAATTTTTCTAAAATAAATTGTTGATAAACTTGCGAAGCAATCGTTGTTTCCGTCGCAAAAATCATAATTCGTTGATTGCTTGTTGCCGCAATCACCGCTTGAGCACCAGGGCGTACGACGCCCACGACCGGAACGTCAGGAAATAAGGCTTGTAAATGTGGCAGTGCAGCGGTTGTTGCCGTATTGCAAGCAATAACCAACGCTTTAATCTGGCGTTCCATCAAAATTTTAGTCATCTGTACGGCGTATTGCTTGACTGTTTCCGTGCTTTTTGTACCGTAGGGTAGACGAGCTGTATCACCAAGGTAAATAAATGACTCCTGGGGCAAATGGTGTTTTAAAGCCCGCAGCACCGTCAATCCACCCATTCCCGAATCAAATACTCCTATTGGCCATGTCATCTTGCTCATGCGTTTTTTCCCGAGCTATTTCTTTATACGCGTCAAATTTAATTTTCGCATAGAAAAAGAAGTTACGCAAAATCACCAAATTCAACTACTTTTTGATAAATTGCAACATCTTCTCCGCAGCATCTTGTTCTGCTTTGCGTCGATTAGGGCCTTTTCCATGCGTTGCTCGCGCAAAACCTCTTATTGAACACGCCACATGAAAAATTTGTTCATGCTCATTTCCTTCAGTCTTAAGCAAATTATACTCGGGAAGTTCCCTTTTTTTTGACTGCAAATACTCTTGTAACACCGTTTTAAAATCTTTGATATTGTTTTGCAAGGCATCTTTTTTCAAACGACTGGCAAATAATTTTTTGATTAATGCAGCTGATTTATCAAGACCACCGTCCAAAAAAACAGCCGCTATCAAGGCCTCTATAGCATCTGCCAAAATAGACGCACGTCGAAAACCACCCGTTTTTAACTCACCTTGACCAAGATAAAGAAAATCACCGAGAGCAATCTCTGCTCCAATTTCAGCAAGACACTCTCCTTTGACAAGATAAGCACGCAAACGACTGAGTTCCCCTTCGGTTTTTTTTGGAAATAACGCAAACAATTCATGGGCTATGACAAAATTTAAAATAGAGTCACCAAGAAATTCAAAACGTTCGTAATTTTCACTGCCGGCACTACAATGCGTTAACGCTTGTTTAAGCAAATTTTCATTCGTAAACGTATAATCAAGGCGCTGGCACAATCGTGATAAATTTTTTTTAATCAAGAAATGACCTCTTGCTTAGTGAATAAAATGGCCGATATTAGACCAACGCAAACCGCCAGTTTTACCATTCCAGCTTAACCACACCAAAAATGCTTTTCCGCGCAAGTACTCGTCCGCAACAAATCCCCAAAATCGGCTATCCGCACTATCATCACGATTATCACCCATCATAAAATAATAACCCGGAGGAACAGTCACATGGTAGTCCGTAGCAGGAACTTCTGGGCGCACGTAAATATCATGCTCAACACCCGATAAATTTTCACGATATTTCGCCACAGATTGACCTGAGCTTTCATCAACCGTGTATTCAACAAAGGTCTGCTTCATTTTTTTACCATTAATTGTCAGCACCTTGTTATGGTAACTAATAACATCACCAGGAACCCCAATGACTCGTTTAATAAAATCATACTCAGGTGCAGCAGGCCAGCGAAAAACTGCGATTTCTCCTGTTTTAGGATTGCTCATTGGAATGATTTTTTTCTCCCAAACTGGCAGACGAAATCCATAAGAAAACTTATTAACAGCGACAAAATCACCCACTTGCAGCGTTGGCTCAAGAGAGCCCGAAGGGATACGAAACGGCTCAAGCAAAAACGAACGCAACAAGAGAACAAGAAAAAAAACAGGAAAATACGAATACGAATATTCAATCGACTTAGGTAACTTTTTACCCGGCTGTCGTTGTTTGGCCCACCAAAGTTTGTCAAAAAGCGCAATTATTCCACTGACTAATGACAAAACAAGCAGCAGTAATGCAAAATTCATTCTTCATCCTATATTCAAATTTATTTCTTTTTATCCGTTTGGAAAACCGCCATAAAAGCTTCTTGTGGAATTTCAACATGCCCCACTTGCTTCATACGTTTCTTTCCCGCTTTTTGTTTTTCCAACAATTTACGCTTACGACTCACATCACCACCATAACATTTGGCAATCACATTTTTTCGCAGGGCTTTCACGGTTTGTCGAGCGATGATATGACCGCCTAATGCCGCTTGAATAGCTACATCGTACATTTGACGAGGAATGAGATCTCGCATTTTTTCAACCAAGACTCTACCGCGATAAAATGCCGCATCCCGATGAACAATCAGCGCTAAAGCATCCACTCTTTCGCTATTAATCAAGACGTCCATCTTCACTAAATCGGCTTCCTGAAAACGTAAAAAATTATAATCAAGCGATGCATAACCGCGACTCACCGATTTCAATCGATCGAAAAAATCCGAGACAACTTCGCTCATGGGAATGTCATAGCTCACGGACACTTGACGACCACTGTACATCATATTGGCTTGCACACCGCGCCGTTCAATGCATAAGGTAATCACCGAACCTAAGTAGTCATTAGGAACTAAAATATTAGCCCGAACAATAGGTTCCATCATGTGTTGAATTTGTTGGGGCGGGGGTAAATGCGAAGGATTATCAATGAGCAAAGTTTCACCTTTGGTGGTTACAACTTGATAAACGACGGTGGGTGCTGTTGAAATCAAATCAAGATTGTACTCTCGCTCCAGACGTTCTTGCACAATTTCCATGTGCAACATCCCTAAAAAGCCGCAACGAAACCCAAAGCCCAAGGCCTCTGACGACTCTGGCTCATAAAATAAGGAGGCATCATTTAAACTTAATTTTGCCAAGGCTTCACGAAACGCTTCAAAATCATCGGCACTAATGGGAAACAAACCCGCATAAACTTGCGGCTTCACACGCTGAAACCCCGGCAACGCGGTGTCCGCAGGTTTTTTGTCTAACGTGAGCGTATCTCCGACCGGCGCCCCTTGAATTTCTTTAATCCCAGCAACCACATACCCCACTTCACCAGCACTTAAAACCTCAAGCTTATTCCGCTTCGGCGTAAAAATACCGACTTCACTGACGTCGTAACTACGGCCTGTCGACATCACGCGCATTTTGTCACCACGGTGTATGGCACCGTTCATGATTCGCACCAACGACACCACACCCAAATAACTGTCAAACCAGGAATCAATAATCAAAGCCTGCAGCGGTGCATCAACCTCACCCGTCGGCGGTGAAATGCGCAAAACCAACGCTTCCAACACATCTGTCACACCAAGCCCCGTTTTGGCGCTCACGCGTATGGCATCTTTTGCATCAATTCCGATAATATCTTCAATTTCTGTGATCACACGCTCAGGTTCGGCTTGCGGCAAATCAATTTTATTCAAAACAGGAAGAACATCAAGAGCTTGATCAATCGCGGTATAACACACAGCAACCGTCTGCGCTTCAACGCCCTGCCCCGCGTCCACCACTAAAATAGCCCCCTCACACGCCGCTAAAGACCGAGACACTTCATAACTAAAATCAACATGGCCTGGGGTATCAATGAAATTAAGCAAATAGGTTTTACCGTCTTTTGACGTGAAATTCAACGAAACACTTTGTGCTTTAATGGTGATACCGCGCTCACGTTCAATGTCCATCGAATCAAGAACTTGTGCTTCCATTTCTCGATCAGTGAGACCGCCACACAGTTGAATAAATCGATCTGCTAATGTCGATTTACCATGATCAATATGGGCAATAATAGAAAAATTACGAATACGGCTTAAATCGCTCAAATGAAACCCTACAATTAATAATCAAGAATAAATTTACCGTAGAGTATAACTGATTCATGCGCACGCAGAAAGTCTTCAAAGCAACAACGAACGTGATTAAAAATACAGCTGTTCACGGTAATAAAAAATTTGTAGGAAAATAGCAGGTTAAGC
>JAOAUB010000028.1 GCA_030157805.1 Legionellaceae bacterium
TTAGAAGCAGGAAGCCAAAATAAATATTCATTAGATTCAGTTAAGGCTGTCATTTCATTGCGTACTGCGTCTATTTGACCTCGGTAAAAATCGTGATTGCCAAGAATGTAATAAGTCGGCTTTTTAATAACAGTCGCCAACTCTTTTAATATATTTTTGATACTGGGTGCTTCTGCAATATCACCGCTTATCAATACACCATCGCATTTGGTGTTAATAATTTCTTGGTAAAATTTTTTGCGTTCATTCGCATCAAGAAAATTTAAATGAACATCGGTTAACCACGCCAGTTTCATGTTACCTACCCTGTATCAAAGTTAATTTTTGTTCCAGTAATTCAATTCGATCATTAGCAAGACTTCCGTATTGGCTAAAATGGCCAGGGATAGCGCCCTTAAATGCTGGTGAGATCATGACTTCTTGTAATGATTTAATCAAATATTCTTGGAGATCTAAATCTGAACTTTTAATTTCATCTACTATTTCAATACGTCCATCCAACACAGACACAATATCCTCAAAATCATGGCTGGCGTAAAAGTCCATTTTACCCCTTGTTTTAAATGCTTCAAATTTGGTGGCTAAAAAATAAGGAGCTGTGACAACACGAATTTCAAGATTTTCGGTCAATGGATAGATGTTTGAGAAAGCAATTGCTTGCTTATACCAACGATTTCCAAATCCTAAAATTGTTTCATCAGTGGGCATCACATCAAGAATGACATCATCATAAAACCAACGACAAATGACATCTTCCGTTATGGATTTTTTAAAGCCTTGTTTGCTGAGTTTCTTCTCTAACTGGTAGTATTGATTCCTAGAGATAACATCCACGATACAATCAACATCAAGTGTATAACGCACATCTGGCACCAGTGGATCAGAAAGGAATACTCCTGTTGTACATCCTCCTAGGAAAACAACATCGTTTCGAATATCACCTAATTTTGTTGCAACAAATTCTAACATTCTTAGATTTGCCAATTTCACATTGTTATTACCCAGCATGATTTAATTTTTCCTTCAAAAGTTCTGTTGCAAGGTTACGTTCTCGGGGGCGTCCTGAGCGAAGGACGTCAATTAATACAAGTAGTTCATGAAAGGCTGAATCAGGATTTGCTCTTAAAGCTTTTGATAAATTAGGGTGAATCGGTAACAGCGCAACACCACGCTCCTCTCCCATTGCATCAGGCCAAACCGGAATAGGGTCATTACCCAAAGCGATTTTATCGCGAAAAATTGGGGCAGCAATAGCTGCGGGTGTGCCTCGAGTGTATTCACCCATTTTTCCTGGGAAGAGGAATTTGATTGAGTGCACTAAGAACTCTTCTGCTGCATGAATATTAGGGAAAAGCTTTCCTTGCTTGTCCTTCCGAATTAATCCAGCTTCATCTAGTCGCTTTATGCCTGCATTTACTTCAGCTAAGCTGATTCCTAATGCCGTGGATAATTGCCGTTGGGATAATTCACCCCCGATATTTGCTAATAGTTTTATTAATACAACGCAATCCTGTGACTTTAACATGGTATTATTCTCTAAATGATATAAATAAAGTATACCAGAGGTGTTCGCTGTTCGCGAACAGAAGAACGCCTGGAATAGCAAAGACAAATAAAATACCTCAATAACATCATTGAGCAAGACCACAGATTTTGTGAAAAAAATCACCAATGGAATGCGAGGGTTTAAGTCATTTCACTCCGCAGATGCCACTTTAACAGGCATTGAGTTGCACCACATGCTGCGCAAAAACCAGCATAGCCAGTCAAATGATATGACTATTTTTGAACAGTTCTACGGACTTGCAGCATAAGCTCGTCCTGAATAAATCTGTTTGTTACTTACGAATATTTTTGCGACAGAACCCCTCATTGTTTTCCTTGATTCTCACTGATTCCATATATAATTTTCCAATATTTCTTTCGCAATTTTATTTTCACGTTTCCCCCCCAATCTGATCAGATCAAGCGCGCTAATGATTGCATAAAAATTTTCATCAGGGGTTCTGTCTAAAGCGTTTGCTAATGTTTTGTATATTGGGGTTAACGCCAGCCCCTTGGTATTACCATTAATGTAAGGCCAGACATAGGTCTCTTCGCTCAAGATTATTTTTTTAAAGTGAGGAGAGCTGTATGCCGCTGCCATACCGCGAGTCGCTATATTAACTTCTGCTGGAAAAAGATATTTCACACCATAAGCGAACAACTCCATAAGTTCATGCTTATGTAACTCAATACTATCATCAGAATAACGCGTTAAAAGTTTGGATTTTTCAAGCCTTTTAATACTCTTAGTCACCTCAGATTGGCTAATATAGAGCTCATACGCAATGTTTTTAAATTCAACTTTTTCTTTAGCCTTCTGCTTTAGCAGTAACTTGATAAGTATAGCTATGTCTTGCCCTTTAAGCATGGATACCCCAGTCTATTTTTTAAGATGATAGCTTATTTAATTTCCAATTTC
>JAOAUB010000029.1:149-12821 GCA_030157805.1 Legionellaceae bacterium
GTATCACGTATCACGTATCACGTATCACGTATCACGTATCACGTATCACGTATCACGTATCAACAAAAGCGTAACGGCTTGAGCTGCTTTAGGGAGTTTTATAATTTGTTTTGCAACTTTAGTTGGTATTTTTATTTTCCATCTCATAGTAACAGTATATGTCATTTTTAGATATATATCGAATTATGATAACTTTATTGTTTAGGCAGTAACTTTATTTGCGGGGATATAAGGAATAATGCCTGCATTATAGGCTTGCTCTTGGATTTGATAGGTAGCTCTTCTGGCATCGATAATAAAACCATTCACCATAATCATCCACACCATAGGATTATTATCCAAGTTACTGCGTAAGGTCCATTCATTAGGAACGCCGCAAAGCCGTAGGTCCGTCTGAATTTTGTGAACGAAGACACTGCGCAGGCTTAATAAACAAAGCCAACGTGCATTATTTTGGGGTGAATGCAGCTTTTTAACTTAAAAAAGCCGATAATCATGGCGCTTAACTTGATTATCGGGAGTGAAACTACCATGAGCATGAACCGTTGCCGACTGGGGATCGTCGGTGCTGGCCGTATTGGTCGCCTGCACGCTGAAAACATTCAATCGCATTTGCCTCAATTTCAATTGATGGGAATTGCCGATCCACAACTTGATGCCCCTTGGGCCAACCACTTAGGCATTCCGCTTTGCTCCACGTCCCCTGAAACTATTTTGACTCATCCTGAATTAGACGCGGTACTCATAGCATCGCCCTCCTCTCTTCACCTTGAACATTTACTCATCGCAAGTCATGCCGGCAAAGCGATTTTTTGTGAAAAACCACTCGGTCTCCATGAAGACGAGATGTTATCTGCCTTAACGGTGATAAAGAACAACGCGACCTTCTTGCAACTCGGTTTTAATCGTCGTTTTGATCCGCATTTTGCAACGCTGCAACAACAAGTTGCCGCCGGCGAAATCGGCGCCCCCCAAATTCTCAAAATAAGCTCCAGGGATCCCGCGTGCCCCAGTCAAGAGTATCTTGCTCAATCAGGTGGCTTATTCATGGACATGAGCATTCACGATTTTGACATGGCGCGATTTATGATGGGCAGTGAAGTTGTTGAAGTGTATGCTCAGGGTGCGGTGCTCATTAATCCTGATATTGAAGCCTTGAATGATGTTGATACAGCAATCATACAACTGCGTTTTGCTAATGGCGCTTTAGGTGTTATCGATAACAGCCGCCAAGCCGTTTACGGCTACGATCAACGTCTAGAAATTTTTGGATCAAGCGGCATGTTGTGGGTCGATAACCCACAACAACACGGCGTACACCAATTAAACCAACACCATCATTCGCAAGCCAAACCACCGTATTTTTTCCTAGAGCGCTATCAACAAGCGTATCTCCATGAATTATCCGCCTTTTATGACGCATGGCGTCATCATCAGCCTAGTCCAGTACCAGGACTCGCTGGATTACAAGCCTTACGCATTGCCAAAGCAGCGCAAGCTTCTTTATTAAGTCATCAACCCGTTCAAGTGAGCACTTAAGCTATGATCGAAAATCCTTCCTTTTCCTATTCGCCAGATCGATCCCTTGACGTCATTTGCATGGGGCGAGTTGCGGTTGATTTGTATGCGGATGATCTTGGTTTTTCGCTGGCGGATGCAAGAACCTTTAAAAAATACCTCGGCGGTTGTGCTGGCAATATTGCTGTGGGTACCGCCAGGCTGGGCTTAAAGAGCATGATGTTTTCTTGCGTGGGTCAAGATGAGATGGGGCGTTTTATTCAAGAAACGCTTGTCAGCGAAGGCGTCAACACCGAACTTCTTTATGACACACCCGATCACCTCACCGGTTTAGTCTTACTTGGCGTCAAACCGCCCAAGGATTTTCCTCTCATGTTTTATCGTGAACATTGCGCAGACATGCAACTGCAAACAGCACATGTCCGCGACGATCTTATTGCCCAATCAAAAACGCTACTTATCACCGGCACCGGCCTTTCCAAAGAAACCATAAAACAAACCACCTTTCATGCGGTTAATTCCGCCAAAACTGCTCAAACAGCCGTGATTATGGATTTGGATTACCGCCCCGTATTATGGGGTTTAACCGCCAAAGGCGATGGCGAAAACCGCTATCTTGAAAACCGACAGGTCACCGCCATTTACCAATCTATACTGCCTTACTGTGAACTTATCGTCGGCACCGAAGAGGAATTTTGTCTCGCCGGGGGCAGTCGTGATTTATCAAACTCACTGCAAATCATTCAGTCGATGACAACAGCAACTTTAGTCGTCAAATCAGGTGATAAAGGTTGTGTGATTTATCCGAAAAACACATCAGAACCACTCGAAGGAGAGGCTTTTCCTATCGACGTGCTCAATGTTCTTGGTGCAGGTGATGCCTTTATGGCCGGGTTATTACGCGGGATCCTACGCGGCGAATCGTGGCAAACCGCGGCCTCTTATGCCAATGCATGCGGCGCTTTGGTCGTGACACGCCATGGCTGTGCACCCGCCATGCCATCGTGGCTGGAGTTAGACTATTTTATGAGTTCCTTTCTGCATCATCCTTGCGTTTGGAAAAGCCAATCTTTAGCTGAACTGCATCGTGCAACCACGTTTCAAGGCAAAGCGGGGGTGTTAATCAAAAATCCACAAGGTTTTAAATTTGGGGTGAATACCATCGTCAATAAAGACAACGCTTGCGTTCATGGCGGCATGAATTTCAGCTCAATCAAACTTGCGATGGGTGAGGAGTTTGTCTTTAATCCGCAGTATGAATTTGCGGCACTTCTGTTAACAGGTCGAGTTAATTTTCATGTTGAAGGAATAAGCTCCCAAGCAGAAAGAACCGACTACTTCCGCCAACCACCGAGTGTGTTGCATTGTGCAAGCCACACCGTAGCGGCTGTTACTGCACTCACCGACTGCGAGATCTTATTGATTGAGACCGAGAATGATGCCCGCTTCACGCCCCAACTTTTTGATCCACAACACTTATTGGAGCTGGATCATCGCGGTCAAGACTTACTCGATAACACCTCTTATCGCCATGTTCGTACGGTGTTTGATCAACGAAACCGCCCCAAATCCAATTTGGTCGTTGGCGAAATTATCAGCATGCCCGGCCGTTGGTCCAGTTATCCACCGCACTACCATGCTCAACCTGAGATTTATCATTACCGATTTTCCGAGCCGCAAGGCTTTTGTTTTGGTGAACACGGTGAAAAAGTACTGCGTATTGAGCACAATGACACGTATCAAATTCTACAAGGCGGCGAGCACGCGCATTGCGTGGCTCCAGGCTATGCGCTTTATACGCTTTGGTTTATTCGTCATTTGCCAGGGGACCCTTATTATCAACCGACGTTTCGCGATGAACACGCGTGGACCCGTGAAAAAGAAGCTAATTTGAGAGTATGGTCATGAAAAAAATTCGTTTAACCATGGCGCAAGCACTTGTGCGTTTTCTTGCTAATCAATACTTGGTACTTGATGACGAACAACACCGCTTCGTTCACGGCATCTTCGGTATCTTTGGCCATGGCAATGTGACGGGGTTAGGTGAAGCCTTAGAAAATAATGCGCACAATCTAACTTATTATCAAGGCCATAATGAACAAGGTATGGCGCATGCTGCCACCGCGTTTGCCAAGCAAAAAAATCGCTTGGGCATTTTTGCCTGCACCACCTCGATAGGGCCCGGGGCAACCAACATGATCACGGCTGCGGCAACCGCCACTACCAATCGCATTCCTTTATTATTGCTACCCGCCGATACCTTCAGCAGCCGACAACCGGATCCCGTCTTACAGCAATTAGAAATGGCGCACGATTATACCTTATCAGTGAACGACTGTTTTAAACCCGTTAGTCAATATTGGGATCGCATCAACCGCCCAGAACAGTTAATGTCCGCCTGTTTAAATGCGATGCGGGTATTAACTGATCCCGCTGAAACCGGCGCGGTCACTTTATGTCTGCCGCAAGATGTGCAAGCGGAGGCCTATGATTATCCTCTGCATTTTTTTGATAAGCGATCTTGGTTTATTGATAGGCTTGCTATCAGCGAAAGTGCGCTAAGTCGAGCAATAAGCTGTTTACAACAAGCAAAACAGCCCTTAATCATCGCCGGTGGCGGCGTCCATTATTCATTAGCTTGCACCGTTTTATCCGATTTTGCTATAAAACATCAGATCCCTGTCGCTGAAACTCAAGCGGGTAAAAGTGCTTTGTCAGCAACGCATCCCCTGAATATTGGCGGCATTGGCGTCACAGGCTCAGAAGCCGCAAATACCCTCGCTGCATCAAGTGATTGTGTGCTCGTCATTGGTTCGCGACTACAAGATTTCACCACCGCATCAAAATCGGCATTTCAAAATCCACACTGCCAATTCATCCATTTAAACGTGAATCCCATGGATGCTTATAAGTTAATGAGCATCCCGCTCAAGGCTGACGCACGCTGCGGGCTTACCCAATTAACTACCGCATTAGGCCATTATCAAACACCGAGCGATTATCAACACCATGTGGCTTGCTTACGGCTGCAATGGCAACATGAAATGGAACGCGTTACTGCTTTAAAGGCATCCACCTCCGCCGAACTGCAGCAAACCACCGTGTTAGGCTTATTTAATCAATTCGTCAGCGACAACGATGTGATCATTGCCGCTGCTGGCAGTTTACCGGGGGATTTGCATCGTCTTTGGCAAAGCAAATGCCCGAAAGATTATCATCTCGAGTATGCCTTTTCCTGCATGGGTTATGAAGTGGCCGCAGGACTTGGCGTACGCTTAGCCCTAGGAGCTCATTCTGGCGAAGTCTATGTTTTAGTCGGTGATGGCAGTTACTTGATGCTGCATTCTGAATTGCTCACCGCAATTCAAGAACAACTCAAAATAACCATCCTTATTTTTGATAATCACGGCTATCAATGCATTAAAAATTTACAAATGGCGCACGGCAGTTATGGTTTTGGCAATGAATTTCGTGCACGCAACCCCCAAGGAGGAAAATTAGACGGCGACTATTTACCGATTAATTTTTGCCAATACGCCGAGGCCTTGGGTGCCAAATCATTTTATGTCGATAACTACGAGACGTTAACAACCACTCTCGAAAAAGCCAAATTAGAAACAAGATCCTGTGTCGTGGTTCTGCCCGTCGCTCCCAACAGCATGAGTCACGGGTATGCTAGTTGGTGGAGGATCCCCGTGGCCGAAGTATCGAATGTCGATAAGGTTCAAGAAGCTCATCAACAACAATGCCAACACTTAGCAAGAAAAATTAGCTGATTGTGTCGGTTACAGTGGAGCTCGTTGTTATTGCTTTATCCCTTTTTTTCATACCAATAAAGCACTCGACCTGTTTCAGTAATACACTGCTTGTTGACAATTGCAGCCTTGGCCGTCAATAAATCTTCAAAAATTTGCTGATTATAATTCATGAAAATATCTTCGCGCAGCGCAAGCATGTTCACAATGGTCGGATCGTCTTTAGGAATAAACTCAATCACACCACAAGGTGCTATCGCAAGAAGCCAATCCATCAATGGAGGCAACGGTATATTTTTAGCAATAGCCAAATGGTGAATAAAGGCCAAGGCAATTAAAGCCTGAACCTTGGTCCGAACTTCAAATCCAGCCCGTTCTGATTGCAACCAACCTTGATTAGGACTGGGATTCGCTGCATCAAGGTACAACGACAAAAACGACTTACCCTCCTTTTTAGCCTTGTTATAGGCCAAATCCAAGGACATGTGATCAACATCAAACCCAATCACGTACTCAGCGCCGTTTTCAAGAGCTAACAAGGAATAATCCCCGCGATTACAACCTAAATCAACTAAAATTTCAGGCTTCACAGCGCTCACAAAAGACGCTATAAATTGCTGCTTGATTCGCGCTTCTTCCGTGCTGTAAGTGTGCGTCTGTGCATACTCACTCCACAAACGATTGCCTGTGTTTTTAGGTTCAAGCCTTGCAATCCAATGCCTCATTTGGGTCAGCAAGCTTTCATAAGCTACTTTTGAAATTGGTTTTAATCTTTTTGTTTTGGCTAAGGCTAACGCTTGATTTTTAGTGACTGCCTGCTCAAATTGAGCTTGCAAGAGGATATGAGTGAAAATATTCCAAGCAAACTTTTTATGAAACGGAAGAACTCGAGCAAGATCGGAACTTGAAATGCCTTCCAAGCGTCCACGATACCAACTGTTCGGCGTGACGCCGACCATCGCACGAAGCAACAATGGATTTAAAAATTGTTCACAAAATTGACGATGCCCCCACCAATAATCGCCCTCTTGATAAGGAGACAGCGACAGCAAATCAATAAAAATTGGTTTTGCCCCAATAAATTGCAAGTTATAAGAACTGGCATCTTTTAATGCACTTTGTCGTTTTAAAAGAAATAACTGGAAATCAAGGTGATGAAGTGCGGCATCTTGCAACTGATAAAAAGACCATTCATAAGGATAAGAAACATAAGGAATTCGCTGATGCTCCACAACGTACGCCGATGCCTCACTTCCGATAGGCCACTCGTCTGGCGACAACTCACGACTTGGAATGAGAAACCCTGCAGAAATAGCCTCATCCATGATGTTCTGTTGAGCAATAAACTCATAAGCTTGACGCCCTGCCTCCGCAACGAAGCGATAAATTCGTTCCTCGCCTTCATAAATCGTGCCGGCAGGATCCCTAAACGAGCCCTGATTAGGCATAATACTTAACGTTGATGGCATAGCATGGTGATCCTTAACCTGCAAAATCAATAAAAAATCGCTTTAACAATGAACTACGGTCACAACATTGCAAACCAACACCACGCAATAAACGGATGGGCAACCATGAGCTCTCAAACAAGCTCTTCAAACCTTGCATGAGTAAAATCACTTGCCAAACCGCATGCTTACGTTGTCGTTGGTACGCCGCCAAATGTCTTTTTTGCGGAAGGCTTCCGGGATTGTTATCCAATAATTTCAGCCAATCGCTCACATCCTCCAAACCAAGATTCAAGCCAAGGCCTGCTAAGGGATGAATCGTATGCGCCGCATCACCTAATAAAACCCAGTTTTCATCCGCATACTGTTGCACGTGCCGCATCACCAACGGAAACTGGTGTCGTGGGCTTATCACCCTCACCTCGCCTAATTTTCCAGCAAACGCGGCTGTTAATTTTTGATTAAATACGTCGTCCGTCACCGCGACCAGCTCCTGCGCTAGTTCCGGTGTCATTGACCAAACAATAGAACATTGATGGGGCGCCGTTAACGGCAAAAAGGCGAGAGGCCCCTCGGAATTAAACACTTGATACGCCGTTTTCTGATGAGGCAACTCCGTCGTAACGGTTGCCACTACAGCGTGTTGGGAATAAGGCCTGCTGATGATCGGCACCTTGAGTAAGGATCGACAAGGCGAATGAGCACCGTCAGCGGCCAACAAAAATCGCGCGGTCCACTGCGCTTTGTCGCTTGCAAGCTCGATCAAATTACCTGTTTTACGAAGCGTCGTTATCGTTTGATTAGAAAAGAAAGTCACATGATCCATGGACGCCAAAACTTGCAACAAGGCCGCTCGAATAACCGATTCTTCGACAATAAACCCAAGAGTATTCTGAGCAATCATGCGTGCATCAAACTCAATACGACCTTGACTGGCCGCATCCCAAATCGTCATGTGTTGATACGAAGAGACTCTGCTCTCACCTGAGGTTTCAAGCAATAAAGGCCAAACACCTAAGGCGCTCAACAAATTTTTCGACGCCCCGTTTATAGCAAATACCCTGGGATTGGCTTGACCCGTTGTCACCGTGAGCGAACCATGATCTATCAAGGCAATCTGAAATCCTCGCTGAGCCATGCCGAGTGCCGCACTTAAACCAATAATGCCGCCGCCCACAATGCACGCATCAAAAACCGTGGTCATAACTTATTCTCCAACGGAATCCCACAAGCCAAATCAGAAACAATACCACCGTAACCCCCGGCATAACGAGCCAAGACTTGTTGTAAGATGTTAAGATTATCCATCGCCACCAGACCTAAACTTCGCGCCAAAGCCATTCCCGGAATTTGATTTCCAAAAAGACGCACTAAACCATCCGTCAACTGAATAATCGCTGTTTGATCCGTCTTACGCATCGCTTGATATCGACTTAACATCGCCTCATTTAAACCGTATTGAAGAATACATTGCGCTAACGCCGCCACATCCCGTAATCCCAAATTAAACCCTTGTCCTGCCACAGGATGCAAGGTGTGTGCGGCATTACCCACAAAAACAAGCGGCCAAGCCGTTTGCTCCGGCATAATAATTTCTTGCAAGGGGAACAAGGATCGATCGCCCACTTTAACAAAACGTCCCAGACGATAACCAAACGCCTTTTGCAACTGCCGAAGAAAAAGAGCGTCATCCATCGCCTGTAAGCTCTTGGCTTCATCCGGAGGCAGACACCACACCATCGCACTTCGCTGATGGCTCATCGGCAACATCGCTAACGGTCCATCACGTGTGAATCGCTCATAAGCCACCTGCGCATGAGCACGCTGCAAGCCGATATTGGCCACTAACGCATATTGATTATAAAGTTTAATCTTTGCCGGCAAAGCTGACCAACGTCGAACGGTGGAATGACCACCATCCGCCGCAACCACAAGCCGTGCCTTAATCGTGATTTCACAGCCCGCGTACTGAACTGTCGCAATCGAACTTGTTGCATCAAGTCCTACCAACTCAGCCGGCGCTAACACATCTGCCGAGGGCAATAATTCGTGCAATGCTCGGCTAAGGTGTTGCAACTCAAGAACCGCACCTAAAGCGCCACCCGCATCAGCCTGTAATTCGGTGATGCCAAAATGGCCTTGTTGCGACACATGAATCCTTGAAATAAGGCTGGCCTCATTGACAAGTAAGGGCCACAGCTTAAGCCCGGTCAGGATCTTGATGGACGAAGGCGATAAGGCCAGCGTACGAGCATCAAAATGAGGTTGGCCCTGTTGATCATGAACGGATTGATGAATGGGTTTTGCATCCAACAATAAAACATCATAGCCTTGATTCATTAAGGCTAACATGAGTGCTGCACCCGTTAATCCACCGCCAATAATTAAAATATCGGTCGTTCGTACCTCGGCTGTCTTAACCACGCACCAACGCCTCAACATCATGAATGTTCGTCGGCAGTGCTTGCGTAAAATTATGACAACCTTCAGGAGTCACTAAAATATCATCTTCAATACGTACTCCAATATTCCACCAACGCGGATCAACACCCGGTATATTAGGTGTAATGTAAATTCCAGGCTCAACGGTCAATGCCATCCCGGGCTCTAACAATCGCCATTCTTTATTCATTTTATATTGACCACTATCATGAACATCCAAACCCAACCAATGCCCTGAATTATGCATATAAAATGGTTTATAAGCTTCTTGTTCAATGAGATGATCGACATTGCCTTTAAGAAGACCTAAATCACACAAACCCACCGTCATAATACGCACCATCGTTTGCTGAATGGTATTCCAGGCAACACCGGGTTTAACACTCGCAATGCCTGCCTGTTGCGCCAGAAGAACTAATTCATAAATAGCACGTTGCTCAGCGCTAAAACGACCACTCACAGGAAAAGTACGTGTGATGTCCGCGGCATAGTTTTCAAATTCGCCGGCCGCATCAATCAGAACCAAGTCACCTTGACGTAATCGTTGATTATTTTCCGTGTAATGCAGAATACAAGTATTTTCTCCTGCTCCAACAATAGGATCATAAGCAAGCGCTCGGCAACCATGACGGCTGAACTCATAAACAAGTTCAGCCTCCAATTGATATTCCCATTCAAGATGACGACACTGCTGCATAGCCTTTTGATGTCCCAGCACCGAAATATCCGCGGCTTTTTGCATCAGGCTAATTTCAGCCTTGCTTTTAATAAGGCGCATTTCACTGATGAAGGGATCCAAATCACACACCGTATGCGGGGCAGCAACTCCTTGGCGAACTCGTCCTTTCACCGTTTTAAGGGCTTGCCAAAATTGCTGTTCATACGCAGGATGTCGACCGACATCAAAATAAATAGCCGTTTTATCGGCAATGAGCTCAGGTAAACGGCTCGAAAAAGTGTCAATAGCAAACGCCTCATGGATGTGTAAGGTTTTTAACACATCATCTTGACCTAATCGCTTGCCTGTCCACTGCTCTTGGGACGGATTGCGCGCACGATTAAAAAGAACACAATCGCCCTTGGTGCCGGCAACAATGATTAACACAGCCTCTGGCTCATTAAATCCCGTTAAATAATAAAAATGACTGTCCTGGCGAAAACGGTAATGCGCATCGCCATTTCGATGGACTTCATCTGCTGCAGGAATAATCGCAAGCGAGCCTTCCGGTAATTTTCTTGCAAGTGTCTGCCGTCGTGTTGCGTATTCAAGCGGTGCAATCATATAAATATGTCCTAATGTTTAATATGTCCTAAATCACTACGCCCTTGCATGTCACGAACTTTAATGTCCCAATAAAGACGCAACACCGCCATACGAGCGTATTCACTGACCTCCATGAGCGCTCGTTCATCATCCTCACCCACCTGTAGTGAAACATAATCAAGCTGCGAAAACTCACTCAAATGAAGCAAAGCATCTTGTGACTCTTCGTCGTCTAATTGATCGGCGCTGATACCTGCCACGCCCATTGCCTGCACAAATCCTGCGCACCATTCGCTAAACGCCTGAGCGCGCTCAACTAAAGGTCGCTCTTCGTCAGGTGATAAAAGTTGAAACGAAAAATTATCCTGATCCATATGCTGTTGGCTGATACTGTAGAGATGAAATAAAGCTTGTGCGGCCACGCGCGCTGCCTCACCGCGCTGACTCGAACTAAGTACTCGTAAATACGCATCGCCTTCTTGCAAAGCACCTGCACATAAATAACCGCACATCACGCCATGGACTTCACTACCCGAGATAGGTAAAGCCAAGATCTCTATTTGTTCACAAAAAATTTGGTAATTGGGTAATTCGATTAAATTAGTCGACATCAGAAACTCACAAAACAAGCCAATCCAAGTTGCCTAGGTAAAATAACTATCATAACTGATTTGCCGGAGCTTGCCAAAATTGCTACCATTTGATTCCAATTTATTTGCACTTAATGGCGTCTATGACTTCATCCAATATCTGCACCATCCGACTACTGAATAAAACCTACCACATAAAATGTCCTCATGAAGAGACAGACAATCTCAATTTAGCTGCGCAAAAACTAAACGATGAACTTCTTGCCAACAAAAAGAAGTTCCAAAACTTAGACCCATTCCAAGTTTTACTCTTGAGCGCGTTAAATATTAGCCATGAGTTAATTGTTTCTTTAAAACGACAAGAGCAACAACGCAATCAAGTCACCGAGTTTATTAGCTCATTAGAAACCAAAATTAATCATACGGTTCATGGTGAACCGCGTTTCGCGCCAGAAACAGACTAAGATTACAATTGAAGCACAAGCACTGCTTTCTCTTTTTAAAGCGCTTGCTTTTTTCCTGGCGAGATCAGCTACAATTAGAATAGTGTTCGCGTTTGCTCATCGAATAACTGCACTATCATAAGGGGAACTCATGAAAAAAATTAAACATCTGCCCTTGGTATTATTATTAAGCTCCTTAACAATATTAAGCCATGCCGCGACACAAACATGGCAAAACTGGGTTGAGGATGTGCGGCGAGAAGCCATTGATCAAGGCATCTCGTCCAACACCTTTGATCAAGCTTTTGCAGGTATTCATGAACCAAGCCGACAAGTCAAAGGCTTAGCTCATTCCCAACCTGAACATCGTTTAACCTATAGCAACTATCTTCGTACTCGTGTCGACAATTATCGCATTGCCATGGGACGAAAATACTATCTCCAAAATCAAGCGTTACTCGATAAAATAGGCCAACAATACGGCGTGGACCCTTGTTTTATTGTGTCCTTTTGGGGAATGGAATCCAGTTATGGTTCCTACATGGGTAACTTTCCCGTCATTCGCTCCTTAGCTACCTTAGCTTATGACTCCAATCGCAAAGATTTTTTCCGCAAAGAATTATTTCTCGCCTTGCATATTTTAAATGATGGCCATGTTAGCCTGGAAGATTTCCATGGTGAATGGGCTGGCGCCTCCGGACAACCGCAATTTCTTCCCTCCAGCTGGGGAAAATACGCTGTTGACTATGACGGTGACGGGCGACGAGATATTTGGAAAAGTAAACCTGATGTGTTTGCCTCCGTTGCTAATTACATGAAGCAAAATGGTTGGCAGGCAGGTGAGCCATGGGCCATTGAAGTCAAATTGCCGGCACATTTTGACCCAAGCCTCGAAGGCAAAACCATTATAAAACCTGTGACAGAGTGGAATGCCTTAGGAGTGCGTACTTTAAATAACCAAGCACTACCTTACCAACAGTTATCAGCAAGCATTGTTCAACCTAACGGAGGACCTGCATTTCTAGCCTTCCCAAACTACAAAATGATCTTGCGTTATAATAATTCCATTTATTATGCGGGTGCAATTGGTTATTTGGCAGACAAAATTTGTCATCGCGTGAATTAGTAAGCTGTCCTCAATAACTATCTATAGGGCAATGATATGGACTCATCCTTCCTTTTAAACGGCTATTAAATGAGCCAAAATGTTTT
>JAOAUB010000030.1 GCA_030157805.1 Legionellaceae bacterium
GAGATCCTTCGCGCAAAAAGACGCGCTCAGGATGACGTAGCTGGGGAGTTACATATTTTTAATAATTGTTTTGCTCGTTTATTTAAACGTTGATCTCCGATGTTCACAGAACCATACTCATTTTCAACCCAATCCATGGATAATGCTGCCTCAAAAAGTAGCATTATCTCGAGTTCAGAAAAAAATTAATATGGCTCCATCTCTTTAATTCATACTTATGGGCAATGATATGGCCGCGGCACGTAGGCCGTAGAGATGAATTGTAAACACTCCCTACTTCGCTGCAAAGAAAGATGCTCTTTGACCGTCACTTTGCTCAACATTCATTGCTTCCGCTAAGCTCCTCTCAAGGTCCTCTTGTGCGAACTGCCCTCGCCGAGAAACCGATGGTACCACGATAGGTTTGGCGGTTTGAGAAACTGGTCTTAAAGCAAGGACTGAACGCGCGGTTTGAGAGTTAACACTCAAAGGCAAGACGTTGACTACTGCTGACTGCTCTGCCATCGAATGAACATCGGCTACGGGCGTTTCCATCACAGACACTTCTTGCGCCGTTTGCAAATTAACTTGAGGTGATGGGGATACAACAGGTTCGGTATCCAAACGATGACCCGTTATTGTAGGCGCGCTGATTGCAATCGTCTCTCGTGCGGTTTGGGAGTTGATACGTTGCAACCGACGTTGAATCAACGCGGAGCTACTCGGATCACGCAATGCGGGAAACTCCTCACTCGAACTGATCTTAGGTAACAACGGCACCTCTCGTCGCTCAATAAGCGCCACAGAATTTTTAGGATCACGAAACGCCGAAAAATCCTCGTCGAATCTCACGTCGGGTAAGATCGGCGCATCTTTGCCTTCCAATCCTGCACGCAGGTAATCCATCATCCGAAGAATAAAATCATTATTCATGATGTTTAAGACTCGCCAACCCATCTCTTCAGTCTCAGAATGACCGGCTATTTTTGCAACTGTGCCTGTTATTTTTTTAACGCTCAATTTAGCTTTTTGCTCCAGTTTCATGAGCATTGTTGCTGCAGGATCGTTTTTTAACTTGTCCTTGGCTACCCAACCTAAAAATCGAAAAATGGATTCTTTTCTTTTCATTTTAACGGTAGCAATGACCCCAATTATTTCCTCTCGCCATCGATTCCAACTCGGTCCAATCACCGTGTCTTGAGCTAAAGCACCTTTAGGCCCTATCATGGAATGCTTAAAACCGTCCTCATGATAAAGCATCTCGGGCAACAACAACCAAGACAAACCCGAAACCGCTTTTTTAGGATAATATAAACGTGGATCATGCCAGACGGTATAAGCCCATACGCCTTGAATTTTTGTTTCAACCCACACTGCCATCTCGCTATTGGCCGCTTTTAATAAGGGAGGGAACGTCTTTTTCGAGCCTTTGGCAAGCGTATCAAAAATAAAACCAACCAATCGCTGAAAAGCCATGAGTGGATTATAAAAGTAACGATCTGCTTTAATCACCGGATCCGGCCACGTCATATTGGCCACCAACATCATTTCAAGCACTAAACACAATTGACCGACTAACGCGAAATCGTGTTGATAATTCTCCGAAATATCCATGCTCCATTGCGAATTCTCATCCCAATAATCACGATACAAATCGCTTGGTAAACGCGCTAACACGTGAATAAGGGAGGAAACTAACGCCGTCATCAAGGCATGATGCAACCCAATTGCCACAACAAATGCGGGATGATGCTGTTTATTTTCCACCAAGTGACGATTACAAATAGGCATGATGCTTGAACACACATAACCACCGCTATTCCACAAACTGCCGACGGTGGAAAGCGAAGAGCCCACAAAAGGTAAATATTGAATCGTTGAAATCAACCAACCCGTAGCCTCATAGGCAATAAAATCACGTACACCGCCTTGTATAAAACGTAACTGTGTGCAATGAGCTTCTTCACACAATTGCTTATATCGGCTTATATTGTCATTTTTACTCGTTGATAACATCGAGCCCGCCTCAACGGTGAGCACGACCGCTCGCGCAGTGCCCTCGAGAACTCGACCCAACACAACAACACTTGACGCTCCCCACACGCCCCATTTTATCGACTCGGCAAGAGGATGATGGTATTCCCGAAGTGCCGATTGTGTTCCCTGATTCATGGCGTCTGCGACCACAATAGGGACCACATCTTGTTTGAAGATTTGCCATACATTCTGAAGAAAAGGGTGCGATGCCACATCGGAAAGCCCGATGTAATAAGGAAGGCCATGCTGCACAACATAACACGCCGTGTCTAAAGTTAGTCGCTGTGTTGTTGCTGATAACGCGTGAAGCCCGCGTGTCATTGTATCCCTAAGTCCCATACAACGTACTCCTCGAATGAACATGAGCCATCAGAGCCATCATCATGAGGCACTAATCACGAAAGTTATCAAACTGCAGCGGTAAGTTTAGCTCTATTTTTTTCAAAAGAGCGATGGTTTCTTGAAGATCATCGCGTTTTTTCCCAGTAACGCGAATTTTATCGCCTTGAATCGCTGTCTGAACTTTGATTTTATTGTCCTTGATGTATTTTACAATTTCCTTAGCATCCGCTTGATCGATTCCTTGTTTAAACGTCATCGTCAATGAATGAAATTTTCCAATATGAACAGGCTTTTTGTCCATGACGACACCGGATGTCATGACATTCCGCTTCGCACAATGGCTACGAAATAAATCCTCCAATTGCCTGACTTGAAAATCCGACTCCGAGCGTAACGTGACCGCAAGATCCTTGAGCACAATGGTGGCTTCCACACCGCGAAAATCAAAGCGCGTGCTTACCTCTCGCACCGCATTGTCAACTGCATTTAATAATTCCGCTTCATTAATTTCCGAGACGACATCAAAAGAGGGCATAATTAACTCATTAAAAATTGGTTCGGCACGTTTTCCGAGGGTTTGTCAAACCAATCGGAATAACAGACAAACGATTGTAAAAAACTCAATTTAACTCAAAAATACTTTTTGGTAAATTTATAGTATTCTAATCTTGCGTAAAAATCGCATGACCAAGCACTGGGAAATCAATATGATCAACTTCACTCCATTAATTTATTTTTTACTTTCCACCTTTTTCAGTTTAATTACCTTTATTTTGTGGGGACGACTCTTTATTCGTTTTTTTTTAATCAGCCGCTTTTTACCCTTGAGTCAAAGCATCTACCGACTCACGAACCCGGTGATAACCCCTATTCAAAAACACCTTTTTCATGCCCAAGGAAGTCAAGGTCCTTACGATTGGGCATGTCTGACCTTACTTTGTTGTGTTGAATTACTCAAATTCGCGCTTTTCGGCTTTTTATTCTTAACCACGGCCCTACCCTTGACGTATGTTGCCCTTTTTACACTGACTGATCTCATCCTCAAACCATGCAATATTTTCTTTTATGCCATCCTTATCCGCACAGTCATAAGTTGGTTTAATCCCGACTGGCGCCACCCTTTTGCCAGCATATTAATCACCATCACCGAGCCTGCTCTACGAATGATTCGTCGAATACTGCCTGATCTCGGCATGATTGATTTTTCACCGTTAGTCGCCATGATAGGGCTTAAAACCATTGAGTTAATGGTTTTGGGATTACTTCCTTTTCCGATGTTTTAGCCATCAAGCGAAGAACCTCAGCATGAAGAACTTAGGAAGACTTCTCTAAACTGCCAAAAATAAATTCGTTCAGCACGCTCAATAATAACTCGCTGCGAATCGGTTTAGGCAGGACTTTATTCATTCCAGCAATCAACGCTATTTGCTCTGCCTCCGAGAGAGTTTGGGCCGTAAGACCCACAATCGGCACCGCTTTTCTTCCTTCCTTTTGTTCAAATTGTCGAAATTCTTGTGCTAGATCCATGCCTGAAATGTCGGGCAAACCCAAATCTGAAACAATCAAATCAAAGGAATTCGTTTTAAAAAGTTCAAAAGCTTGCGCACCGCTCATCGCTGATTTAAAACGACAGTTCGCCTGATGAACCATGATTTCTAAGGTTTTGAGCGCAACAGCATTATCTTCAATCAACAATAAATAAGGTGATTTTGAAGAATGCCGTAGAACGGATTTGCTTGATAATTGTATTTTTTTGCTAATATTCATCCCTGAAACAGGACGTACAGGTAGTGTTATCGTAAACATGGCGCCCTCGCCAGGGGTGCTTTCAAAGCTAATTTGCCCTTTTAAAGCTTGAATGTATTGTTTAACAATATGAAGACCTACACCATAACCCGAATAAATACCTTGGGGCGACGGGTTGACGCGATAAAACCGTTTAAATATTTTTTTCTTATCTTGCGGGGCAATACCAATGCCCGTGTCACGAATAGAAAACTCAAGAACAAGTTGCTTTTTTGTTTTACTTTTCAAGCGCAAACTTAGTTTAACAAAACCATGTTCCGTGAATTTAAGTGCGTTACCTAAGAGGTTTAATAAAATACGATGAATTTTAACAGGATCGCTTTGAATGAATTGCGGAACCTCGTCATCAATCTCTAATTGTAAATCAAGGTTTTTTAATCGAATGGTTGGTAATTCTAAATCGTAAAGATGCTTCAGCAACTCACGGATATCAAACGTACTGAGATTAATTTCGCTGTCTTTGGCGCGGTCAATAACCACCATGTCCAACACGCTGTTCAATAACGTCAACAACTGTTCGCCGCTCATCGTCACCATGCGTGCACGCTCTTTATCTTCGACCGTTTTCGCTTCCTGTTCCATTAACGAGGACATCCCAATAATTCCACTCAAAGGAGTACGAATATCGTGGCTCATATTACGAATAAACTCTTCTTTGGCATGATTCGCTGCTTCAGCCTTATCCTTGGCTAATTTTAAGTCATTCTCAGCTATTTTTCGCGTTGTGATGTCCGTGTAAATGCCTAAAACTCCGAGAATAACTTTGTTTTCATCATAAAAGGGAACCTTGCTTACCAAAACCGTCTTTTCAGTACCATTAGGCTGTATTTGTCTCTCTTCATAATTAAGCTTAGCAATTCCTGTCTCAATAATGTGCTGATCATCCGCACGATAAGCTTCAATAAGATGAGGTGGAAAAGGAAAGTCATAATCTGTTTTTCCAATAATTTCAGCAGGATCGTCATAAGCAAATTGCTGTGCAAATTGTTTATTGCATCCCTGAAAAATTAAATTTCTATCTTTCCAAAAAATAGCGTGCGGTAAATAATTAAGCAAAATGCTTAGAATAGACTTGTCCATAGACGACTCATATCAGCGATTGAATAGAAGACTCATCAACCGTCTTTGTTGATTTGAGGCTTAATAAGACGGATGTGTTTGAAAAAAAACAACCTCGTAAAAAGCGCAACGACGGAAATTGCAAAGGTTCTAAAGCCTGCCCCTTCATACCGCGCCGCTCGTCCGCCTCAATCAACATTGAAGCACTAGGCACATCAATAACACGATATGCCAAAAAATGAAATTTAACCCACGCACTGAAGCAGTGTTTTAGAATCATCGATGCCATTTTTTGATGAATTTTTTCAACTAAATTCTGAACACATTGTTCTGTATCTCGTTCAAAATCCAACGATCTGACATTCTCTTCAATTAGATTGCGGTACTTTGTGTACAAAAGAAAATCCGTAATGCGGCCCAGAGCCTTTAAATGCGGATAAGTCAAATACAAACCATCTTTAACTTGCTGAATCAACGTCGCCATCTTATCGAGCGTTTCAACATGTTGAGGAAGCAATAAACTCACCCTCGTTGCATTGCTGGCGGCATACGTCATCTTCATCGATGCATCCTCGATAAACCCAGCAGCAACCTCAGTGACGCCATCATCCAACCGTGCGTGAACACAACTGTTCGCTTCATAAATAGATTGTTGCGTATAGGGGCCTGTAATTTTAACAAAACCCACCCGCAACTCGTTGATAGACGAGGTCAGAAAACAATCACGGGCCTCGCCCTTGAGATAAGACGCGCAATCCAACACGATGTTTTTGGCAAGCTCTTGGCCTTGACGTGTTTTTAGCGTCATATTGGTCAATAAATCATGAGTAGGACCGGAAGTCGTATCAGCACCTGCCATGAAAGAGCCGACATTCGTCCATCGCTCACTCGTTAATACTGCCGTGCCATCGGATAAAACCGTGATTGAGGCATAAGGGCCCGATGAAAAAATGCACGTGTTGATGCTTTGTAACGACTCAGGAAGTTGAATTAAAACACTCGCTTTAATACGCACGACCCGATTGTCCTCAGGCTTCTTAAAAAATCCTAGAGTTTGGTTCAGTGTTTCAATATTCTGCCAAGCACAGTTCACAATGGCCGTTGTTTTTAACGTCTGTTCTCCGCCAGCCTTGTTTTTACTGGTCACAAGATACCCTAAAGCTTGTGGATCATGGGCTAAGCGTACGACTTCTTGCGAAGGCATGAAGATTATATTGGGGGTCTCCTGTATTCTTTTTTGAACGTAGGCTTGTAACTTGTTGATATCAATTTGCGATTCTGCTGTTTCAATGCCTAAGGCGACATGAACGTCCGTTTTGACATTATCGGCATCATAAAAGGGAATGTTGTCAGCAAGGTAAGGATAACTGTCTTTTGTTAAAAATTGAATAAAGTGTTCGGGCTCACCAAACACTTTATTTCGTTCATCTTGAGCCACCAATTGCGCATAATCTGCCTGTAATTCCCGAACCACTTCTTTTGCCCTTTCAACAGAAACAAGTGAATTGGACATGATGTAGTGACGACCACGGCGCCAAGGACTCGATAAGTCATCGCCGGCTAAAATATGAGGGAACTCACGCGCAAAGGCAACCGAGCGATTCAGACAATGCTTCGCCGTTTTGATGTCGCCGAGAAAATGTGCGCCTGTATGTAACTTATAACATTCATTATAGCTCGAGCTCTCGACAGGTAAGACCTCTGGACCTGCTTCGATAAGATACACTTTGCATTTACTGTATTCACTAGACAATTTTAACGCCGCCAAACATCCCGAGATTCCAGCTCCAATGACGGTCACGGTTATATCTTGCATTCAGTGCCTTAATAATTACCCCGATGCATAAAACTGTATCAGACATTGTTTTTATTGTCATGCCAAAAATTACAACAGCGATCTTGAGTCGCTTTTACTTTGCAAAGGAAACATTATAAACTTGACACCACTGTTTTTAACAATTGCAATCAATTTGCTCAAAAAAACCGTCTTAGCGAACCGCGATTTCTAATCAAGGACCGGAACATTAGGTGTTGATGGCGCACTAGGATGCCAAGTAAAAAAAACACCCTATTGTCGTCAACCCGTGATAAATTTTGAGTAAGGTCATGAACAAAATCGATGTGATAATTATTGGCGCTGGTGCAGCTGGCATGATGTGTGCCATTGAAGCTAGCGCCAGAGGACGTCGCGTTCTCATTCTCGATAAAACCAACAAACCCGGCAAAAAAATTCTAATGTCCGGAGGAGGCCGCTGTAATTTTACAAATCGTTATACCAGCGCGGAACAATTCATCTCGCACAACCCTCATTTTTGTAAATCAGCCTTAAGTCGCTACACGCCATATGATTTTATTGCCTTAGTTGAACGCCACAACATTGCTTATTATGAAAAAACACGAGGTCAATTATTTTGTGTCGACAAAGCAAGCTTGATCGTGAACATGTTGCTGGCTGAATGCCAAAACAATGCGGTCACGGTGAAGTTAAATCAAACCATAAGCCACATTGAAAAAAACACGTCAGGATTTCTGGTGCGATGCCATCATGAACTTTATCAATGCGAATCCTTAGTTGTCGCCACGGGCGGTTTATCAATTCCTACGCTGGGATCAAGCCCTTTTGGTTATCAGATTGCACAACAGTTTGGTTTAAACGTCTACCCCACACGCGCAGGCTTAGTTCCCTTTACCTTGCATTCTCAAGATAAACATCGCCTGGAAGGCCTCTCCGGCATCTCTGTCGAAAGCGTCGTTAGCTGTAACAGTCAATCGTTTCAAGAGGATATGTTGTTTACTCATCGTGGTTTAAGCGGCCCTGCCATGTTACAAATTTCATCCTACTGGCGCCCTGGCGATACACTATCGGTCATGCTCTTGCCACACGTTGATTTGCATGCTGAATTAAAACGGGCTGCTTGTGAATTACCCAACACCTCCTTAAAAACAGCCTTAGCAAAAGTCATAGCCAAAAGGCTATTAGGTGTTTTTTATGAGCGTGATATCTTGGATAAACCCTTAAAACAATTCACAGAGAAGCAATTACGAGACATTGCCCACATTTTGCAACAGTGGTCAATCAAACCCAATGCCACGGAAGGCTACCGCACCGCCGAAGTCACCCTTGGCGGCGTTGATTGTGATGAAATTTCCTCGCGAAGCTTTGAGGCGAACAAAGTTCCTGGGCTGTTTTTTATCGGAGAGGTCTTAGACGTCACCGGATGGTTAGGCGGTTATAATTTTCAATGGGCCTGGTCATCAGGATGGGCGGCAGGACAAGTTGTCTAAGGAATGAACATGCTTCATCACAAAAATCTTGAAATTCGTTGACTCAATGAAGCTTTATCTGCGAATTATTTTTTTATCCATGACGTGATACAGAAAAAAAATGAGTTTATATGAGTATATTTGTTGAAATTTTGTTTGTTTTTTATTACTATTGAATGGAATTAGTCGTGGAATTGCGTAAAAAATTTTCAGCTTTTTGAATAGTTATTGCTTTCTCGATTAGTGAATGTTAAAATGGTTCTCCAAATTATTAGGAATAAGTTAATTATGTCAGATAAGATCCGTGGTACTGTAAAATGGTTTAACGAAGGTAAAGGCTTTGGTTTTATTGAAAGCAATGGTAAAGATTACTTTGTGCATTTTAGTGCAATACAATCAAGTGGTTTCAAGACCCTTCCTGAAGGCGCTACCGTCATGTTCAAAGCAGCAAATGGACAAAAAGGCCCACAAGCAGAAGAAGTTGAAATTGTATAATCTATTATGAGTCTAGTACTCATAAATAGAAAATTTTAGAATATTAAGTATTCAAAACTAAACGGAAAATTCCTTTAGGTGTTATTTATAAATTAAATTTTTGTATAACACTGGAATTATTCCGTTTTTTTTTAACTAAAATAATTAAAACACAGTTATCGTGCATTTGTTGACATGCACACTTATCGCCTTCAATAGACACATTATCCCTAGCCAATCAACGTTAAAAGTCGGTATCGCGAAATAGAACAAGGAAAATTCATGCCTACCGTGGGACTTTGATATCCCATTCAGCAACTCGCTTGCTCTGGACTCTGAAACTAGAACACGATAACCAGACTGTCATTAATTGGAATAGCGAGTCAATGAAGCCCTGACACTGGCGACGTGGCAAGGTATAAACCAACCCGTTATCATGGCTCGTGATGATCGCAAAGTCTGTTTAAAGCCTTGGCGTGCCGGTGCCATCATAAACCCTGTCGGCTTCATACCACCGGGATATCGCATCTTCGGATAGCCAAATCGTAATGCTACCACGTTGGAGCAGGGACTCAGTATAGTCCATCCAGTTCAACACGTTGTATTTTTGTTTGGGTACGTTCCATCCTTTCTTCTTTGGATATTTGTTCGGCATAAATCGGACGTCTGGTTCAACATTGGGTGGCGGCCATCATAACACCGCCATGACATCGACACCCAAATCAGGTTAATTATTGAGCTAATAAACAAAGCCCGTCAGTTATATCATGAGCATAATTTAGTGTTCATGATTTCCTCAATTTCATTTACTAAACCGTTACACGTCAAGATTTCTTGACCAAACAATTTTTGTTTAACAGCATATGTAGCCCATTTATTTTTTGCGTCCTGAATTGAGCCAGATTCTGATTTGAAAAAAGTATCAATATATTTACTACGTAAACGCTCATTTTTAGCGACATGGTAGGTTGCAATACCCAAAGTTAACAAACTGACGGCAATAGCAATCACTACCCCCAAAAATCCCGTTAAGATCGGTTTTACGTAACTCCAGAGACCAGTATTATGCTTAAAGTTCTTTTCGGCTTTTTGAGATAAACGTTCACAAGATGACTTAAATATCTCGAATGACGTCTTCAAGGCTACTTTATCTGTGTTTTCAACATTTTTGAAAAAGTTATGACCAACCTCATCAAAATCTGTCTTTAACTCTTGTACAAACGCTTGATAAAGCGAAACCGTACTATCATCTGAAGTACTGCAATAGGATGAAAATTCATCAAGCGCTGTTATTAAAGTATGAAATTGCTCTCGGTGAACTCGAAATTTCTTATCGAATACATCTTCCGGAGGAAGGTCTTCCTCTTGCGTTTCCTCCTGCAATTGAGACGCTTCTTGTTGTTCTAAATGCATACGCGGATTTAAAGGGTCTTCGGCGACAAGATTGTTTCCACCCAATTCAACAAGTTTAAGTTGAATTTCGCGATAAAGCGTTTCATTCCCAATAAAAAGATCCTTGATTGTTGAGTTTTCTAAATTCAATCCTTCTCTAACTATATTTTGAACAGCCAAATCAATCAGATGATTTCGTTTTTCGTTTAATTCGCGTGCCAGTTTATCGTAATCGAAGTCCGCATAAAGTTTTTTAAAGTTAGGAATGTCTGACCTTAATTTCTCTAATTGATGATGCGATTTAATGAATTCCCTCATCATATTTTCGCCATCATAATTCAGGCTGTCCTCCAGAGCTTCGTTTAAAAGTAATTTAGCCAAGTCCAGAGTTTGCATACCTACTGCAGTTTGAGCCTGTGTTTGATCCAAAACGTTAAAATGCTCTTCGATAACCAATTTAACGTCAGATGACTTGAGATTAAATAATAACTTTGCTTCTTGCAGAAATTTTTCTAATTTCGTTAATAATTGTCCATCCGCCTCACCCTGTTGTTTTATTTCAGCCAGCTTCGTTTCTATCTGTTCAATTTTCACCTGCAACGGTACCTGATATTGAGCAAACAAAGTATTGCGCTTAGTCTCCAGCGTAGTTACCAAATTGGAATTTAAGGTATTTAAAATAATTTTTGCCAGCTCATTTTCTGAATTTTCTGCTACAAATTGATTAAAACGAATAAATACTGTTCCGACTACTTCATATACGTCCCCTCGCAGTTTCGCATCGATAAACTCATCCTGCAAATAAGGTCGCCTTACTTCTTCAATCAGCATGCCAAGGGCATCTAAAAGAAGATCGAACCCTTCTTTGGAATCTAAAGTTGGAGCTACTTTATCAAGCATAAAAGAGCTTGACAGATCCGATTGCTGCGGTTTAGATTTTAAATTTTTTAATTTTTCAGTGTGCTCGCATATTTTAAGTAATTTACCTATTGCCGCCTCAATCGTTTGATTAAGCGACGATGAATATTCAAAACCTAACTCATTATTCAGATGAATACGTGCATGCTCATAGTTTAAAAAATGTCCTCCAGGTACTGGAGGAACTATTGACTCCAAATAGGTATCATTATGAGCTTGATAATGGACAATCCGTTGATCCACTACTTTACATATCATTCTAAGCAAAGCCTGTTCTTGGCCTAATGTTGGGTAAGAAGTTTTATTAAAGAACAGATAGGCCTCTCTATTTACGACAATTTTATTATACAAATCTAAATATAAAGGTTTGAATTCCTTTTCATGAGTTAACCTGATCTGAACCATTAACTCCGCAAAGGGATCATCATTGGCTAGTTTCGGAATAATTTTTACGCCATTGCGCGTTAAAAAGTCGATAATTTTTACTATTACTAACTCTTGTACATGCTCTGCTGTGCCTTGTGGAACATCTTGTCGTTGCTGGGACTTAAGGTTGCCCGAACCGGTGCCATGATGACCTGGAAGACTGCACAATTTGAAGGTTGTCGTTTCCGGTGAATCACTTTTTGGCACTATACATTTAAAACAACGTGTTCTCTCATTTTCATAAATATATTGTTCATACTCTTTAACTATTTTCGGAACTCGATAAAAACGAGGGTCTCTCCAAGCCAATGAGGCGAGTCGGGTAATCCCCATATAATTACCGCCAGGAACAGGATCAATCGTTAACAGGGCTAATTCTATTAGATCGAAATATTGACTAATCTTGTTGAACTCCAGCTGAGAAAACGCGACTTTATGTAACTCATTCATAGCAGCAGTAGTATATTGACATTCGCTTTTGGTTAATATCGCAGGATCAACTGATGGGTTTTTTAAAAGTTTTTGAATTCGCTCTAATTCATGAGCCACCAATATTGCTTCTACAGCACCACGACTATGGGCAATGATGTTGATCTTTGTTTCGCCACGACTGATTGCTTCTAGGATGGCTAGAACACCCCGCGCAATTCTATCGCCTACTTCCGAACCTAATGTCGTAGGACCGTCAACCACAGCTACATTTGAATTTCTATATTGCGTTATCTTATCAGTAGGGAAAGGGTCAGTAGAGTCAACGCAGATTAAGGTTGATACATAACCTAAAGTTTCTGCTTTATCGTATCCATCTCTATCGCCAAATTTCGTGTCTGTCCCCAATAAAACAAGAGTGTGCGCCATTAAAGCTTCCTGGTCATTATTAAAATGAATTTTCCAATAATAGAGCATGATTCTTAAGGAAATATTAGGCTTTGTTTCTTAGCTCAATAAAATGACTTCATTACTCACCTTACGCACGGTTTCGTTAACAGGCCATGTTTTTTAACTCCTGCAT
>JAOAUB010000031.1 GCA_030157805.1 Legionellaceae bacterium
GGAGATCCTTCGCGCAAAAAAACGCGCTCAGGATGACGTAGCTGGGGAGTTACTACTTAGCACATAATGTTCGAGCACGTGTTAGCGTAAAGCACGTCTTAAAATTTTACCAACGTTGGTTTTGGGCAGTTCGTCATAAAATTCAATAATTTTAGGTATTTTGTAAGGGGTTAAATGTTCATGGCAATAGGCTATGATTTGTTCGCTGGTTAATGTGGGGTCACGTTTGACAATGCAAGCTTTGACAATTTCACCACTGTTTTCGGACGGGACGCCAACAATGCCAACTTCAAGCACGCCAGGATTCATTCCAATCACTTGTTCTACTTCGTTAGGGTAAACATTAAACCCGGAAACTAAAATCATGTCCTTTTTTCGATCAACAAGATACAGAAAGCCTTTTTCATCAATTCGAGCAATATCGCCTGTTTTTAAAAAACCATCGGGGGTGAAGACTAACGCTGTTTCATCGGGTCTTTTCCAATAGCCAGACATTACTTGTGGTCCTTTGATGCACAATTCACCTGATTCACCGGTTTTAACTTCATGATTATCATCATCGCGAATTGAAATTTCGGTGGAGGGTATTGGTAAACCAATACTACCATTGTAGTCATTGAGGTACATAGGGTTCATTGTGACGGCGGGTGAGGTTTCGGTCAATCCGTAGGCTTCAAGAATTCGAGATTGGGTCACTTCATGCCATCGTAGTGAAACACTTTTTTGTAAGGCCATTCCGCCAGAAAGCGCGACTTTAACTTTTGAAAAATCGATGTTACGAAATTGTGGGTGATTGAGCATGGCGTTAAATAAGGTATTCACGCCAGTTATCACGGTAAAGCGAATAGTTTTGATTTCTTTGATAAAATGGCCTATATCGCGGGGATTAGTGATTAAATAATTGATAGAGCCTGTTTTAATAAAGGTTAAGCAATTCGCGGTGAGAGAAAAAATATGATAAAGCGGCAGTGCGGTGATAATGACGTCAGTTCTGCCAATTTTAAACGGACTTATCCAAGCGTAAGATTGTAAAATGTTGCTGACCATATTACCGTGCGTGAGAATAGCTCCTTTTGATATACCGGTAGTGCCGCCGGTGTATTGTAAAAAAGCAATGTCGTGATGGCCAAGCTTAGGTGATTTTAATGGTTTTTTTAAGTCTTGTTTCAGACACTCTCGGAAGGCTATCGCCTGGGGGATGGAATAATGGGGCACAAGTTTTTTGACATAACGAACCATACCATTGAATAGAATGCGTTTTAACGGAGAGAACAGATCGCCCATTTCGGTGATAATAACGTGTTTAATGGCGGTGAAGGGTAAGGCTTTTTCTAATGATTTAGCAAAATTAGCCATCACAATAATGGCGGAAGCGCCTGAATCATTCATTTGATGAGTGATTTCATCGGCGGTGTAAAGTGGGTTGGTATTCACAACGATGAGGCCTGCACGTAGAACACCAAATAAGGCCACAGGGTATTGTAAAATATTAGGCATCATTAAGGCCACGCGGTCGCCTTTTTTTAGCCCTAATTCTTGAAGAAAAAGCGCCACTTGCCGGCTTTTTTCTTCAAGATCGCCATAGCTTAAGGTTGATCCATAATTAACATAAGCAACGCCATCGCGATAATTTTTACAGGCCTCTTCAAAAAGTTCAACGAGTGAAGCGTGTTCATCGGGGTTTATTTGTTCGGGAACTCCCTCCTGATATTGCGATAGCCATGTTTTTTGCACCATAACGTCCTTCTTAGCTATATTAAATTTGTGGGTTTATACTAAAACATTCCCGTGCTAGTATAAACAAAATAAATGAGCGGTCGATAGTTGAATATGCCAGACAACTTATTAAAATCAAAGGCCTTTAAGTTAAAAGGACGACTTTATACCTTAACCGTATTGCAATTGCTTAGCGCGGATCAAATTTTATTTGAGCAGCAGTTGGAACAGATCATTGCCAAAGCACCGCGGATGTTTGAGGGTACACCCATTGTATTGGATTGCTCGTTGATTCAGGATTCTGAGATTGATCTGCAATTATTTCATACCATGCTTCGACGTCGTAATCTGCTGGTGGTTGCTATTCAAGGGGGAAGTCCCTTGTTATCATCAATAGCGCAATGCATGGGGCTTGCGGTTTTGCATGGTTCTTCTTCCCAGGATAAAGTGTTTTCAACTGACATTCATGAAGAAATTTCTGAACCCCCCCCTGAAAAGCCGGTTGCTAAACCGAATGCTTTAAAAAGCAAATTGCAAACTACCCCTGTCCGCTCAGGGCAACAAGTGGTTTGTAAGGGGGGCGATCTTGTTATTACTTCATCGGTGAGTCATGGTGCAGAATTGTTGGCTGACGGCAACATCCATGTTTACGGTGTGTTGCGAGGGCGGGCATTGGCCGGAATTTCAGGAAACAGAGCAGCACGAATTTTTTGCTTATCACTTGATGCAGAACTTGTTTCTATCGCAGGGTATTATCGTTTAAGTGACGTGATTGAACCGAATCAAGGGCCTTGTCAAATTTATCTGCGTGATGAGCATATTATTATTGAGCCTTTATGTTAGATGCGGTATTTATCTCCGATTTACATTTAAATTCTCAGGAACCTTATCTCATCACACGATTTAATGTTTTTGTTGATTGGGCTCTCGTTAATACACGTGCGGTTTATGTTTTAGGTGATTTATTTCATGTTTGGGCCGGTGATGATTGTGTTGAAGCATGGAGCGAGGACATTGCTAAACAATTTCGTCGTTTAACGGAGTGTGGAATTCAATTGTATTTTATGCCGGGTAATCGTGATTTTTTATTGGGTCAATCGTTTGCAAATCAAGCGGGTTTTCGGCTATTAAAAGACCCCTCCGTTATTATGTTGGGTGATCAATCTGTTTTATTAGCGCATGGTGATGCTTATTGTTTATTTGATAAAGCGCATCAACGGTTTCGCAGATTGACCAGAAATGCCTGGTTTATTTCATTTTTTTTGATTTTGCCATCTAAGTTACGTCAAAAAATCGTGGGGAAAGTACGGGCTCAAAGTCAACGCAATCGAAATAAATCGCCTCGGATTTGGGATGTTGTTCCTGAGGCTTTAGTTAACGATATGCGGTCTCATCATCTGAACACCTTAATTCATGGTCATATACATAAGCCGGGATTCATAGAACATTCACAATTTGATGGAAAGTATGGTCAATTTGTGTTGAGTGATTGGGATGACACGCCGCAATTGTTGGGTTATAATAAATCAACAGGGTTTAAATTTATTCACAGTTTCGGTTGATTTTGGGTGGTATACTCATTTTGGGTGAAATAACATGGAAAATGAAGTTGGCACGACACAAGGCAGTGATTTGTCTGATTGGCTTTCGACCTATGGATTAATTACCGTTGAAAAAATTTTAGAGCGATATCACATTAGGTTATCGGTTGATGACTTAAGGCGTGCTGTAAAAAATCCGGATTGTTTGTTTTTTCGCTTAATTCAGGTCCCTCTAAAACACAGTTTGAATGGACTTATTTTGCAGCAAGCTAAAGATTATCAAATCTATGCTCAAAAATTGTTTATTGATTATTTGTTGTCGGGTGAAAGCAGTCAAGAAGGATCTCAAGTTAGGGATGACTTAGAAGAAACTCGTAAAGAATTAGTGGCTATGGGCGAAGTTTTTAATGAAAAGGATTTAGCGAATGACCGATTGATCGCGAAAAGCCAAATGCTACTGATTAAAACGGGTAAGTTGTTTCATCAGCACGTGTTAATGTCAGAAAAAAAAATAAGGCAAGCGTTACAGCAATCAGGTGTGATGATTCATGATCATCAACTCATCATTAAGTGTCTTTATACGCTCATAAGCGATTATACTTCGAAGACTCGTTTGTCGGATCAACACGATGCGTGGCTTCGAGTTAAGAATATTCTTGGGCAGCCTTATGATTTATTGCTGTGTCAACTGATGCGTGATGAAGCTGAAAAGTTAAATCAAATTGATTCTGACACAATAAACGAATTACAAAATTTCAGCGATCAAGCTTTGATGAACACCAGCGATTTTAAAAAATTCCGTACTGATTTTTCAGCAATAATTGTGAGAACCAATGAATTATTGACGACGGTCGGGGGGTATCATCTTGATGTGCAGCAGTTAGCTGTTAATCAACTAGATCTTTATTTTGATGCAAAAATTGGTGAAAAGAGTTAATGAGTATATACTCTCTATGTTTTGTAAATGACAAAAAAACCTAAGTTAGTTATAAAGCTTGTCCAGGCGATGTTGTTGATGTTCGCGCTGACGGCTTTTGTTAATGTAGTTTTAATTAAGTTTTTGGATGGAGTTTTAAATGACACACGAGTTAACCTTATCAATTATTAAACCAGATGCTGTTGCTAAATCAGTTATTGGACAAATTTACTCTCGTTTTGAGCAAGCCGGTTTGAAAATTGTGGCTGCAAAAATGGTACAGTTGTCACGTGAGCAAGCAGGTGGGTTTTACGAGGCTCATCAATCGCGCCCATTTTTTAATGATTTAGTTAATTTTATGATTTCAGGCCCGGTGATGGTGCAGGTTCTTAGTGGTGAAAATGCAGTTCTTAAAAATAGGGAATTGATGGGCGCAACTAATCCTAAAGAAGCCGCAGCACATACAATCCGCGCAGATTTTGCGGATAGTATTGATGCTAATGCTGTTCATGGTTCCGATAGTGCCGACGCAGCACGTCATGAAATAGCCTATTTTTTTAAACCAGAAGAAATTTGTGGGTAATGAACTTAGGTTCAAATACCATTAACCCCCTACGTACCGTGGTTTGTCCACGGTATTCAGGCTTTTCATCACAGTTGTTAATAGACCCTATGATTTTATGTAGTATTTTATTATGAGTGAAAAAATAAACTTACTTGATTTCGATCGTCAGCGAATGATTGCATTTTTTGATGAGATCGGTGAAAAAAAATTTCGAGCGCAACAAGTATTGCAGTGGATACATCAAGTTGGCGTGTGTGATTTTGGACAGATGACTAATTTGTCCAAAGCATTGCGTGAGCGCCTTGCTTTAATAGCTGAAGTGCGTTTGCCAGAACTGGTGTCTTATCAACAATCGTTGGATGGAACATGTAAATGGTTAATTAAGCTTCATTGCGGTAACTGCATTGAAACTGTGTATATTCCTGAGCGAAATCGGGGGACGTTATGTGTTTCTTCTCAAGTGGGTTGTGGTTTAAACTGTAGTTTTTGCTCAACCGCTAAACAGGGATTCAATCGAGATCTTGCCGTGAGTGAGATTATTGCGCAAGTGTGGTTGGCTGTGCGTCAACTCTCCTGCGAAAATGGTGTTCATGATAAAAAAATTACTAATGTTGTGATGATGGGAATGGGTGAGCCCTTACTTAATTTTACCAATGTGGTTGCCGCAATGGATATTATGATGGATGATTTTGCTTATGGTTTGTCGAAGTATCGCGTTACTTTAAGTACATCCGGTTTGATTCCAGAAATGTTTCATTTAAAAACCGTAAGCCCGGTTGCTTTGGCGGTGTCATTACATGCTCCTAACGATGATTTGCGTGATCAATTAGTGCCTTTAAATAAAAAATACCCTTTAGAACAACTCATGCAGGTTTGTAAAAATTATTTTAGTGATGAAAAAAAACGTCAAGTGACCTTTGAATACGTTATGCTAAAGGATGTTAATGATACGCCCGAACATGCTCGACAATTGATTCGATTATTAAGTAATGTTTCATGTAAAGTTAATTTAATACCGTTTAATCCTTTTCCACACACGCAGTATGAGCGGTCGTCACAAGAAACAATGAATCATTTCAGAGAGTTACTCCTTGCTAAAGGAATTAATACCATTACTCGAAAAACACGTGGTGATGATATTGATGCGGCATGTGGGCAATTGGCTGGAAAAGTGAATGATAAAACTAAGCGCTCGATGCGCTGGCAAAAATTACATTTTGCTCCGGTGTGATTCATGGTTATAATGCCAAACATTTAATTTCAAAGAAAGCCGTGATTTCTAGGCAAAAAATGCGTAAGTCGATTTTTTTTTGGCTTGTTATTGTTGTCGTTGTTTATTTACAAGCCTGCCAAAGCCATCTTGAGGCCAACCAGCAAGCGGCTATCAAAGAACAACGATTACGTGACGCGGCGATTTATAATAAACAGCTTGGTTTAGCTTATTTGCGCCAATCCGACAGGCCGCGTGCCAAGCGAAAATTATTAAGAGCTCTTGAGTTAGCACCTAACTCTCCAGATGTTAATGCGGCCATGGGATATTTTTTAGAAAAAATCGGGGATACCGATAAAGCAACTTATTTTTATAAAAAGGCCTTATCGTTAGCACCGAACAGTGGAGCTCAATATAACAATTACGGCGCTTTTTTATGTCGAAAAGGTCAGTATAAGGAAGCGGAAAAGTTTTTTATTAAAGCAGTTGATGATGTGCACTATAGTCACAGTGCTGCTGCTTATGAAAACGCAGGATTATGTGCTACGGCAATTCCTGATTATGGTAAAGCGATGTTTTATTTTAAAAAAGCACTTGCAGAAGATCCCGAAAGGAAACAATCTATTGCGGAAGTAGTGCAACTTGAGATGAAATTAAATCATCCCAAAAAGGCGCTTAAATTAGTGCAAGATTATAGAGATCAAGTATTAAATGATGAGGTTTTGTTAGCGCTGGCAGTTAATGCGGCTCATCAAGCAGGGCAGTTTAATGTTGAAGAAACATTTAAAGCCCGCTTAACTCGTGTGAACGATACTCTTAAAAAGATGAACTCGATGTCTGTGTGAGTAGTTAAGCGGAATGACTTGACCGATTATTCGGGAGAATAAAATGAATACGATGTTGTTCGTGGATGAAAAAGAACCCCAAGCCATTGAAAAACCTGGTGCGCAGTTGGCCTTCATCCGTGAAAAAAGAGGGTATACTCCGGAGTATGTGGCCGGAAAATTGCACCTGCGTAAGCGCGTTATAGAGCTTCTTGAGGCCGATGTTTATGATCAATTGCCACAGGCTGTTTTTGTGAGGGGCTATATTCGAGCTTATGCTAAATTTTTAAGTGTTGATGCGGAGCCATTGATTGCCTCATTTAATCATGCTTTCGTTGAAGAGCGAAAACCTGAAAGAACATTATGGCAGTCGCGACGAGAACCTAGCCTTAATGAGCGATTAGTGCGATGGGTTACGGCCCTGATTGTTTTAGTAACTATTGTATCCATGACGTTTTGGTGGCAAAAAAACAATGATTTTTCTGAAAATAATTTGCATAACACCTCAAATGATGACGTTAAAATATCTCAAAAATCAACTGGAGCGTATTTGACCGAAGTGTCTAAACTACAGTCTTTGTTTCAGGTTCAAGGCACAACAAAGAACGAGTCAGGGGAATACGGTGGCTGAGTTAATTCAAGCTATTCGCGGGATGAATGACGTTTTACCGTCACAAACCCGAGCATGGCGAGCGCTTGAGCGTAGTTTTATTCATTGTTTAACTCAGTATGGTTATGAAGAAATACGCTTTCCTCTTGTGGAGAGCACACAGCTTTTTAAACGTTCGATTGGTGAGTTAACGGATATTATTGAAAAAGAAATGTATTCTTTCACCGATTTAAATGGTGACAGCTTAACATTACGTCCTGAGGGAACTGCGTGTTGTGTTCGTGCGTGTCTTGAACATGGCTTATTACATCATCAACAACAGAAATTGTGGTATATGGGCCCCATGTACCGCCATGAAAAACCACAAAAAGGCCGGTATCGTCAGTTCAATCAATTTGGCATTGAAGTTTTTGGCGTTACAGGTGTTGCCATTGAGATCGAGTTGATTTTGATTTGTCAGCGCTTATGGCGTGATTTAGGCATTGAAAATGTCGTACAACTGCAGATTAATACCCTCGGTGAACTTAGCGAAAGGCAGCATTACAAAGAGAGGTTGGTTGCTTTCTTACGTGAGCATCGTGATAGCCTTGATGAGGACAGCTTAAGACGTTTAGATCGAAATCCTCTACGCATTTTAGATAGTAAAAATCCCACTATTCAGGACATTCTTCAACAAGCACCCAAATTAAGTGATTCATTAGGAGCTGCCAGTCAACAAGCTTTTCATGATCTTTGCTTAGGGCTTGATCAATTAAATATTGATTATGTGATTAATTCACACCTTGTTCGTGGTTTGGATTATTATGGGCATGCCGTGTTTGAGTGGGTTACAGATAAACTCGGTAGTCAGTCAACGATTTGTGGTGGCGGTCGTTATGATGCTTTAGTGGGGCTTCTTGGCGGTAATGCGACGCCCGCTGTAGGTGTTGCAATGGGGGCTGAGCGATTGCTGTTGTTGTTAGAAACTTTAAATCATCATCTCGCTGAAGAAGGACCATTGACCTTTTTTATTATTGCAAGTAATGATGTGGCATTGCGCAAAGGGTTCGTGCTCTCAGAAAAGTTAAGAGATGCCTATCCGGATTGTCGAGTGATCACCAATGTTAGCGGAGGCAGTTTTAAAAGCCAATTTAAAAAGGCAGATAAAAGCGGCGCCGCATTTGCACTCATTATTGGTGAGGATGAACTTATCAATCAAACCATCAGTTTGAAAAATTTGCGTCAAGCCGAAGAGCAGGTAAGTATTGTTGACGAGGATTTGCTTACTTATTTACAACAGTATCTATATACTCACAGTAATTAAATTTTGAGCCTGATAGGCCCGCCCGGTTCTGTGTGGAAAGTATAGTCTTTTGGTAGGGAGAGAGTGATGTCTGTATATATGACAGAAGAAGAACAGTTGCAGGCCATTAAAAAGTGGTGGCAGCGTTATAATACGCCAATTCTTATTCTTTTTTCTGTAATTATGCTCAGTGCGGCGGGGTATCGCTATTGGAATTGGCATTATGAGCAATCACTCACGCAAGCCTCGACGGTGTATGAACGTTTAATGGTTTCTTTTTCTGAGCATAAGAATAAAGAAATCAGATCCTACGCTAATCAATTGATTAAAAATTATGATAAGACTGTTTATGCTGATGCTGCTCGTATGACTTTGGCCAAAGTTTATGTTGAGAAAGATCAGAATGATAAAGCAAAACAGCTGCTTGATGACGTGGTCATGCATTCAAAAGTACCAGCTTTCAAGCAAATTGCTAAAATACGAGCAGCTCGTTTATTGGTAGCTCAGAAAAGTTTTGATAAAGCGTTGAATGAGTTAGCGGTGATTGATGATAATGCTTATATGAGCATTGTTAATGAGTTAAAAGGTGATATTTTTGTTGAGAAAGGTGAATATCAACAGGCTATCAAATCGTATAAACAAGCGATTAGCGAAGCAAAAATTCATGGAATCGGTAATTTGTTTCTTGAAATGAAGACGAATGAACTTGCTGCTTTGACTCAATCTAAGCATGTTTCAAGAGAAAACATAGGTTCCGCATAAGAGAGTATAATTGCCATGAAAAAGTGTGTGTTGGTGTTGTTGGTATGTTGCTTATCGTCTTGCGCTAAATTTGATGATTATATGCTTGGTAAAGACAATACACCGATCCCAAAGCAACTCAAGTCACTTGATTCACAAATTGGCATGACCAAAAAATGGACTGTCCAAATTGGTAAAGGTCAAAAAAATGGCACTTATTTTAGATTAAAACCTCTTTTGAAGGCTAACAAACTTTTTGTGGCCGATATTGGTGGTCAATTTGATGCTATTAATACAAGCAGTGGAAAAATAATTTGGTCCAATAAGACGCCTTATTCTTTTACGAGCGGACCCACCCTTGGGCATGGAATTTTGGTGTTAACGACGAATAATTCACAGCTTATTGCTTACAGTTCAAAAGACGGTCATCAATTATGGCATCAAAAATTGTCCAGCGATGTCCTTGCAAGCCCCATTATTGCAAAAAATCAAGTGATCGCCAAAACTATCGATGGTAATTTGTACTCATTTGGTCTTCAGAAGGGAGAACAACAGTGGCTCTTAGAACACGGATCGCCGAGTTTAGTTCTTAAAGCAAGCTCGTCTCCGGTAATGATGAATAGCAATACTGTTTTAGTGGGTTATTCGGATGGGAAATTAGACGCAGTTGATATTGATACGGGTCACGTGCTTTGGCAACGCAGCATCGTTTATGCAACAGGATCAAGCGATGTGGAGCGATTAGTCGATATTGATGCTGATCCTATCGTTTCTGGCAGCATGGTGTATTTGGGAAGTTATCAGGGATCCGTCGGTGGTGTATCGCTGGATGATGGACAATTTATATGGCGAAAACCCGCTTCTATTTTTAAGAATATGATTTTAAAAGATAATACGCTCTATTATTCAGATAGTCATGATGTCATTTGGGCAGTTGATAAAAACAATGGCCAAGTTAACTGGAAACAACCTGCATTCAAGGCAAGGAATTTAACGGAGCCTACATTGCAGGGAAATCGACTGTTTATCGGGGATCAAACGGGATTACTGCATGGCCTGGATACATCAACCGGGAAGTTGATTTTTCGCGCACCTTTAAAAGGGGCTATTTATGTTGCCCCGATTATTTCAGGTAATCGTATTTTTGTTTTAACAGCAACGGGCGAGCTTAGTTGTTATTTAGTGAGTTAATGTGAGTATAATTACACCGGTAGTAGTTTTAGTAGGGCGCCCTAACGTGGGCAAGTCCACATTGTTTAATCGTTTAACACGCACTCAAAATGCACTTGTTGCTGACTATCCTGGTTTAACACGTGATAGACAATACGGCGAAGCTGTTTATGAGGACAAGCCTTTTATTGTTGTTGATACTGGCGGGATTGGTGTTGATGATGTGGCGGTGGATGAATTAATGTCCAAGCAGTCCGAAGTTGCGCTTCATGAAGCAACCCATGTTCTTTTTCTGGTTGATGCCCAAGCAGGGCTGACAGGGATTGATGAGTCAATTGCGGCAAGGTTGCGTAAAATTAATAAGCCCATTTATTTGATTATTAATAAAATGGATGGCTTGGATGAGCGTTATGTTAGTCTGGATTTTCAGAAATTGGGTCTTGAGGTTGAGTTTTGTATTTCAGCATCTCACGGCCGAGGCATCAACAACTTACTGAGTGCATTAACAGCCCCGTTTCCCTTGATAGAATCTGAGGATTTAAATCCCACAAAGGCAACTAAAATAGCCTTTGTAGGTCGCCCTAATGTTGGCAAGTCGACCTTAATTAATCGTATGTTAAAGGAAGAGCGGGTTGTCGTTTATGATATGCCAGGCACAACACGCGATAGTATCGCGATTCCTTTTATTCGTGATGATAAGGATTTTGTATTAATTGATACGGCCGGAGTTAGAAGACGTTCACGTGTTGATGAAAAAATTGAAAAATTTTCAATTATTAAGACATTACAGTCGATTAAAGCCGCAAACGTCTGCATTTTATTACTTGATGCCCAAGAAGGATTGACTGATCAAGATTTGCATATTTTACGTTTTGTGACGGAAGCAGGAAAGGCGCTTGTGGTTGCGGTAAATAAATGGGACGGTCTTGATGCTGAGCATAAAGAGCGTGTTCGAGAAGAGCTTGATCGACGCTTACAATTTCTTCATTATGCCAAAATTCGACATATTTCTGCATTGCACGGAAGTGGTGTGGGCGTTTTGTGGGATGATATTGAACAGGCTTATGCCTCATCAACACAGGCATTATCAACACCGCAGTTAACAAGAATTTTGCAAGACTTAGTTACGACGCATACTCCACCTTTAGTTAATGGACGTCGTATTAAACTGCGTTATGCGCATGCCGGCGGGCATAATCCTCCAATCATTGTGATTCATGGCAATCAACTGGAAGCTTTACCAGACAGTTACAGGCGATATTTAATGAAATCGTTTACTGAACAACTCGGTCTTGTTGGTACGCCACTGAAATTAGAGTTTAAAGGCAATGTTAATCCATTCAAAGATAAACGAAACAAGCTAACACCACGTCAAACCAGAAAAAAACAACGTTTAATGAGGTTTGTTAAAAAGTAGTGACTCACGTTTTTTGTCGATGTTGTGTGCTTGATACACGATATTCAGCGATGTGCCTGGATTTCGTGAACAAGTCACGCAACGTTGTGAACGAATACCGCGACCAATAGCATTAAAGTCTTACTGTTAACACATCACAAAGCGCATGATGAACTACGGCATGCGCAGTACTTCCTAAAAATGAAGGCAGGTGATCACTTGGATCGTGACTGCCAATAATCAAAAGATCACAGCCTAATTCGCGTGCTTTATTTAAAACTTGTATTTTTATAGAACCAATTTCAACATGTTGTTGTGATTTAGGCAGTCCTAGGGACTCTCCAAGAACCTTTAATACGATAAGGGCATCATCTTTTACTGGCGTGGCAAGCTCTGCGAACCCTAAGCTTTGGGCGAGTTGCAGCGAAGCAGGTTGTTCAATAACATGCAGTAGGTGCAATGTTGCACCAAAAGATTTGGCAATTTCAACGGCTTTTTGGCAAAGAGCGTAGTGATTTTCCTTAAGATCGGTTGCATGTAAGATTTTCGTGTACATGATATGCTCTCATAAACAAAGGTTGTTGTGTTGATTATAGACTATTGTAGCTAATAATCGTCCGTCGGGTAGTGATATTTTAGGA
>JAOAUB010000032.1 GCA_030157805.1 Legionellaceae bacterium
TAAACTACAAAAAACACTCATCTAAAAACAGATTTGCAGCGTGGAAATAAACTATTTTCCTTTGATTTTACTGATGAAATAAGGGATAGAACACCAACCAATGAAGCCTTCAATCACTAAAACAAGCCCAACCACCATAAAAAAAAACTTGCCCATACCAATGAGTGCTGCGAAAAACAAAATAGCACCAATCACCACACGATTCATTCTATCTGTTTTATCAATATTACACTGTTTTAAAAACATGGAATGCTCCTTATCAATGATTCTAATCTCATCATCACATATCATGGTTTAAAAACAAATGGGCTCCATGGAATATAGTGGGTTAATTTTTAAGTAGTCATCTTTGAGAGCAATAGCGAAGCTGATCGGAACTCCAATTAAAATCACATGAGTTACTATAAAGCGTTGGTATTTATCGATGCATGATCGTGATCGCTAAATAATTCTAACGTTGAATACGACTTTTTTACCCTTTGAGAAACCCCAAAATTTAAGTCCTTACTCACGAGCACCTCATCCTGTGCTGTCAAAGAAACTGTTGGCTCAAGCTCGTTGATAACCCGATCCTCTGTACCCTCCGCCGTATTTTTTTGACTATTCCTATAGTGATTAATCACTAAATACGAAAGACCTAAAACCACAAAAACACCAAACATGATCCCCGAGGTTAATACACAGACACTTGTGGCAGCAGCCAAAGCCCCAACCGTAAACACGATGCTAGGTAATGCTAATCCGCCTGTTGCTGCCGTTGAAATCAAAACTCCAACCGTCAGCAAACTGCTCGCCACCACCAATAAACCAATAGAACCCCTCGAAACAAGATAGTGTTGAAGCCAAGATGAATTTTTATCCAAAGCGCTATCCACTGACAGCTTTGAACGATAGGAATTAAATACGGTGAAGAGCGTGGTTAATGTCATAATGACCATAGGAATCAACGGTGAAACTGCAATTCCAATCACTGAAAACGTAATAATAAAAGCCAAAAAGATAAGAGCGCTATAACTTAGCAGTCCCTTGTTTTGAGTTATGTTTTTTTTGAGAAACCTGTTCAGTTGATTGTGCTCAAATAAATAGCTCAATGAACCATTTAAACTGATATCAGCAAAAAAAGAAGCTTTGTCATCGGACCTCATGGCAAAACTAATTCCCCCTTTCTCGCTCACAATCCTGGCACAAGGAGCATCATTTAAGCCATCACCCACGAACCAAACAGTTTCTGGATTAATCGTTTGATCGCTCATTAATTGTTTTAAAAAATCTTCTTTGCCCTGGGGCGTCTGTTCAGCGTAGATGTCCTCTGGTTCAAAAATGGCGCCATTTTGTTCATTAAAACCCGTTGCGGCCAACTGACTATCTCCCGTCAGCATTATTATTTTTTTACCTGATTTTTTTAAACGGCGTAGTGATTCCAAAATATCACTTCTTACTTCATGCTTGATTAAAATAATACCTTGATATTTATTATCTTCAGCGACATAAACCAAAGTATATCCTTGTTCTATTTTATGTTGAATGGACGGTGAAAATGTCTTGGGTAATTTGATACCCGATCGTTCTAAAAAATCTGAACTGCCAATATGAATTGGTTTACCTTGTACCCTCGCAGATATACCGCGGTTTTTAAGATCTCGAGATACCTCAGTCACATCATTAATGATGCTTTGCCGCCCTCCTTTTTTTTCGTAGTCATGATAAATCGCTTTAGCCAGTGGATGTTCCGCGCCATATAATTTTTCTAACAAATAAATTCGTTGCCATAACGACGGCGAGATGCCCTCGCTTAAGTCCACCTGACTGTGGCCTGTAGTGAGAGTCCCTGTTTTATCAAAAACTATCGTTTGCACCTCCTCAGAGGGTTCAACTAAATGCTCACGACGCAAAATAATGCCTTGATTATTACGCTGATAATGACTTAATAAGTTTGGCAATTGGTGCGCAATAGCCATCGTGCATGGACAAACAGCAAATAAAATCCCCATGATGTTTTGCAGCGCTAAAGGGACGGTCAATATCCCCAATGCAAATGGCGTTAGGATAGATGCGACAAGACTTAAGACAATAAGACCCGCATACACATAAGTCAATAAAGGATGTGATGAAGAAACCTTCTGCGCTTGCGCTCGATTGGAACGGAATAATAATCGATTAATAGTGCTATTATAACAATCCTCACGAGCATAAATGGTCACTTCACTGCCAATATTAATGGCGCCCGCAGGAACAAAATCCAAAAACCGCGTGTATTGTTGCGATTCACCCGTTAAAATCGAGGCATCAACTAAGGTATTTCCTTGAGCAATAACACCATCGACCGGAAAACACTCATACGCTTTAACTTTAATGAACATCTTTTTTTTCAAGGTGTTTTTGGCATGCGCCTCTTGCGTAAAATGACTCAATAATTGTTCGATCGAAAGACTAATCTCATTAGGTAACGTGCTTTGCGCACCCTTTTCAAGGAGTTGAACTAATTCTTCTTCATGCTGTTCAGGAACCTGATAACACAGATATTCATCGGCCATTTGTGGAAATAATTTTTTCATGCTGTTTAAATGCATTTTCTTAGATTGATTTAAAACAAGTCGTTTAATTTCATCCATGACATTGATCAGTGTTATTAACATCACAGGCATCATAAAGCTCATGAAGATCATCGAAAATCCCGTGACCATCCGCATACTAATGGCGTGATAAAGACTATGTCCTAAAGATAATAACCAACCAAGCGTGATGGTCGTTGACATCGTCGCCAATTTTTTATGTCGAAGGTTTCGATAAAAATTAACGAGGTAGCTTCTAGCCGTTAAAGCCGTAGTCAAAAATGAAAGTGTTAACAATCCCGCCGTCAGAGGTATTGACGGTGGAAAAGCAACGGATAAAGCAACAATAGCCATCATTGCCAAGAGGTTGATTGCAATATTGATCCAATTTGTTCGTTGATATTTATCTTTTTGATTGACGTCCGCGCTATCCACCACATCAAACCCTACATCAGACACAATCGCTTTCAATTTCTCCGAGAGTTTTTGTTGATAATCGTGGGTCAGATGAAAGTCAGAAGAGTCACTTTCAATCAGAATATGCAAACGATGAATTCCCAAAGCTTCGGGCTCCGCATCGATCATTAACTGCGCATCGTCAGGAAGAATTTTCGCTTTTTTAAGATCGTCTAAATCCTTAAGAGTAGCCTCAATGCTGACACCACAACCCTGATGGCACATAATACCTGATACTAAAAAAGATCCTTGATAAACTGTTTTTTTGCTCATAAGGTGACTATTCGACGGCTATCGACTGAATTAAGGATGCAGAAGGCTATGACAGAATGAGTTTGATTTCAACAAAGACTTTAATTTTAAATCATGGTTGACATCTAAGGTGCGCTTTAACTGGCAATTCACTGTATTTTTTTTGACAAAGAAGCAGGTTAGAGTGACAACTATTTAATCACAATAACAAATAATTAAACCAAGTCGAGAGAGCGAGTTTATGCCGATTTTGAACCCTGATCAATGCTATACACAGCAACAGCAGCGCTTAGCCATCACGGAGCCAACACCCCTCCGTCATGATTGGCGCACCGACTTTTATGCGCTTTTGAGCGCACAACTGAAACTCAATGATGATAAAGCACAAGCACAAGAAGACTTTGATCACCAAACCAATACATGGGTGCGGTTAACAAAAAAAGAGTTGTTTTTTAAAGCATTAGAGCGACACTTGGGGCCAAACTCAACCTACTCTTTAAAACATCAACTGCTTGACTCTTTTTGCCAGTTGTACGTTCTCTTTACGCATCCTACAACAAGCGATGATAAAAGATACCTGGTTGCCTCAAGGATAGCGGACAATGTGGATCAATGCACACCAGGGTTTACTAATCAAGTCAACTACCTCATTACGCTCTTCAACATGCCACAAAACCAGGATGAATTAATTGCCCATGTACGTTTTAAACTGGTGGATAGAATAGCGAGAATTATTGCGGAAAAGAATAATCAAGGTATTCACGTGCACAACCGGGTCATTGAAGTTGCCAGAATCGCAGGTTTCGGGGTTTGGCCTATCAATACAGGTGACGCTTATTTTCACACAGGCAGTGAAAATCTTTCTGATGCAGAAATTATAAGCCGTGTCCAAACTGGGTTTGCCAATCACTTTCAGTTATTCGCGCTAGTGAATGCACTGCGTGAACAACTAGAAGCCTTAATAGCAGTCACTGGATACCAAGGCAAACGTGAATTGGAAAATGATTATAAAATGGAGGAGTATGAAAAATTTTGTGAATGTATCAAACTCTTTATTCCAAACCAAGAGACAGAAATATTAGATAGAGACACCGAGTCAGGCCTTGTTACCGACATTCATTGGCAACATGTCAAACGTCAGTTGTTGCAACAATTAAGGGATGAACACTATGTCCTACTTTCTCAAGAAGAGGCTGTTTTATTAGATAGCCTTTTACTCGATGAAACTAGGTTATTGGATTTTACGACGCTTAACACGCTGATTCCGCAGAGTTATGAATTAATCCAGTGTTTGGAATTTTTCAGTGAATGGGGCATGAAGCAAAAAGCGGCTTTGGTGAGCGCTATTCTTCAAAATAAATCACCCAATGATCAAAAAGAAGTGTTAGCGATACTTCATCATGAAGCGCCTCAATTAACGGCGAAACTCAAAAAAGAACCGAGTTTACAAGCCATTTATTTTGCTATTGCCATTGCCGAAAAAGATGTGGCGTCGGTGAGGGCTTGCCTAGAACAAGGCGAAGACATCAATGCAGCACTGTTGCTCTTGTTTAGTCCAGCGCATAAAAGCGATACCCTCTACTGGTTACATGAACATCCGCATCTCTTGCAAACGGTGACTGTGGCAGGCATGAATACCGTCATTCCCTTGGGCAAATATCAAGGACGGACGATTGCTGAAACGTTGGTGAGTACTAAGAAAGGGCGTCAGTTATTATTGGAGAATGAAGTATTACAAATCCTGCTCGCTCAAACCACCATGGCTAATAAATTAACTGATAGTCTTCAGCAAGCAAAAACTGAACGAAGGACGGTGCCCACCCAAGAAGGATTCTTCAAAAAACTCAATCCTCTGGCTATGCAATTAGTGCAATTGATTGTTTATGGAGACCTCACCAAATCAGAAGCCTTACTTAAAGCCAATCCATCCTTATTAGAGAGACTACTCACTGAAAAAGTCACGGTCATTGATTATTCAAGACGTAAGGTCAAACAAAAAACAGCTTTTCAGGCAGCGCTTTGCGCCAGAGACGATGAGCTTTGTGCGATGTTAGCCTATTACATGCCAAAAGAGGAAATGGCCCGCCAGTATCAAGAAATTTTTCCAGAAGGGCATGAAACGTATTCTCAACAACAAACCCCGTTTGACTTCAGTCAAATCGTGGAGACTATTAGTCAAGGCAGTGATGCGGATGTACAAAAAGCACTTAGTCTTGAGTTACCTAACGATACCCTGCTCTGGCTAAATCTCGAGCAATTTAGGGCGGATTTCACGAAGCGATCATCCCAAGAAGCGGTGTTTAACCCACAACATCTCCTCAAGGCATTTGAGCTTTACCGATTTAATGGGTGGAAGTGGAAGCAACGAGATTTATTTTGGCGGCAGGTCGTAGGTTTTGTACAACGGTTCCTGCCCGCCAATAGCGCAATGGATTTTGCTCAGGGACTTTCTAATCGGGTAGAAAATAAAGAAAAAGCGGCGCGATCGTTCCAGTTTAAGGACGGCGTTGGTGCTATTTTCCCGCCTTCATTTGATTCTTTTTCGGCTCTTGGTTATGAATACGGCGTCTCGGCGTACGACGATGACGGGCCCGGGGATGCAGAGGCCACCCTATATTCAAATCTTATGTCGAGCAAAAACAGAGGTCTTAGGAGAATGATGCAACCAAGCTCGACCCGCAGCCATCGAGGCTACTGTCTAATTCTGTAATGTGAGTTGAGAGGGCATCGGCGGCAATCTTTGCCGATGCCCTCTCAACACGCACGAAAAAGTCTGTGCTGATTTTCAACGCAAGATAGTTATGCTTTTTAATTGGCGTGTAAAGATGAAAATGCTGTTATTATTTTGAAATCAATGTTTAACTTGACACGCAGTTTAGACAAAAGAAGGTTTATCTTGAGCTTACAACCCGCTGAAATAAGGCGCTACAGTCGACAACTTCCAATCCTTGGTCTTGATGGCCAGCTTAAATTAAAACAAGCTAAAATTCTTTGCGTGGGTGCCGGAGGCCTCGGATCACCGGCCTTACAATATCTCAGCGCTTGCGGTCTTGGAACACTGGGCATTATTGATGGCGATGTCGTTGAGTTAAGCAATTTACAACGCCAAATTTTATTCACCGAACAGGACGTTGGCCATAAAAAAGCCGACGTAGCCGCTGCTCGTTTAAAAGCCATGAATCAACATTGTCAAATTAACGTCGACACTAATTTTTTGACTGAAAAAAATGCCACGATACTTGATCCTTATGATGTAGTTTTAGATGCCAGCGATAACTACAAAACACGTTACTTACTCAATGATCGATGTCGAGCCCTTAAAAAACCACTTGTTTCAGCAAGTATTTATCAATACGAAGCACAACTCAGTGTTTTTAATTATCTTGATGGTCCCTGTTATCAATGTTTATATCCAGAACCTCCGCCAGAATCACTTTCTCCCAATTGTACGATGCGTGGTGTATTAGGTGTCTTGCCTGGCGTTGCAGGAACACTTCAAGCTACTGAGGCCATTAAAATCATTTTAGGCGTAACCGACACCTTGTCTGGAATCTTGTTATCATTTGATTTATTATCACTACGGTTTAATCAATTTCAAATTCCAAAACAACGTTGTGATCATCATCCCAAAATTCAATTCAAGCATGAAGAAAAATCAAACGTCAAGGAGTCACCCTCAATGAGTCCCATCGAACTTTATCATTTACTGCAAAGCAACCCGCAAGACATTCAATTAATTGATGTTCGCGAACCCTATGAACGCGAAATTTGTCACATCGGCGGAGAATTAATTCCACTTGCCGCACTAAGTAACGCCATCCCGCGTTTTAACCGACAACAAGCCATAATTATTTATTGCCGATCAGGTGTTCGCAGTGCTCAAGCCCTGCAGATGTTTTTAAACGCTGGATTTACTGACGTACATCATCTTGATGGCGGAATTTTGGCATGGCAAGCTCAGATTGACCCTCAATTAACACGTTATTAATGTCGAGAGCTCTAAACACTCCTGACAGATTACCCACCCACCAAGGCCGTGACTAAATCAATTGTCGTGTCCACAAGCAGCGGCGTTGAGGGCGGGATAGATTCAATGCTTTTACCATCAATATAACAATTCACAAAAGGGTTAAGAGCACCCCACTCATCGAACAACACCGAGTGTAATCGAGGACATTGTCGACTTATCGCGGGGAAAATTTCACCAACGGTATTCACTTGCAAAACAAGTTTATTTTGATTCTCCGTAAAACGCAGCAGAGATGAAGGAAGATAAATCATTGCCATTTGAATTCACTTTAAAAAATCAACGTCATTACAACTCGAGTTTAGCCAATTATGCAGCCAAGGCGAGAGGATTACCATAAATGGCAGCGCCCATGATCTTTTACACCAAGGTAGGAGCACTATCAATGTCATGCATTCCCATTTCAAACCAAAACAAATGACCACGCGTGATCGATGCGCTCTATTTCATCGATGCGTGCTAACATGTACGCTTTCGTTTCATCATCCATGTGACGCTCTAGCATGCGGCACATGTGGGTGTCTTTTGCCCAATAGGCGTATTCGTAGGCTGTGCAGTTGAAGGTTCTTCCCGAGTAATCGGTGAAAACACCGGGTGTTCGAAGTAAGGTTTGGGTGTGTTCTGGCGTTGCTGTTAATAAGGCTTCAGCGTCGGTTTTGACGTGAGTTGGGTCTGTTGCATCTGGGGTTGCTTTAGCTACAGATGATAAAAAATAAGCTTGGAAACTGGGATGCGCCCTACAAGCATCTTTCGCTGCTTGGGGTAGTCTTTCAAATTGCTCATTGTTAAGGCTTGTCAGCAGGGTTTCAATATCTATGTCTACAATGCCTGCAACCCATTCATTCTGATGGAATTTACGGGAAGGTCTGGATTGTATCATTCAGGAAAATGGCTAAGGTCCAGTACAACAAGGATTAATTATATAATCTCAAAAAGATTAAGTAAGGCGCATGACCTCACAGGTTGATTACTCCGCCACCGATTGTTAAACTCTGCTCAGTCTTATAACAAATACGTTCACTAAATAATGAATTATGAGCAATGATTGATCTAAACGACCTATGCAAATCCTACGGGGAAAACCCTGCCCTGCGCAACATTGAGCTTTTCATTCAAGAGGGTGAAATTTTTGGTATCATTGGTAAAAGTGGCGCAGGCAAATCAACGCTATTACGCACCATCAATTTGCTTGAGCGTCCTTCGCAAGGCGATGTCATTGTTGACAACCAAATCTTAACCAATCTAAACCAAGCCGAGTTACGGCAAGCCCGTCATAAAATAGGCATGATTTTTCAGCAATTTAACTTGCTCAATTCCCAAACTGTTTATGACAACATTGCCTTACCCATGCGAATTCAAGGAATTTCCGAATCCGACATTCAAGCGAAAATTGAAGAATTACTCGACTTGGTTAATTTAAGTGATAAACGAGACACCAAACCACGGCAACTCAGCGGAGGTCAACAACAGCGTGTCGCTATTGCACGAGCTTTAAGCTGCTCACCTAAAATATTACTCTGTGATGAGGCCACCTCGTCGCTTGATCCAGAAAGCACCGAATCCATCTTGACGCTATTAAAAAAAATAAATGAACGCTATGGCATTACCATCGTCTTAATTACTCATGAAATGGACGTTGTTAAACAAATTTGCCATCGTTTAGCTGTTATGGAGAAAGGTCAGTTTATTGAAGTTAACTCCTTAAAAAGCGTGTTTGAAAATCCAACCAGTCCAGCGCGCAACATGCTTTATGCCCAATTAAGCCCAAAGCTACCCGCCTGTCTTCGTCAAAATTTATCATCCATTGCTAATCATCGACCTTTACTGCAGTTGCAATTTCAAGGCCCTGCTGCAACCGTACCTTTCATTAGCCAAGCCAGCCGCGAGCTTGAGTTAGACATCAACATTTTACTTGCCAACATTGATAGCGTGGATGATATCACCTGCGGTGTATTAATTGTGGAACTTAATGCCAGTCCAACATTGCAGGAACGCTTTATAGCGCGTTGCCGTGCCGAACTTTTAACTGTGGAGATCTTGGGTTATGTCACCAACTCTGATTTATGAGCTACTGTTAGCCACTGGCGAAACACTCTATATGGTGACGCTTGCAACGCTGGGTGCTGTTCTTTTAGGTTTGCCTTTAGGCACCTTATTATTCACTCATCAAAAGATAACGCCGCACCCCCATTTAGCGCGTTTCCTATCGACGTTCATTAATGTGACTCGGTCGATTCCTTTTATTATTCTTTTAGTTGCTCTTATTCCCTTAACACGCTTGCTTGTCGGCACGTCCATTGGCATTCATGCCGCCATTGTGCCGCTTATCTTGGGTGCAACTCCTTTTTTTGCGCGCTTGGTCAGTAATGTCTACCAACATTTACCCGAGGGCCTCATTGAAACCGGTTTTTCAATGGGCACAACAACCTGGCAAATGATTCGTTATATTCTACTCCCGGAGGCGTTATCACCTTTAATTCAAGCTGTCACCGTGACCGCCATCACCTTAATCAATTACTCCGCTATGGCTGGAACTGTTGGCGGTGGCGGTCTTGGCGATCTGGCTATTCGTTATGGTTATCAACGCTTTAATGCAAGCCTTATGATTGCTACAATAGTGATTTTAATTTTGATTGTTCAACTCGTACAGTATGCCGGAGATAAACTGTCTCACCGCATCACGGAATAACGACAATCAACATCAAAACTCTTAGCATGACCCTACAACTGGAGAATTTTAGTGCGTTTATTGACGATTCTGACTCTTTGCCTAAGCCTCATGGCGTGCGGTAAACCCTCGCCGACAACACTGACGATAGGCACCATCACAGGCCCCGAAAGTGATTTAGTTGAAGCCGCTAAAGAAGTAGCCTTAAAACGCTACGGACTTACCATTAAAATCATTGAATTTAATGATTATAATCTGCCCAATGAAGCGTTGGAGGATGGCAGTCTGGATGCCAATATCTATCAGCATCTACCCTACCTCAAAGCATCCATCGCTGCCCGTCATTTTCATTTTGACGTGATAGGCAAAACATTTGTATACCCCATGGCCATTTACTCCCAGAAATACAAATCATTAAGCAAACTGCCCAGGCATGCCGTGATTGCGATCCCGAACGATCCAAGTAATGAAGTGCGTGCACTCTTGCTGCTGAAAAATGCCGGATTAATTCGCTTAAGAAAAAACTCCATGGGCACGCGCGAAGATATTCTTGCCAATCCTAAACAATTGCAAATTAAAGAGCTTGACGCGGCACAATTAGCCCATGCACTTCCTGACGTGGATGCAGCCATCATTAATACCTCGTTTGCACTGCCGGCAGGATTAAGGCCTTCTCGTGATGGACTCTATGTTGAACGAAAAGACTCCCCCTATGCTAATTTAATTGTCATACGCCAAGACAGTGATAAAAAAACCCAACTGATGGAGTTTGTTAAAGCCATGAATTCAGAGGACGTAAAAAAACAAGCGAACAATTTATTTGGAGACGCGGCAATTCCAGCATGGTAAGCCGCGCTGTAACGTCCTTGAGTTAACAAATCGTTAAGCTAATTTCTGTTATACTGTGACTAAGTAAGTGAAATTATTGCTCATTGAACAACGAGGTCATTCATGCTAACACCACAAACAAACCCATCAGCAAGCGACTTTGGTCCACATCGACTAACTCAACAGTTTAAAGAGTATGGCGCGAGCATCCGATTACCTAAAGCCATTCACTGTAGTAAAGCGATTGATAGCTTTATGAGCGCTCGTCGCAGCAAGATAAATTGCGACAGTCTATTAACGGCGACGTCTAGAAAGCTTTCTCCTACTGCTACTACTGATGCTCAAACATTTCAAGCGGCCATAAACGCTGCGTTAGCACAAGATAGCGGCGCTACTACTCCCCAAAAAACAAAAATTGAGGTGGCTGCCGACGCTTTCAAAGAAAACATTGATAAACTTAATAAAGTACTTCAACAAACGCCACCACCACCCACTGTTGAAGCTCTCGCAATAACGACAAGGCTTGCAACGCTCCGAGAGGATTTTGAAAAAGAAATCAAGGCACAACAAGCCGCAGAACTCAATGCATTGAAAGGAGAATTTGATGACCGGCACAAGGACCGTAATAAAAGTGCTTTACAAGTAGATGATGATCAACTTAAAGCTGTCCGCAATCAATGGATAGCTGAATTAAAAAAAGAACACCAAAACCAAAAAAATGCATTTTTAGACCCTGTCAATCAAGAACTCGGAAAGTTACATGATGACATTGCTAAAGATTTAGCACGCGTACACTTTCTAGCAACGATACACGATTACCAAGATGATTGCATCGCACCCATCAGCAAGGCAAAAAAACTATTTGGATTCTCACCTGATGAGACCAAAAAAGAAATCAAAGAGCTCATCGAAGCTCAACCAAAGCCGCCTGAACCCACGAGAATAAGTTCCGGAAAATCGAAAGTGAGTAACGCAAAATTAAGGAATATTAACGTCAATGAGCTCAAACAACTACAAACGCTCACGGGTCGAAAAATCCGACGATTCGGTGAAAACGGCGTAGCGATTACTATTCCAGACATCAGTCTATTGAATGTATGGTCTCATTCTGATAAAAAATCAATCACCGAAGACATTCGAAGTATCACGCACGCCATTCGCGCATCAGGAAAAGACTCGATTCACTATACTATTGAGCATGGTGATAAAAATACAGCGCAAAAATTAGCGAAAATGGCTTTTATAGAAGCACGAAAAGCGGGATTTGACACCAGCAAGATTAAATTTTCTCTCGTTGTGGATGGACAACAACAAAAATTAAGCGGTAAGCAACTAGAACAAATGCTGTCGAAAGAAGAACAGACAGAAATCCATCATATCATGAGGTCCATGAAACAAGCTTTAAACGATATAAGAAAAGGAAAAGCAAGCGATGCAGATCTACAAGCTTTAGATGACGCTATAGACAACAATCCGACACCAACGCACTTTACGTCATAACTGAAAAATTCAAAAATTTT
>JAOAUB010000033.1 GCA_030157805.1 Legionellaceae bacterium
TAAAAAATTTTCGGTACGTTGATTCAGGTAAAAGTGCAAAAAGATCTTTCTGGAATAACTCAAGACCATCACAAACGCCATCAAAGGTCTTTTAGCTTTACCTATTGTGATATAACCAAAATGGCCCCAATCGACTTGTGCTTGTTCTCCCAGCAAAGTTCTCAAACGCATATATGCTTCAGCGGCTTTTCGTGGACGATAAAATGAAATCAAATGCCTAAAATGATCATGACTTCCAGGGTACCCCCGCTCAACAACCATTTGATAAAGTCGGCTGGCAGTTAAATCAGGAAAGCGTTGTAAGGTTTCTGTGATAAAAGATAGATAGGGATCGATCATCGACTCCTGTACTAAGATGCTATGCTTCGATACCCCTGTTTCTGATAGGACACGCTTGACTGTGGTGTGATGTACGTTTAATTGGCGCGCAATCGTCCCAACACGCCATTTTTCAAGGTGATGATAGCGCAAGATATTGGCTTTTAGATCGTCATTTTTTACCCCCATGGTTATGATTATTGATTACGGAGGTCTCAAATAAGATGAGTTTATGGCCGACCGAGTGCTGTCATAGCGTAAAAATCCAGATCGTAACCAGGAAGACACGGGGTTTTTGCAAAAACAGCATCGTATGACCCTGGCCTCTTGCTCACCATCAACCTTAACTGTCTTATTTTTGACCGATCGCAGTAGACCATCTGCGACGGGGGTAAGGGAACCCTGATCCGTCACTTTTTGACGAAGGCGTTCTCGATAGCGTTTTTGACGGGATGCGTGTTTATGTTTTCCCCGAGAAGTATGTTGATAACGTTTCTCTGCTTCTCGACAGGATTTAAGTCGTGCTTCTCTGGCGCAGGTATCGCTACAGTAGATTTGCCCCCGATCACAATGAGAGCATATAATCGATTGAGCATGACAAAGCGCGCAATAATATAGGCGTGGACTGTGTTTCATAAGCAATCTCTGCTATGAAATATGGATATTTATTGGGCATTTATGGGGTAATTTACCCCCGGGGGCAAACTATTTGTTTATCGTGAGGACCGTCAAATCATCAACGATAACAGTGGGCTTTCATAGCCCCCTCATTTTACCTTAATTGACTTTAAATTGATTATTTAGAGTATTTTTTGATCTAAAAATAAATGGTTATGAATTTTTGACTTTATGATACCTGCGCCATCTTTTAGCGGGTATTGATAGCCATCTACACTAACTCAAAGTGAGCGTATTGAAAAAATCATTGCTTTTTTTGCCATAGGTTTTGCATGGGTGCACAAATATAGAAATTAACTCAAAAAAATTGATCGTTCTCATCTTGACCAAGCATTTATGATTCAATGAATCAACAAAATGTATTTAATTGATAAATATCGACCAACAAAAAAACACAAAGGGTTCCTTCGTCACTCGTTTTTTAGTACACTTGAAAATCTTTAAATCAGAATAGGCGAAAATATTGAAATTGAAGCAACGAATTTCAAAGCATTTTAGAAAATTCTTACTTCTGTTCTTACTTGCTTACCTAAGCACGTCAGTTGGTTCAGCGCAGGCTTATCCAAGTGTTTGGGATGTGCTTCGTAGTCAATTAAAATTGAATCATGAAACGGCTCAGCCTGAAGTACAACAACAAATACGATGGTTAGTAGCCCACCCTAGTTATTTGCAAGAGCTCGCTGAATCCGAGCGATACATGTATCACATCATTACTGAAATTCAAAAACGTGAGTTACCTGGAGAGCTGGCCTTAATTCCCATGATTGAAAGCTCCTATGATCCATTTGCTTACTCAGGTGCTGGTGCTGCCGGCCTTTGGCAACTGATGCCTGACACCGGAAACGAACTTGGATTAAAACGAGATTGGTGGTATGACGGACGTCGAAGTATTGGTGCCTCAACCAATGCTGCATTGAACTACCTTGAATATTTATGTCGTTTTTTTAACAACAACTGGTCACTCGCCATAGCCGCTTATGATGCTGGAGAAGGGACGATTGGCAAAGCCATTAAAAATGCCAATTTATCAAAAAATAACGCGCAATTTTGGGAGCTGCAAGTTCCTCATGAAACAAGAGTCTATGTCCCACGTCTTTTAGCTTTAGCTGAGATTATTAAATATCCGCAACGTTATCACGTTGCTTTACCGGATATTCCCCACACCCCTTATTTTGAAGAAGTGAATATTGGCAGTCAAATTGACCTTAACCAAGCGGCAAAGCTTGCTGGAATCTCTTATCGCGAGCTTCTTAAGCTCAATCCCGGCTACAATCATTGGGCAACAGCTCCCTACAAACCCTTTAAATTACTCATCCCCACAGAGAAAGTAGCCGGTTTTTATCATAAACTCGCGCTTGTTCCCAAAAACGAACGCGTCAGTTGGGCTCGTTATGAAGTCAAACACGGTGATAATTTAAAAGCTATCGCTAAACGCTATTTCACCACTATCAAATTACTTCGTGAATTAAACCAGCTTCATACGGACAAATTAAAAAATGGGCAACGATTACTAATTCCAAGCAACAAATACATTACGGCGGATAGCACCTCCTTGCCTAACAAAAAAATCGCTGTGACACCAACCGCCCTACAAAACTACAAAGTTATCCATATCGTACAAAACAACGAAACATTCAACTTATTGGCACAGAAATACCATGTCACCCCAAAAGCAATTAAGCAATGGAATCATATTGCGTCAAACACTGCCTTAAAAAAAAACCAACAACTGATTATTTGGAAGCAGACCCAAAAAGCATGATATACTTTTTATAAACGCTTATGAATAATACATACTATGAAGCCACTATTTGATTTTTTCCCTATCTTGCTTTTTTTTATTTCCTACAAATTTTTTGGTATTTATCATGCCACGGCCCTAGCAATGGCTGCTTCAATAGCACAAGTCTTTTTTTTTCGCATCAGATATCAACATTATGAAAAAATGCACCTTATAAGTCTTACCCTTATTCTTGTGTTAGGCAGTGCAACTCTTTTTTTTCATGATCCATGGTTTATAAAATGGAAACCTACCGGCATTTACTGGTTAACTGCCATTGCTTTACTCGCTTCACGCTTTTTTGGTGCCAAAACACTCACTCAAAAAATGATGGAAAGCAATATCAACCTACCGCCTCACATTTGGTATCGATTAAATTATGCTTGGGCAAGTTTCTTTTTACTGATAGGCATGCTAAATCTTTATGTTGCGTATTATTACACCACAGACACATGGGTCAATTTTAAACTATTTGGCGGTGTTGGGCTTACTTTATTATTTGTTATTCTACAAGCGTTCTATTTAAGCCAACATCTTATTGAAAATGAGCTCCAAGGAAAAACTGCTGTTAACTCAAAAAGTTAGGAGAAAAAACTCGATGCGATTACTTCTCGTTGAAGATGATGATTTGCTAGGTGATGCTGTTAAAGCGGGCCTTACTCAGTTTGGTTATATCGTAGATTGGCTAAAAGATGGCGATTCAGCACGCGCTGCGGTTAGATCGGATTCCTTTGAGGCTATTATTTTAGACTTAGGCTTACCCAAATTATCCGGGCTTGAGTTTTTACAGACTATTCGCCATCATGGAAACGTAACTCCTGTGATTATTTTAACGGCCCGTGAATCAATCGAAGACCGTGTTAAAGGGCTCGACAGCGGTGCGGATGATTATCTCGTCAAACCTTTTGATTTAAATGAACTGAGTGCACGAGTTAGAGCCTTAGTTCGACGCTCCACGGGTCGTGCTGATGCGACACTGCAATATCGAAATGTCACGTTAGATCCTGCGTCCCATTCTGTCTATGTTGATAATATTCTCATCAATGTTCCACGACGTGAATTTTCTTTACTGCAAAAATTACTTGAAAACAGCGGCCAGGTTCTCTCACGTGAACAACTCATGCAAAGTCTGTATGGCTGGGATGAAGAAGTTGATAGCAATGCCCTAGAAGTTCATGTTCATAATCTGCGCAAAAAATTGAATGCCAACTATATTCGAACTATTCGCGGCGTGGGTTATATGGTTGAAAAAAATGAACCCCAATAACACCAGATTAGCCATCCCGCACTAAGGATTTATACTTTAAACGCTCATTGAACCAACACCTAGAGAGAGTGCTTGCGTGAAATCATCCATAAGAAAATTTTTATTACTTAACTTGTTGCTTGCAATTACAATTACAACAACACTCACCGCCATTGGTAATTATTATCTCGATGAACAAGATATCCAAGAGCACTTAGACACTCTTATGGCGGTCTCTGCACTATCCTACGAAGCCTTGTTAGGTAATGATGTCCATGAGCGCCCTCTCACAGAAATTCAAAACTCACTCGATCAAATCCCCAAAAAAATAAAAAATCAATATAAAAATAGTTTTTTAAATGATCTCCCTCCACAAAATTACATGAATAAATTTGATTTTCAGGTGTGGACTCAAGATAGCAAATTGCTGCTACATTCACTGGATCCACTTAAAATCCCCGTGACTCCAAAAAAAGATGGGTTTAGTGATCTTCGAATTGACTCTCAAATGTGGCGCGTTTTTACGACGCACAACAACAAAGCCAAAATTAAAACCATTCTTGCTGAACATTATGATACCCGTAATGAACTTGGTCATAGCATTGCTCAAGATGATATGTACATCATGTTATTAACCTTTCCTTTATCCGGTTTATTAATCTGGATTATCATTGGACGGGGGCTAGGCAGTCTTGACCGCGTTGCCAAAGAAGTCGCCAACAGGGCTCCAACAAATTTAGAACCCGTTGATTTAGAAGAAGTTCCTGAAGAAATAAAACCCGTCATTGACGAACTCAATAAACTATTTCACCGACTCAACGAAGGTTTTGAACGTGAAAAACGTTTTGCTTCCGACGCAGCCCATGAATTACGTACTCCGCTCGCCGCATTAAAAGCACAAGCACAAGTTGCTCTCAATACCGATAATTTGGAAGAAAAAAATATTGCCTTAAAAAAGTTAATCGCTAGTGTCAATCGAAGCACTCATATTATCCAACAACTACTCACGATGAGTCGTCTCGTTCCTGAAGCCTCTCGAATTAACGACATTAATAAAGTCAACCTACCCAAAGTGACTCGTGAAGTATTAGCTTTGCTTGCTCCATCCGCTCTTGAAAAACAAATTGAACTCGAGTTTATTCATGATAAAAATATTACAAATTTTTTTGGTAATTCAACAGCCATCGGCATTTTAATTCGCAATCTCGTGGATAATGCGATTCGTTACTGTCAAGAAAATGGTGCTATTTTAGTTCGAGTTTATCAACAAAAAGATAATATCGTATTAGAAGTCCATGACGATGGACCAGGGATTCCCAAAAAACTTCACCCACGCGTCTTTGAACGATTTTTTCGTGTGTTAGGAAACCAAAGTACCGGCAGTGGTTTAGGTTTGGCCATTGTCAGGCAAGTCACTGAACTGCATGGCGGTAAAATTGAATTGGACAGCCCCGAGGAAGGTACAGGCTTGATCGTGAGAATCTTTTTTCCCATTCTCCCCAAGAAAAATAATTTTTAAAGCATGATTTGACCTGCTTTAAATGCACAATAAACACGGAATGCGCCACCAACCATGACGGGGCCACAAAAGGCTTACCTACCATTTCAAAATTAAATGTAGCCCGAGGGACTAAGCATGACTGTATAAATGCTTTAAGGCCAAACGAATTAACTCTTCACAACTCATTTGTTGATCATCAATTTTTTTCAAGATGTTGAGCGCCTCATGGTGCTTGTATCCTAAAGACTCTAGAGCACTCATCGCCTCTGCCACGTCCTGTCGTAATGAAATTTTAGTCGTGGTCGAGGCGACTGAAACCTCGTCCATCACCGCAAAATTTTTCAAAGCATCTTTCATGTCAATCAGCAAGCGCTCTGCCGTTTTTTTTCCCACACCAGGAACTTGGGTTAGCCGAAGAATATCGTGCTGATGAACTGATTGAATAAATTCTGCTGGCGTCATGTTGGATAAAATTCCCATAGCTGCTTTAGGACCAACACCATTGACCTTAATCAAGGCTCGAAATAAAGAACGCTCAACTTTATCTAAAAATCCAAACAAAATTAACGCGTCTTCACGAACCACAGTATGAATATGCAAATTAATAAGCTCAGATGCTTGCGATTCCAATTGGAAAAAGGTCTGTAGTGACGTTTCAACATCATAGCCCACGCCATTCACATTAAGCACCAAATGACCTACCTGTTGCTTGTCGATAATACGGCCAGATAACCACCCAATCATACACTCTCTCTTTGTTTCAATAACGCCAATAGGCCACGACGAGTATGGCTATGACAAATGGCAATCGCCAAGGCATCGGCCGCATCCGTTTGTGGAACTCGATTTAACAACAACAGACTCACTACCATCTGCTTCACTTGCTGTTTTTCTGCAGCGCCATAACCAACCACCGCTTGCTTAACTTCACGAGCTGAATATTCAAAAATGGGTGTTCGATGCGAAGCAACTGCAACCATCGCAGCGCCACGGGCATGTCCTAACTTTAAAGCGGAACTTGGATTTTGATGCATAAACACCTGCTCAATAGCAACTTCATCAGGGGCATGCAATTCCAGCAATTCACAAATCCCATCAAAAATATCCATTAATCGCCGACCCAGCCCTTCATCGGTTGTCGTGCGAATACAGCCACTATCGATATAATAAAATTTTCCTTTTTCCTCACGAATCACGCCATAACCGGTGATGCGGGAGCCTGGATCAATTCCTAAAATAATTGTCATTAACTCATCGATTCAAGAAATTCGTCAGAAAACTGGGCGTTGGTATATACTTTTTGAACATCATCTAAGTCCTCAAGCATATCAAGAAGCTTCATCAACGTTTCTGCCGTGTCGTTCTCAACCTGAACCGACGTTTGCGGATTCATCATCAAATGAGACTCTTCAATAGCAAACCCTTTGTTTTGCAATGCGGTTAATACGCTGTGGTAATTTTCAACATTTGTAACCACCGCACAACCCTCATCATCTGCCAAAACATCGTCAGCACCGGCGTCAATTGCGGCCTCCATGATGGCATCCTCAGATTGTCCTGGCGCTAAGACTATCTCTCCTTGCTTCAAAAACAAATACGCCACCGAACCATCAGTACCCAAATTGCCACCAAATTTAGTAAAGGCATGTCGCACCTCGGAAACCGTTCGATTTTTATTGTCTGAAAGACAATCAACAAGAATAGCCGCGCCGCCAGGGCCATAGCCCTCATAACGCATCTCCTGCATGTCTTGACCGTCCTGACCACCTACTCCACGTTTAATTGCATTATCAATCGTATCACGCTTCATATTCGCTTTTAGCGCCTTGAAAACCGCATCGCGTAACCGCGAATTCGCTGACTCATCACCTCCACCAAGCTGCGCTGCAACCGTAATTTCACGAATTAATTTTGTGAAAATTTTACCACGCTTAGCGTCCTGAACCCCTTTGCGGAATTTAATATTTGCCCATTTACTATGACCTGCCATAATTGTTTTAATTCCTATTCTTTGAAATAGCATGTTATTGTAATCAAACAGTAGAAAACTGCAAATCGTCAAGCTAAACTAGCATCTTTCCTATTCAATAAAAAGTCGAAAACTACTCATGGAATATGCATTACGTCAAACAATCGAACTAACATCTATCGAATGTCTTGTTGTCGGATTTTGTAAGGAGACACCGCTCGACGCCCAGCTACCCCATTGTTCACCCGAGCTCATTGAACAGCTCGCCCCATTAAGCAAAAAACTGAGTGATAAAGGTGATTGGTCATGGCATACCGCGCTGAACTCCCCTGCGGTTTTGTTATTTCATTGTGGTCTGCAAAATGAATTTGACGCTTCCACGTTATCCAAAAATTTAACTGAAGTCACTCAATTATTGCTTAAGCAAAAAATAAGATCAGCCCAAATAAGCCTCCCACCAATTCTTGATCACTCCCCCGATTGGCAAATTAAACAAATGCTGCTTAGTATCGACGCACAATGTTATGAGTTTAATGATTTCAAAACTAGCCATAAAAAAAATATCCCTCTAAAAAGCGTTATTTTTTCTTTACCTGATGCTTCAGAACAAGCCCTTAATACAGCCAAAGCAACGTCTGAAGGTATTAAATTAACTCGCTGGCTGGGTGACTTACCAGCGAACCACTGCACTCCCTCCTTTCTAGCTCAACAAGCTGAGAATTTAGCGCAACAACACTCAAGCATCAAGGTGAACGTCTTGGGTCGCGATGAAATGCACAAGCTCGGAATGGGCGCTTTACTTGCTGTTGCCCAAGGCAGCATCGAGCCTCCACGCTTTATTGAAATTTCTTACACAGGGGCTGGACAACAGTCGCCCGTAGTACTGGTTGGCAAAGGCGTCACGTTCGATGCTGGCGGCATTTCTTTAAAACCAGCACCCTCCATGGAGGAAATGAAATACGACATGTGCGGCGCCGCAAGCGTCTTAGGCACCATTAAAGTCTGCGCACTCCTTAAACTACCCCTAAATGTCATCGGCCTTATTCCTAGCACTGAGAATTTACCTAGTGGCTCAGCCATTAAGCCTGGCGATGTGGTGACTAGTTTATCAGGTCAAACGGTTGAAATTGTGAATACCGATGCTGAAGGTCGGCTTATTCTTGCGGATGCCTTAACGTATGCTGAACGCTTTAAACCTTCTCTGGTGATTGATCTCGCAACCTTAACAGGAGCCATGATCATCTCCTTAGGTTATGTCACAAGCGGATTCATGACCCCAGACGATCAAGTTGCTCATATCATCGCTCAAGCAGCCGCTGAAAGTAACGACAAAGCATGGCGCCTACCCTTAGATAATGCGTACCAAGAAGCTTTGGAAAGTCCCGTTGCTGACATGCTGAACTCAACATTCGATCGTAGCGCAGGCAGCATCACCGCCGCGTGTTTTCTTTCTCGTTTCACCAAAAACTACCGCTGGGCACATATCGATATCGCAGGAACTGCCTGGGTTAGCGGAAAAAAACGACAAGCCACTGGCCGGCCCGTACCACTTCTTGTTGAGTTATTACTTCATGTCATCCATTCACGTTGATTTTTATTTGCTACAAGACAAGGCTGGTTCAGACGGTACCAGCCCAACAACGACAAACAACACAAAAGCACTTTTCGCGTGTCGTTTAATAGAAAAAGCGTATCTGCTCGGACATCAAATGTTTGTTCATTGCAATAATCAACAAGACGCTGAAACGCTGGACGAGCTGTTATGGACTTTTAAAGAAGGCAGCTTCATTCCGCACAACCTTCAAGGCGAAGGGCCAGATAAGCCTCCTCCGATACAGTTAGGGTATGAATTTGAGCCGCGAGGATTTTCAGATATTTTATTGAACCTTGCAGACGCTGTCCCTGCATTTTTTCATCGCTTTTCTCGAGTCATGGAGATTGTTCCTCATGAAGAACAAGCCAAAGAATTAAGCAGAATTCATTATCGAGAATACAAAGCTTACGCTTGTATTTTAAAGACGCACTCGATTTTAATCGACCATTAACCTCAAACGGTCAAAGAACGTGTTCTTTTTGGGGTATTTACCGAAAATTCATTCGCGAGAGGTATAAACAATGTTTTCCTCCACTGGAATACTCTTTAGGAACCAATCCCAAAAAAGCAGCAAAATGACGGCCGTTTTTAAAATTTGTGGGGCTACCCATTGTGGTGAACACAATGCTTGCTACCATTGGTCCTGCTCCAGATAGTTTCATCATTCGCTCACACATGGGATGTTTTTTACAAAAATGTTTGATCTTTTGACTGTATAAGTGACCCCAAAACGCTCTTTGATATACAGAACAATTTGGTGATTGTGCGCATAGGTATTTTCCTCCAAATGCGCGAATAGTGACAACACGTCATCATTGGATAGGAGTAACTTTTGTAAAATCACACTGACAATGACCTTCAGATTGTGGCGGTAAAGGTGTTTCAGAAAAATCTGAAGCATAGCAAAGCTTAAGTTCCCAAGCGACAGAAGTGGAATCAAACTCAACAGGCAAGCCCCATGAACGCAATCCCCGATAACTTTTACCCGCGTCATTTTGCCAAATGATAGGTTGAAATGACGCCGCGTAGAGAAATTTTTGATTAGGCTGACAGGTGAACTCTTGCCTGGCCCAAGTTTGCCCCTTCGGGATCAGCACATTGGTGACCACCGCCTGAGTCACCATGTTAGATACCATAATGGTCACATCATAATTCAACCAACAACTGTCTTTAACCACCGTCACATAACAAGGAAAAGCCTCAAGTTCAAATGACATGACCATGCACCACAACGCAACCAATCCTAACCGCTTCATTCTCGCCCCCCCTTTTTTTTTATAAATCTTTTCAGCACGACATACTTCATAAACTTTGCACCAAGCCAGATTTAAAAGCAACGATGAAATTGTAGCGATGGCAAAATTAATCAATTTCGACATCCTTTAGAGTTCACGTTATCGTTTAAAAAGAAGACATTGATTTTTTTATCATATCAGTATATTCTGCCCAAGCAATTAGGAGAGATGGCCGAGCGGTTGAAGGCGCACGCCTGGAAAGTGTGTATACGTCAAAAGCGTATCGAGGGTTCGAATCCCTCTCTCTCCGCCAGATTTTTTAGAGATAACTTTTCTCTTGTCTTTTTGGGCTAGCGTCAGCAGGTCTCAAAACCCCAGTATTTGTGCGCTTTCCAGAGTTTTTGTTTGCTGTTAGACCCGTACCTTACTTTCTCCAATTTTGCCATTTTACCCCTAAAATCTCCATTTTTACCCTCTCTATCTCCGATACATGCGAACACTTCGGCTGAAGGTACGCATGTCCCAAAACACTGTATTGACCTCGGTTTCAGAGGATTGCCGTTTTTTACTCATGCATTTTTTAGAGAACGAAAGGTAGAAGATCCAATAAATCACATCGGCTTTATCCCTATAATTTAGGTGTATCTGTGTCATCATCAGATGGGCTATAATCAGAGTCTTGACATTGATTTTGAGAAAACATTCGATATGATTTCATAATCGAACTGCAATATTTTCGATATCCTTCTGATTCGGACACTTCTTTTTGAAAAGATGGCAATTGTCCTAATTCAACATATTGGCCTGCATCTATGAAGGCTACAAAACGAGGATCATCTTGATTAGCGTAAAGCGAGCCAAACTCATCAAACATACGCGCAGCCACGCTGTCTTTTATAGACTCCCAAATTACTTCCACGCCTTTTTCTTCAATTTGCGTTATTTGATGAGTAAACTGCACAAACTCACTAAACGTGGCGGGGTTTGCTCTAGCTGCTAAATAATTTTTAACTTCTTCTTTAATAACCATAGGAAGTTTCAATGCGGCTAAGTTTGGAATAATCACCTCAATCACCACATCAGAGTGCACACCATTTAGTTTCTCAAGCAATTTATTGAAAGTACCACCAGAGCATATAGAAACGTCTGCGCCCTGCAAGTCGGTACCAGTTTCAGATAGATTATACCCACGTTGAATTTCGTAGAGTCCTTCAATGACTTGACGTGTTGCATCCTCTAAGCTACCTGTACGCATAGTATCGTCATTAATAGCTAACCAGCTTAGTGCCAGTAACTCCCGTGTATTTACACCAGAAGTAAGATCAGTGTACACGTATTCTGGTGCCGCTAATCTTGCGACACATCGTTTTGCCGCTTCATTTTTCGAGTTACCATTTGGTAACGCATTGATCGACTCTGTGATTGTAGTAATTAGCTCATCTAACACCGTAGGAGTCATTATGGTGGCATATCGATTAAGAAGCCTCTTTGCGGATTCTGATACAGTTCGATGCACACTGGCAGTATGTGTACTTTGCGAATCATTAATATTAACAAGCGCCGGTATACCCTGGCCGCCTTGAGGTATTTGGCCGCCCATAATATTTTGAATTGTGAATTGACCATTTCTAAGTCTTTGTCGAGTATGTTCATTATTTAATGCCGTACGCCCCTCGTAATTTAACCCCATAGCCTGCTCAAGGGTGAGCGTTCCATCGGCAATTAAGCTACGAATGGGTTCTGATTCAAGATTTGCACGCTCTGCATAACTTAACCCCATAGCCTGCTCAAGAGTGAGCGTTTCATTGGCAATTAAGCCACGAATGGATTCTG
>JAOAUB010000034.1 GCA_030157805.1 Legionellaceae bacterium
TGTCAAGAATTTTTTGCAAATTTAATTTAGAAAGTTACTGCGGAATGACGGTTCTTAAAATAAAGTCCACGCGATTTTCAATTGATAGGAACGGTACCTCAATTAAGTGATATCCACAAAGTTCATAAGCCTCTTTAAGCGCTGCATACGTTTCTATGCTTTCATTATAATCTTGTTGCCGCTCTTTATCATTGATGTAAATTTCTTTCCACGGAGGAAATATAAAGGCAGTTTGGCAATATCTGTATTGCTCGACGGCATTGTTTACCTGTTGATGCTCCATGTTGCAAAACGTTTTTGCATAACCATGCAAATCAGGGATCCCTCGATCAAAAAACGCTGCAGTTTTTTCGTGTTGTATTTTTAAATAGTCATCAAGAGAATGCACTAACATTTTTTCAAGGAATGCCTGTCGATCTCCTGTATGCATTGCATTCCCACCAATAGTCAATTGTTCTTTAATAATGTCTCGGGCAACCTCAGGCACTGTTAAGAACCCTCTTTTTTTTAATGCCATTAATACAGATGTTTTGCCAGAGCCTGGACCGCCCGTCAGAATAAAGAAATTTGGTTTTAAGATTGATTTAGTCATCGTGTTCATTCAAAAATTCTCACACATTATTAGGCTTTAAATGAGTGGTAATCATAGCAAGCCCTCCAACGCGGCCTTATCACCATTCATAATGGCTAAAACATTTTCTCTAATTTTTTGAATAGGCCAGTCCCACCATTGCAATTGAAGCAAAAAATCGATTGTTTCGTCATCAAACCGCTTGCGAATAAACTGCGCTGGATTTCCACCTACAATCTCATAGGGCGCTACATCTTTAGTGACAACAGCACGGGTGCCAATAATCGCACCATCACCAATGGTTACACCCGGCATGATTGTCGCGTCATAGCCTATCCACACATCATTGCCGATCACGGTATCTTTTTTGCGATTAGGAATAAATGGCACTTCAGGCCAATAAGATTGAAAAATAATGAAGGGAAATGAGGAGAATCCTCCCAAATGGTGACTGCCACCATTCATTATAAATTTAACATTGGTGGCGATTTGACAGAATTTGCCAATAATCAGTTGATCGCCAATAAAATCGAAATGATAAAGAACGTTTTTTTCAAAATTGTGAACATCAACTGGATCATCATAGTAGGTGTAATCTCCCACAATGATGTTAGGATTTTTGATGATGTTTTTCAAAAATGCCGTTCGCGAAGACGCAGGAATGGGATGCAACTCGTTAGGATTGGGATGCATTTGATTTAATCCTTATTTTTTAGTTTTCACAATATAACCGATTTTAAAAAAGTTCCGCCATTTTATTGAATAGCACACAAAATATTCAATGCAGGTTAGCCAATAGATGGCAAATTAAGAACATTCCGGATAAATTTGGATTGATAATTTGGGGCGCCACTGGGGCATTATTTTAAAATTCCGGGGCTTTTTTGGGGCATTCTGGGGACCATGAAAGGCCATGAAAAACAACCTCCCATGTATGGTAACTTAATGATTATCAACGGTTTTTAGTGGCCTTTGATAGTCTTTTGTGGTCTTGAATATTGGTGGAGGCGGCGGCTATTTAATTGATTAATCAATGTGTTGTATTTAAAAGATTATTTTCACAATCGATAAAAATATACCCCCAAATGTACCCCCTGTGGCTATTAGTGTAAATGGGAAATCACTCTTTTGCTGAGATCCGCAATCACATTGATAGCCTTATCGTAATCAACAGCTAAATCAGGATTGAACACCATATTTTCAATAAAATCTTGATAGCGTTCTCGCCATATAGGTTTAGTGCGCAGGAGATCGAGCGATCGGTTAATTTCCTCTGCGGGGTTGGCTGCATATTCAGGGTTTTGATTTTTAAATTGCTGTGCATCGTTTAACACGATGTCTTTCGCCAACATTAAAAACTCGTCAGAGATAGGCTCAGCTGATTCAATAGCATTAAGATCATAAACATGGCGAATTAGAGAGCGGTCATCGTGATGATATCCTCGTTCAATAGCAATGGTACGCCGAGTTAAGCCCACCCATTTCTCAATAGCTGTTTCGTGAACATGAACACATAAGGTTGAGCTTTCGGGAAATAATACTAAGTCAGTAATATTTTCTTCCATCAAGGTTTTTACCGATCGAGTAACCACATCGCAACGAAGGTTGGATAATGTGAACTCAAAAAGTATATGGGGTCTTAAGTTGTCATTGATTGTAAAAACAGAGGGATAGGTCAATTCAATACGTGAATATTTACCTTCATTGCGCGCCACTGGCTCACTGGCTGTAAGATGAGGTATAT
>JAOAUB010000035.1 GCA_030157805.1 Legionellaceae bacterium
AGCTTATTAGTATTTTTTTCATGTTAAGTTCCTTGACTTAAATGAACCGATGGGGCTCATTAAAAGTTTCTACGTTTCAATGGGTTAGATACCTCTTTTTCTTATTAATAAAAGACCTCGGGTCCTGGACGATTAAAATTTCGATTACCGAAATAGTTACTTGTGTTGATGCGATAATTATTGCTCCAATAAGGGTTATCACCGGAATACCCTGCTGGCGTGACATACCCCTCTTCATAATCAGTTTTGCTCATCGTTTGGCAGCTACTTAAAAAAACTACACCAAGGACTAAGAAAATTATTTTTTTCATGATTTACGCCCTTTTTGCCTAGTTATCAATCGCAATGATTAATATAAGTATAGTCAATGTTTTGTAAAATACTTTTAATCTAATTAAGATAATGCAATAGGCGGGCCAAAATTATTGAGAATTACAATTCAATCATTTTTAGAGGCAATGCTGTTGTCGGGGGTTGTTCCCACAAGCTAATCACAAACCCGCCATTGCCCGATCCGGTGGGTTTTACGGCAAGGGCGCCGTGCGCATAAAGTAACTTCATGTGTTGTTCAAGGGTTTCGCTGACTAAACCCCATTGATGAAAGCATGATGCGCCTTGTTGGATGGACTCGGCTAATAAGCTCATGGAATGGGGTGTGTTGTTTGTAAGGGCAATCCGTGCTTGTTCGACCGCATCATTCATCATGAGATCAAGTTTTTGACCAAGATGGGGGGCGCTTTCCCAGAGTTTTTTAACCTGATTGATGCAATGCGATGTCATGCCGACTTGTTCACATGATGATAAATACCAACAGGGCTGCCAGCTCTGGGTGATGACATCAGTTTTTCCTTGCTGAAAATAAATACCCCAATTGGCAGAAACTCCGGCAATATCAAGTCCACTGCTTTGACCGTGAAAGAGATGTTCAAGATCGCGAGCGAATACGTTGATTTTTTCAAACTCAATTAAATGTTGTTGCGCAAACCAACGGGCCATCGCAACACAAAGGGCTGCTGATGCGCCCATCCCAACACCGATGGGTATCGTGCACTCCAAGTGAAATCGTCCAGATAAACTGTTGAGTGAATGACCTAACAACTGCTGGCCTTGTTGTAAAACACTCCAAAATAATAAACTCATGTCAGCACCACTACTACCGCTATAATCAGCATGTAATTCGCTATTTTCGTGGGTGTAACTCAAGGTCAGTTGATGATTTTTTAAAGGAAATACCAAAGCGCCATGTCCTCGCAAAACGGCATGTTCTCCTGCAAGAATCCATTTGGCATGAGTTGTTGTTGTAAAATTACAGAACATCGTAGTTACCAATTAAGTGATCATTTCTAAATTGTTCAGCCATATCCCGTTGATCCATGCGATAAAGCAAATGAATGTTGGGTCCTGCATCCATGGTGACCAATGGTCCATCGCCGTGACGATGCCAAAAGTCTTGCAACTGATTGAGCAGTTCTTGACTTTGAGGCGTGATGTAATTAAAAGCATCGCTACTTGTCGCAAACAGGGTGTGCATGTCCTGAAACTCTCGCCATGTGATGGTAAAGGCACTTTTCCAGTCTTGGGCTTCAAGAGCATGGAGTAATGTTTTTAAGTTGTCACGCGCCCGTTGTTCCCGCGTTGCATACAAAGGACTCGTTTTAACACGGCGGTGTGCTTCGCCGGAAGAAACGTGTTTTTCAGCGTGGCTAATCAGGATGACATGATGATCTAATTGAGAATAGGGAAGATCAAGTTGTTTGACGAGATCATTGTCCCACAATGCCCAGGGTGAAAAAAATGATCGGCATGAAGAACCTGAGCCGAGTTGACTTAAATGGGCTTGTTCTTCACGTGTTGGTAATGGTTGTTGTGTTAATTCCGCAAGGGCTTGGACTGCGCATTTGGTTAAGGCGGCAAAACTTGATGCAGAGCTTGCAAGCCCGCTGCTGTGAGGAAAATTATTTGAGGAGCGGACAATGAAGCCGCCACGGTATTGAAAATAAGATTTGAGATAAGCTAAATGGTTCAAAAATCGTTGTTGGGCCGCAACTTTCAAATCAAAAGCTTGTGCGCCAGGGATAAGCAAGGGCTCCCATGAGTCGTTTTGACCGGATTGAGATTCGAGCATGACGCTGCTTTGTAGTTTGTTCAACGTGTAAGAAAGGGAAGGGTTGTCGGGCGTATTATTTTCCGTGACTTTTTTTCCCATGTATTTGATTAAAGCAATATTAGCTGGGGCTTGAGCAAACCATTGCATTGCGAGATCTCCTAATGTCCTGGGCTATCATTCCAAAGTAGTTTATGTAATTGCAGCTGAAAACGTACTGATAATTGGTCCTCGACAATCCAGTTGGCCAGTGCCGTTGGGTCGAGTTGATTCCAGCTGGGAGAAAATAGTAATTGTACCCGCTTGCTGAGCTGGTGTTCCTGGATAATTTGACAAGCCCACTCGTAATCACCTCGGCTGCACAAAACAAATTTGATTTGATCCGTGGGCTTCAGGTAATTGAGATTTGTGAATAGATTTTTTTCACACTCGTTGGAATCTGGTGTTTTGAGATCCATAACAATCATCACGCGTGGATCAACCAACGCGATATCGCAGGCGCCACTGGTTTCTAAGGACACATGATACCCGGCATTGCAAAGTTCGTGGAGTAAACTAATGCATGCACGTTGCGCCAAGGGTTCACCGCCAGTAACACAGACGTAGGGGCAATGATAATCAAGGACTTGAGTTAAAATAGCTTCAACGGTTTGCCGTTGACCGCCGGTGAAAGCATACGCTGTGTCGCAGTATTGACAGCGTAGAGGGCAACCCGTGAGGCGAATGAACACCGTAGGAAGACCCACGGTGGTGGACTCACCTTGCAAAGAATAAAAAATTTCGGTGATGCGGATAAGTTCATGTGCAGTTTTTGAATTTGCGCCTGCAGGATTTTTACAGCTCATGTTACGTTCTCATTTTAGGGCTTGGTGTGAGAAAGTTGAGACGCTCAACATGCTTGATTGACGCAATGTTGTTTTACGCTCGTTAAAAAATGCATTCCCCGCTAGAGCAGGGATTAATGAGGGTGGGTACGTTTTCATGATGCATTAAGTGTTTTGAGTTTGGCGGCGGCCAGTTGAGCCGTGGCTGTATCAGGGTAGTTTTTGATGACCTGGTTTAATTTTTGTTTAGCCTCTGTGCCTTTTCCAGAAGCAGCAAGTGCATAGCCTATTTTTAAGAGACTTGCCGCACTTTTGCTTGAGTTAGGGTATTGATTTAGGACCACGTCAAAATGTTGAATGGCTTCCGGGTAGTTTTTTTTGACCATGTACAGTTCACCAAGCCAGTATTGCGCGTTAGAGGTGTATCCACCATGAGGGTATCGAGTGATAAAGGCTTGCATCGAATCAATCGCGTGATCAAATTGTTTGTTTTTGACCAGTTCATAAGCAGCCATGTAGCTAATTTGCTCATCAGCAGGATTAGTATGTCCTGATGAAGGCGTTGGTATGGTGGCGGGAACGGAGTTATTAGTAGGCATCATAGTCGATGGTGTCGTTGGAGCGGGTACTACGGGTGTCTTAAATTGAGGTTGTGCTTGATTTAAAGATAATTCGGCAGTCACAGGAGCTGTTGATGTTTTTGGCAAGGGACTTTGGCTGGCTTGGTTTGCCTGGGTTTGACCTAAACGGGTATCAATATCTTTATAGAACGCCAACTGCTGGTCTTTTAATTGTTGCAGGTTATGGGACTGCATTTCGAGTTGACCGCGGAGCTCTTGAATATCCTGTTGCATTCCTTGGATCTGATTCAATAAGTCTGCCTGGTTTTGGTTTCTTGAATGGGGCTCGTCATGAGCTAAAGGTCGTTCTTCAGGCGTTGTTCGTTCATCAAATGAGGAATCATTGTATTCTTGATGAACAACAGGCTGATCATAATCAGCCTGTTGTTCATCAAGAATTGCAAAATTTTCACTGTCATCAACCACAGGTGCTAGTGCATAATTTTGTACTGACACTAAACAGCAAAAAAAAGCAATCATTAATGGTTTCATTGAGTAGCCTCATAGGTAAATTCAACGCGACGGTTTTGGCTGTGTGATGCTTCATCATGGCCAAAGTATACTGGGCGCTCTTTGCCATAACTTACGACACGATATTGATTTCGTTGAACCCCCGCCATTCGCAGTAACTCGGCAACGCTATCGGCACGTCGCTCACCTAAAGCAATATTGTATTCACGACTGCCGCGCTCATCAGTATGTCCAGCAAGTAAAACATGAGCTCCTGAATGAGATTTTAAGTAATCCGCTTGGGCATTGAGTGAGTCCATGTACTTCGAATTAAATGTTGCGTCGTCATAAGAGAATAAATAAATTTGGTTATGCGGTGCTTGCGTGGTGTAAGATTCACCCACTTCTTGTCCTTCAAAATGGGTGGCTTGACCTAAACCATGCGCGGAGGCTGCGCCATCGCCCATACCGCTTGCGCTTCCTGAATGTTTTGAGCAGGATGCAAGCAGCATGATACTAGCAGCAATAAGACTTAATTTTAAAATTGATTTTGCGTTCATACGGGTGTTCTCCTAGTTATATTGAGTTAATGCCAATATCAGATTGGTATTTCACAGTGACTGAAATTTTACATTGATTTTGACGGTTTCGCTACGTCCATATGAACTATTATCACACAATTAATGGCCTTGAATATGATCAATGACAAAACGAGTAAGTTCCTGAGTAAATCGTTGAGTGGCTTGATTGGCAGCAATCACGCCACCATAGGGGGTGTTCTTGGTGCAAGGGACTCGTTGTTTAATAACACGTGATGCGATGATTTGATTGGTGGATACGTTGGTTAAGACAACTTTGGCGCTAAATTCAAGAACACTAGGTTTATAGAGGAAATTTTGTTGTAACTCAATCAGTTGAGTGTCTAGACGATAATCAGCGCTTTCTGAGCTAAGGGTCGATGCAACCGCAAAAAAATAATGACTGGACTGCAGACTTTGTACGATTAAAGGAAAAAGCATGTCAGCCGGGGGATCAATCCAGGCATTGTGGGCAAAAACGCTTAATTCGTAGGGCTTTTTCATGTAAAGCATTTGTTCTGTTTCATAACCTGCCATAGCTTCCGGTTTACTGACTAAAATAGACCTAGCTGAAGAAGGTTTGTTGAAAGTTTGGCTGCTGAATGCATTGAGCGTGTATTGATTCGTGACTGACGGCTTGACAGCAGTACAAGCCGTCATTAAAACAACGAGGAGGCCTAATAATAGAGCTGTAGCGGTTTTTAAGGTGCTTCTTGAGTTCAAATTTATTCTCCTGGGCCTGGTTTAGGGGCTGTCGTGCCGCGAAGAACAACCGACGGGTTCTGGCGCAGTTGGCTGCTTACTTTTTCTAAATTTGCAGCAATATCATTAAGACGGTTTAGCAAACTAATGGCGGGTGGAATGGTTTGCTGTGAAAATTTATTGAGTGCTATTTTACCTGAATCCATGGTTGATGATACTTTTTCTCCGGCCTGACTAACTCTCTCAACACTAATTCGCATTTCTTGAGTTAACTGAGGAAGTTCATGACTTGTTTTAGCAAGATTGCGTAATAAAATATTGGTATTTTTAATCGATTGATTAATATTGTGTTTGTTATCGGTAATGACGTTTGTCAAATTTTCTAAATTAGCCAGGGTTCTTTTGACATACTTGACGTTTTCTTCGTCAAATATTTTTTTGACCTGCACACTGACGGCATTCACATTTACCGACACTTCCTTGAGTACTTTATCCAATTGATTAAATAAAGAAGGACTGGAGGGGATCACGGGGTAGTCCTCATCGGAGTGTTTTTGTAAAGGTTGTAAACTTGAAGAGCTTGCCGCTAATCCAACGTAAGTATTTCCAGTAATACCTTGAGAAATTAAAGTTGCTGTGGTGCTGGTTGTAATGGGAGTCTTTTCGTCAATGGCCAAGAAAAGACGAACGCGTTGAGGATCTTTATTATCTAACCCAATGGTTTTAACATAACCCACTTGAACCCCATTGTATTTGACGGGGGATTCTTCATTGAGGCCAGAGACAGTTTCATTCATGTACACAACGTAATAGCGGTATTCTTTTTGGTCAAAACCAACTGACAACCATAGAGCCGCTGAGATCAAGGCAGCTGTAAGAATAACAACAACGAGTCCGACAAGGGTATAGTTGGTTTTTGATTCCAAATGTTTATCTCCTCAAGGTGAGCAGTGGATTTTTATACCGCTTATCCAATTGCAATGAGTATAACATTAAAGATTGCTAAAATAATCCGCAATGAGCGGATCAGAATTTTTCATTAATTGAGCAATGGGTTCAACACTTAAAATTTTACCTCGTCCCACAAAAGCAATGCGATCCGATGTTTTTTTCAATGATTCAAAGTCATGACTGACCATGACAATGGTTAATTTTAAATTATCGCGCAAAAACAAAATTAAATCATCAAATTGTCGAGCGCTTCGTGGATCAAGACCTGTTGTTGGCTCATCTAAAAATAAAAGTTCGGGATCCATCGCAATGGCTCGGGCTGCGGCAGCACGTCGTTGCATTCCGCCGCTTAACTCCGCTGGATATTTTCCTGAGGCTTCATCAGGCAGTCCAACTAATTTAATTTTCAGCATGGCGAGTTCATGAATAAACTTAAGATCAAGTTGAGTAAATTCCGTCATAGGAAACATAATATTTTCAAGAACGGTCATTGCAGAAAATAGGGCGCTATGCTGAAACATCATACCCCAGCGGCGGCGGAGTGCATCCGTTTCATGAGCCGAGAGGGAACTGATATCCTGTCCGAAGATCTTGATTACCCCCGCGGTTGGTTTTTGCAGCATTAACAAACTGCGCAGGATGGTGGTTTTACCACTACCGCTGCCACCAATAATGGCTAAAATTTCGCCTTTGTTAACGGTAAGATTCACGTCACTGTGAACCCATGCACCGCCTAAGTAATTTTTTAATCCATGTATTTCAATAACGGGCTGTGAGGATGGTTTATTCATTTAAACGCCCATCCAACTGTAGATGATGGAGAATGCGGCATCAGCAACAATGATTAAAAACAAGGCCTGCACGACACTTTTCGTCGTTTGGCTGCCAATGTTATCAGCACTGGATTGAACAGCAAATCCTTGGAAGCAGCCTACTAAGGCGACAATGAGGGCAAAAACAGGGGCTTTGTAGAGTCCTAGCATCATTTGTTTCAGCCCTACGGATTCTCTGAGTCGACTTAAAAAGTCAAAATAACTGACTTGAAGCATTATTTTAGACATAAACATAGCGCCTAGGACGCTAAAAACATCAGACCAGAATATCAATAAAGGGAATACCAACATTAAGCCTAACATTTTGGGGGCGACGAGCAACTCGGTGGGAGAGAGTCCCATGGTATATAGGGCATCAATTTCTTCATTAATTTTCATGCTGCCAATTTGCGCCGTAAAGGCGGAGCTTGTTCGGCCAGCAACGATAATGGCGGTAATAAGAGGTGAAAACTCACGAAAAATGGCCATGCCTGAGAGGTAGGCAATGAAAATGTTGGCACCGTAGGTTTGTAATTGTAAACCCATTTGATAGGCGAGAACCACGCCAATGAGAAACGATAACAAAGCAACAATAGGCAGGGCTTGAATGCCGGCGCTGTAGACGTTAGATACAATATTAGGAAAATGGAAACGTCGCCATGAGATAAGGGCTTCAAACAATTTAATGCTCAAATCACCGATTAAAATAATAAATCCATCCGCTTGGTGTAATTTATTGATTGCCTCTTGACCAATACGATCAAGAATAGGGGCTGTTTTTATGACGGGAGCTTCGTAATTAAGGTTGTGATATTGGCTGCGGACAAGCTCAATCAAAGAGAGTTGGTTTGACGAAAAATCTTTTAATTCGACTTCTTTGTTTTTTTGATTTAATGCATTGATGCAGCGGATGAGAGCAAGAGCTCCGGCACTGTCAAAATGAGTGATGTTTTTTCCATTGAGCGTTGTTTGAGGGGTGTTTGGAACGGGAATTTGATTAAATTCATCAAGTAAACCATGGAGGTTTGATAAATTCCATACCCCCTGACATCGGTAGCCGTTCTCTTGAGTATCGAAATTAATTCTGATTGGGTTTGGTTCGGTCATTCTAGGGATAGTGTCTAAATGATGATACGCGCGTTATGATTAAGCATAATACGAAAAGACGTTCAGCGATACATTTATAGAAAATCATTTTGTCAATTTGTTAGGATTTGATCACGATTTGTGGAGCTGTTATTAATTTTGAGTTGTGGTAAAATAGAGTTCAATTTTTGAACAGAATTATGCCATGCAAGATAACTACTCTCAATTTGAACAGCGTAAACAAGATCACATCACTCTTGCGCTTAATTCAACTAATCAAGCCAGTGAAATGAATGCGCTGGATCATGTTTCTTTGCATCACGAAGCGTTGCCAGATCTTGATTTTGGTGATTTATCGATAATGAGCTCTCGATTTGGACGGCGCGTTGAAAAACCATTTTTTGTGAGTTCGATGACTGCAGGGCATCAGGATGCTCTCAAGATTAATCGTCATCTTGTTGCGGCTTGTGCTCAAACGGGTTGGGCAATGGGGGTCGGATCGCAGCGCCGTGAATTAACCGATCCACGAGCAGCATTCGAATGGCAACCGTTAAAGCGCGATTTTCCAAGCGTGAGTTTGTTGGGTAACTTGGGGATATCGCAACTCATTAAAACACCGCTCTCGGACATTCAACGTTTAACGGAGTCTTTAGATTCCGAGGCGCTTATTATTCATTGTAATGCCTTGCAAGAAGTGATTCAGCCGGAAGGAACCCCTCAGTTTCAAGGATGTTGGTATGCACTGGAGCAACTTGTTAAAACGTCCACTGTTCCCGTGGTGGTGAAAGAAACGGGTTGTGGTTTTTCGATAAGCACGTTAACAAGACTTAATGAACTTGGGGTTGCTGCGGTTGATGTGAGCGGTTTAGGTGGAACGCATTGGGGTCGTATTGAAGGCCAGCGTAATCTAACGAATTCTGTACGGCATCGTGCAGCAATGACCTTTCGTAATTGGGGTATTGATACCGTGCAAAGTGTCAAAAATGCAGTCATGCTCAATCCCTGTTACGAAATTTGGGGATCCGGTGGCGTGCGGCATGGTTTGGATGCCGCAAGACTTTTGGCTTTGGGCGTTTCGATGGTTGGTTTTGCGAAACCGATGCTGGAAGTGGCCTTACAGGGAACCGAGGCGGTCATTGAGCTGATGGACACTATTGAATATGAATTAAAAATAGCCCTGTTTTGTACAGGCAGCGCAAGCCTTGCGGATTTGAAGGGGAAAGCATGTTAAGTCACGAAAAAGCGGATCACTTATTTCAAGGATTTTCAAAATTGAGCCGAGAGGAGCGTTTTGTGCGATTGCAACAAATGGGTGTTCTGACGACGGAAGATATTGATTATTTACGAGCAGGAGGCGTACAAAATACGGCGCTGGCAGAAAAGTTGATTGAAAATGTTATTGGATATTTTCAGGTGCCCATAGGGGTTGCGACTAATTTTAATATTGACGGTCAAGATTATGTGATTCCTTTGGCGGTTGAGGAAACATCGATTATTGCTGCATTATCTAAAACGGCCAAATGGATACGACAAAAAGGGGCAATTAGAACTTCCGTTGAAGGTGAATGTATTCTTGGTCAAATTCAGCTTGCCAAGGTTCGTGACTTTGCGCGTTTTTCCACAGTTTTTGCTAAAAACAAATTGTCTCTTATTGAAAAAGTTAACCAAAACGTGGCTATCAGTATGGTTAAACGTGGCGGTGGAGTCGTTGATATGCAACTTCGTCAACTAGTGCGCCCCGACGGCGGAGACATGGCTGTTATTCATTTGACTATGAATTGTTGTGACGCCATGGGCGCTAACATCATCAATCAAGTGTTAGAATATTTAAAAGAACCTTTAGAAAAGTTGACGGGAGAGCCGGTTAATTTATGCATTCTGTCCAATTTAAACGATCAAAAGCTTACCACAGCAACAGTCACTATTGATGAAGTTGATCCAGATCTCGGTGAGCGTTTACAGGAGGCTTCTATTTTTGCTGAAACGGATCCCTACCGTGCGGCAACTCATAATAAAGGCGTTATGAATGGTGTTGATGCTGTATTGATTGCGACAGGTAATGATTGGAGGGCCGTTGAGGCCGGGGTTCATGCTTATGCCGCGCGTTCTGGTCAGTATAAAGCGATTACTCAATGGCGATATGAGCAAGGTCGCTTAGTTGGGACGTTAACAGCGCCTATTATTGTCGGCACGGTAGGGGGCGTGACTTCGTTACATCCTACGGCAAAAATGTGTTTACGCATGATGAATATTGAATCAGCCAATCATTTGTCGCGCTTGATTGCGGCGGTTGGTTTAGTGCAAAATTTAGGTGCAATTAAGGCATTATGCACTGAGGGGATTATTCAAGGCCACATGAAATTACATATTGATAATCTTGTGTTAGTTGCGGGTGCCTCAGAGCAGGAAACGCCCGTGCTTAAGGAAAAACTGCATTATTGGTTAGTCGCGAATAAGCGTGTGAGTTTAAATAATGCTCGTGAAATGCTTGCTGAAATTAGGAAGATTTGAGTATGAAGTGGTTGATACCTGCAAAAACATTTTTGGTGGGTGAATATGCTGCAGTCCTTGGTGGTCCTGCCATTGTTTTAACAACAACACCTTGCTTTGAGGTGTCCTTAGTTGATGGCAACCATCATGAAGGCATTCATCCGGAGTCCCCAGCGGGGCAATGGTGGGCAAGTCATCGTATTCCCAATAAAAGTTTGATGTGGCGTGATCCTTATGAAGGAAAGGGAGGGCTCGGAGCGTCGAGCGCGCAATTTTTAGGAACTTATTTGGCAAGTTGTCATTTGCTTCATATTAAACCAAGCCATAAAATGCTGTTGGATGCTTATTATCAATCGAGTTGGCGCGGTGAAGGATTGCGTCCTAGTGCGTATGATCTTTTAGCCCAGTCGCAACACCGTTGTGTTTATGTTAATCGTCAGCAGGGACTGATGCAGTCTTATGATTGGGTGTTTGATGACATTGCTTTTTTATTGGTACACAGCGGTCAAAAATTGATGACGCATTATCATTTAAAACAAATTAGTTTGCCTGAGTCAATGCATGAATTGTCTGTTGTTGCTGAGTCAGCAAAATTGGCTTTTGAGCAAGGTTGTAGTGAGCAATTAATTGAGGCAGTTGATGCCTACCAGCAACATTTGACTGCGAGAGGTCTTGTTGCGCAACACAGTTTAGAGTATTTGCAAGCATTGAAATTGAAAAAACATGTTTTGACCGCCAAAGGGTGTGGCGCTATGGGGGCAGATGTTTTGCTGTTGATTGTGGAGAAGGATGCGTTAGCTCATGTGAGCGAAAATCTCGTGGTAGATGGGTGGACTATTTTGGCTAGCAGCCAGGAAATTTACACCGGATCTAAATTATTACAAAATAATACAGAAAAACCACTTGAAATTTTGCCTTAATCGGGTATCATTTGACCCTTCTTGTGGGCCGTTAGCTCAGTCGGTAGAGCAGAAGGCTTTTAACCTTTGTGTCGTAGGTTCGATTCCTACACGGCCCACCATTTTTCATAAAAGTTTTTGTTGCTATTGTTTTTATATGTAGGCCATTCATGGGCCGTTAGCTCAGTTGGTAGAGCAGAAGACTCTTAATCTTTTTGTCATAGGTTCGACCCCTATACGGCCCACCATAATATCTTAGTTTATTCTTTAATAATGCGCTCGTAGCTCAGCTGGATAGAGTACTTGGCTTCGAACCAAGGTGTCGGGGGTTCGAGTCCCTCCGAGCGCACCATATACAGCAAGGGTTCTCGCGATAGTTTGTCTGGTTCTGTCGCAAAAATATTTATAGAGCACGAACGGATTAATTCTGGGCGAGTTT
>JAOAUB010000036.1 GCA_030157805.1 Legionellaceae bacterium
AGTTGGTTAGAATACCGGCCTGTCACGCCGGGGGTCGCGGGTTCGAGTCCCGTCTACTCCGCCAAATAAACGCGCCTTAGGGCGCGTTTTTTTTATTAGGGAACTCCAAATATGTTGCAGAAGTTAAATGAACGCATACAAGGGATGATAGCCTGGATAGTTATTGTTCTTATCGCGGTCACTTTTACCTTGTTTGGAGTTGACTATTACATGCAAGCCCGACAAGTTGCTGATGTCGAAGTCACGGTTAACGGAGAAGCTGTTAGTAAACAAGCCTATGAAGTTAATTATCGACGTATTCGTCAACAACGCGAATATGAGAAGGTGGCATCCTCTAACGATAGCGCGTTAAAAAAGCAAGTGCTTGAGGATATGATTGTTAATTTAATCACTGTTCAATCAGCAAGCAAGGAAGGATTTTTAGTTGCTAATGGACAGGCTAATGGCGCCATACTTAATATTCCTCAATTTCAACAAGATGGTCAGTTCTCGACTGAACGTTACCAACAAGCATTAAGCGCGGCAATGTATACTCCCGAATCATTTCAAAATCAGGTTCGTCAGGGTATGTTACTGAATCAACAACGTTTTGCATTCATGGGTGGGGCTTTTGCTCTTCCTAACGAAATTAGTCGGTTTGTTAAACTTTATATGCAAACACGAGATTATGATTATTTAATTATTCCAAGCGAGCAATTTAAAAATGCTGTGCAACTAAGTTCGTTAGACATTAGCCAATATTATGAAAAACATAAGAAAATGTTTATTGCGCCTGAAAAGGTGAGCATCGACTATATTCGTTTGTCCATGCAGCAGATCAAGGATCAAATTAAACTTAGTGCAGCCGATCTTCAACGTTACTACCAAGATAATGAAACTAATTTTCTAACGCCTGCTCAGTGGCAAGTTGAAACTATTTCGTTAGCTATTCCAGACGATGCAAGTTTAGAGCAGAAAAATGCAATCAAGGTTGAAGCTTATGATCTTTATCATTCCTTGCAACAAAAACCAATGGAGTTTTCACAAAAACGCAACGAATTAAACGAAAAAGCTTTAATTAAAGAAGGCCAGGTAGAAAAAAGTGATGCACTTTCATGGGTTGTTGCGGGTACGACTTCATACGATAAAGTTTTAGCACGTCTTTCTAAGCCGGGTTCAATTTCATCACCATTGAAAACCGATAATGATTATAAATTATTTAAATTGGTGGCTTATAAAAAAGCAAGTCTCAAACCATTTAACGAAGTTAAAGATGAAATCATGAGCCAATTAACGACTGAATTGGCTCAAGCACGTTATACTCAGATTTTAGAACAATTAACAGATTTGAGTTATCAATCACCTGATTCACTATTACCAGTAGCTCAGGAGCTTAATTTACCGGTGGAAAAATCCTCTTTATTTTCCAAGGACAGTGTAAACAGGCCATTTTCTCAGAATACTCAGGTTGTTAATGCTGCGTTTAGTCATGATGTATTGGATCTAGGAAACAATAGTGAGCCTATTCAGTTAGACAATGACAGTGTTATTGTTCTAAGAGTTAATCAACACGTTCCTGTCACACAAAAAAAATTAGCGGATGTTCGTGATCAAATTGTGATTAAGCTAACGTTGAGAGCAGCTCAAAAAGAAGCAAAAAGTTTTGGATTAAGCCTGCTGGGAACTTCTGATCGCGTTAAGGAACAAAACATGATTACGCAGCATCAATTAGCTTGGACTGCTGTTAAAAATGCGGCTCGTGATTCAGATGAGTCTGATCCGTTGATTTCATCATTGGCCTTTAATTTACCTCGTGCTCATAGTCAAGATGGAGTTAGTTTAACTAATGGTGATTATGCTATTGTACGTCTTAATCAATTGCATGATGGAAAGTATCAAGATTTAGATAAAGAGCAACAAGCAAGTTTGGTGCAACAAATTGAAGCAAGTTATGGTGTTATGGATTATGATCTTTACATTAATAGCTTAGTTGCAGCAGCTCACATTGATCGCCACTAAAATCTCTTAAAAAAGTAATTAATGACAGGAGCTAGTTATTATTAGTACAATTGTTCCTTTTGTTATCACCACTTGCCTTTTATGACTGAAAATAAATCAACTCAAGCCCTCGTGTTGTATCGTAGACTATTTACTTTTGTTAAGCCTTGCTGGCTGATGCTATTGTTGGGCATTGTTGCCAATATTTTTTATAGCGCAATTGATGCGGGTTTAACTTATATGGTTCGCATTTTTTTTGAAAAAGGGTTTATCAATATTGATATTCCATTTGTCAAAATGATTCCTTTGATTTTGTTTCTGGCAGTGACACTTCGTGGTGTTGTTGGGTCGCTGGGTGGTTATTGCATGACTTGGGTTGCTCGTACGGTAGTGAAAGTACTTCGCCAAGAAATTTTTTCTCATATTGTTAGGTTGCCTGCGGATTATTACGATGAAGCAACATCAGGGAAATTGTTATCGAAAATTCTTTACGATGTGGAGCAAGTTGCGCAAGTGAGTGCAGATGCGTTGACTGATTTTATTCAAAATTTATTTTTGTTGATTGGGTTGCTAACCGTCATGTTTCTTCTTAATTGGCAGCTGTCTCTTACTTTTTTAACAACCATTCCTTTTATTGGTGTTATTGTTAATGCGACGAATAAGCGAGTTCGACGCTTGAGTCATCAAGGTCAACAAGCCATGGGTATGGTCACGGAAGTGGCCAGCGAGGCCATTGAAGGTTATCGAGTGATTCGTATTTTTGGTGGTGAGCAGTACGAGATTGAAAAGTTCAATCAAGCGACTGAGTTATCGCGTATTAATGATATGAAAGTGGCGGTGAGTAAAGCGCTTAATGTTGTCGGCGTGCAGGCTGTGATTGCAGTGGGGATTGCAATTATTATTCTTGCGGCAATCAAATTAGCTGAAATTGTCACAATTTCACCAGGTGCTTTTGTTGCTATCATAGCAGCCATGATTCAATTGCTTAAGCCCTTAAAAGTACTTGCAACCTTAAACTCCGTTTTTCAACGTGGTTTAGCGGGCGCTGAAAGTATTTTCTCAATGTTAGATCGGCCGCTTGAGGCTGAAGATGGGCGTGTTTTGTCCGGCACTGTTTCTGGTATGATTCATTTTGAAGATCTTACGTTTGCCTACCGGCAGGGAAAAACAGTATTGCATGACGTTAGTTTTACAGTTCCTGCGGGAAAAACGGTTGCATTAGTCGGTCAGTCAGGTAGTGGAAAAACAACGTTATCAACACTGTTGCCACGATTCTATGAGTTACAACAAGGACGGATTACCCTCGATGGAATTGATATTAGCGAGTTATCTTTGTCCAGTTTGCGTCGTCAAATAGCGCTTGTTAGTCAACAAGTGACTTTGTTTAATGACACCATGGCAAATAATATTGCTTACGGTTGTTTTGATGTTAGTCGTGAAAAAATTATTGAAGCAGCTAAACTTGCGTATGCTGATGAATTTATTAGTCGCTTACCGCAGGGTTACGATACACCTATTGGTGAAAACGGGGTTTTACTTTCTGGAGGGCAACGACAACGTCTTGCGATAGCTCGTGCTATCTTGAAAAACGCCCCTATTTTAATTCTTGATGAAGCGACTTCAGCGCTGGACAGTGAGTCAGAGCATTATATTCAAAAGGCGCTCGAAGTGGTTATGAAAAACCGTACGACCTTGGTAATTGCTCATCGTTTGTCCACGATTAAAAGCGCCGATAAAATTATTGTTTTACATCAAGGTCGACTTGTCGAAGAGGGAACTCATCAATCATTGCTTGAATTAGATGGTTATTATGCCAAACTATGTAACACTCAAGAATTGGTTAGTGCTGATTAAGTCCTACGATGGAAGTTAACAAATGCCGGCCATGTTAGAAGATCTATGGTATAAAAAAAATTATTTATGTTGGATGCTCGTGCCTTTTTCTTTGATTTATCAAGGGATATGTACTCTTAGGCGAATTATTTTGACACGGTATTTTCAACAACAATTTTCAGTGCCTGTTGTTGTGGTCGGTAATATCACGGTAGGTGGTGTCGGGAAAACGCCTTTGGTTATTGAGCTGGCAAATTCACTACTTAAAAGAGGTTTACACGTTGGTATTGTGAGTCGTGGCTATGGCGCAAGGATCCGAACATTCCCTTATTTAGTCAGTCTAGAGAGCCATCCAGCCGAGGTTGGCGATGAGCCCTTATTAATTGCAAAGCGCACTGATTGTCCGGTCGTCATCGATCCTCATCGATCTCGAGGGGTTCAATTTTTAACCAATAATCAGGGTTGCGATATTATTATTAGTGATGATGGTTTACAACATTATGCAATGGGCCGCGCTATTGAAATTGTGGTTGTTGATGGGTCACGCATGGTTGGTAACGGTTGGTGTTTACCTGCAGGGCCTTTGCGCGAAACCTCTCAAAGGCTGAAGCACAGTGATTTTATTGTCATTAATGGAACAAAAAAAGATCAAGTATTAGCTTGTTATGGTTTCAAAGAACATGCCATGACATTGCAACCGGGGTTTTTAGTTAATTTGGTGACGGGGAAGCCTTATCCTATAGAGTCGATTAGAACATCAGTTGCTGCCGTGGCTGCAATTGGTAATCCATCTCGTTTTTTTGTAACGTTGAAAGAGCTTGGTTTAGTGGTGCATGAGTACCCATTCCCTGATCACTATTTGTTTCAGCCGAAAGATTTGAATCTTAATGAATCAATACTGATTATGACAGAGAAAGATGCTGTGAAATGTCAGGAATTTGCACGTGAACATTGGTTTTATTTACCTGTTGAGGCTAGATTGTCGGAAGATTTTTGGCAGTCATTTTATTCCCATCCGCAATTAGAAAGGTTATTGCATTTATGATTGTCATCAATTGGTTTTGTTTTAAAATAAATTTAGCTCGGGTTTTAGCGGTGATGTTGTTAACGAGTTCGTGTTTTTCTGCTGTTTCAAAAATTGAACCCGCACCCATGTTGGTTAATGCTGCTGCTAGACCTTCCTTAGAGTTAGAACAAGATATTTTTGCTGCACCTCAGGCTGATTGGGTTTTTTCGGGACTGGTGATGAATGAAAGCGGTGAACAGTATCACTATTTTTTTCAAATTCGTCGAAATAAAGAACGATTTTATGCCGATGCGGTCTTGGTTAATGCGCAAACTAATGCGTTGATTTTATATGAAACGAGCGAAGCTGAGATTAAAAATCAAAATGGTTTGCAATGGCAGGTGGGTCGCATTTTTCTGCGTTTTAACGCCATTAATAACAGTTGGGTTTTTGGGGTCAAAGAACATGAACATAAAGGTTTTAATTTCAAAATAGACATGTTAGGCCAACCGGATGGCGTGGGTACTAAAGAACAAGACTTGCGTTCTGGCCTCGCTTTATTGATTGGACAAACTGGAAATTTGAACGGTCATTTGCAAACTGGGAATAATGAAGAATTTGTCACGGCTAAAAAAGCTTGGTTTCGCCAAATGTGGGTAAATAAACCACAGTTGGCTTCGCACCCTTTCACCGCTATCCTTTGTGACTTCAATAATGGTCATGGATTTTATGCGGTGAGTTTATCTGGAAACGATGCTTTACGAGGCTCAATGGCGGGGTGGCGTAATGAGGAAGGAGTTCCTTTGCCGATGTCACAGTTTGTGACTGCACAGATGGAAAAAGACAGAGAATGGCATATTCGCATTCCTTTTCCTAGTTTGATGTTTACTTTGAAAGATACGCTGCATTCAACACAAGAAAATAGGCATCTTGCGGCCGGACAAATTGATGGAAAATTGCCTGGTTTTTGTGTGATTACACAGTATGAGCTGGTGCAGTGAGAGTTTGAGTTGTAATAATTTTTTTTCATGTCGTGTCGGCAAAAAACAGGAAATTTTATTTTTCATAAGGATTTTTTGGTCTAATTAGTGATCACATGAGTGTTTTATAGTACAATGTTTGCTTTATTATTCATTTCTTGAAGAGCGTACTATGCCTAGGCCACGAATCTCAACATCATCCACGCAACGTTATATTGATAGTCCTTTAGCGCAGATTATTAACGCAGCCCGTTTTAAAATTGATGATCTGAAAAAAAAATATCCTCGTGATCATAAAAAAAGTCAGTCAGCTCAAGAACATGCAATTACTCCTGAATTAATCTATACCCATGAAAAAATTAGTGTGATTGATGATTTTTTAAATAAATTGCATACGTTTTCGGAACAGTTTGATAATTACAAGACGCCTAAGATTGGCATTTTTATGCTTAAGGATGTGAATAACATTTGGAGTTTAAAAGAAAAATTTCCTACGCGAAAAGCAGTGCTCCTTCAAGCAATCAAGGAAAAATTACCTGAGCTAATTAAAAAGGCAAAAAAAGAGTCTGAGGACGACGATCAGTTACAACATCATATTCGCGAAGAATTAAATAAAGTCAAAGATAAATTAACAGAAAAGCTTGCCGCGATTCCTGGTAAAGATGTCGATGTGCTCTTTGATGAAATTATAAATTGTATTTTAGCCCAGAATTATAAGGCTATCGATGTTGATAGCAACGTTCTTAATTCATTAGATCATGAGTTGTTTAAAACTGACCCCTATTACTCCTTCACGATTGCACATCCTATGGCGCTGGAGTTTGCAGTTTTCATGGCGGAGTTGATGTTGCAACGTCCTGCTCATCTATCGGAATTACTACCTTTTTTAAATCCGGAAGTCTTGAATATTGATTTACATTCAGAGTTTGTATTAGGTAATGCCGTGAGAAAAGCATGTGGCGGGTATTCTTACATTGTGCAGCTTGATAAGAGCCAAGCCCCAACCGATTACCAGTGCCAATTGTTCACCTATTATAAAGGTCAACAACAAAGTCAAGAAACTCTGACGGGTGCGGCGTATTATGTTAATTATTTTTTGAGCTTTTTTAGTTTATTAACTGATCAAATACCGTATTATTTTCAAAATCATGCGACAACTAACATTGTTCAAAGTGAACAAGCTCGAATTAAGCTGTTGGAAGAGTTGGTGAAATGCGAAAGGCAGGCTTTGGGCAACATGATGCTTGATGCACAACAATTTGGGTTTAACGGATTAAGTTCTGAGATGATGGAGAAATTGAGACAAGAGGTCAACGAATTAAGGACGGTAAGTGATTTAAAAGAAAAATTGGCTCAAATAGATAGCGGCATTCAGAAACTTCATGATTTAAATCAGAAATTATCCCAGCGCGTTGATTCGTATGAGACGCTGACTATTAATAATTTAGTTGAAAACTACGACGAACTCAAGACGCAATTGGCATTGGATTATCAAAAAAATTTCGATGTGGCTTATGTTCAAGAGTTTTTACCTGATAATGTCTTAGTGGTTGAAGATAAGTCAGCCACTGCTGTTGCTTGTCTTCCTATTAAATCGGCTCTTATTCAGCACGTAAGTTTATGTCAGCAGTTGGTACAAGACTGGTTGGTTTCGATTGTGACGCAACAAGCTTTGATTAGCTATGAGATAGACCAGTTTCAAGAGCTTGACTCCGAACAAAATGCAGTGGATTTGTCGTTAATAGGCAATTGTTCTCGAGACACAACTCCTATTCATAGTCCTATGATTGCGCTCATCGAACGAATGACGTCGACCAGCAGTGATTTGAAGAAAGCTAAAATTCAATCTCAAGAGATTATCCTTGAGATTCAACGCCAATTAAATGTCGATCAGTCTGTGAAATCGGTAGATGATTTAACAAAGTTGCTGCGTGAGGTAGAGCAACGGGTTGATAAATTAAGAGATGAAGCACACACCATTTGCAGCCAACATTTGCAAAATGTAGAAAATTGGCCATTAGATCTTGCAGAATATAGGTGCTTTTTTCAAAAGCAAAGAGAACAAATGAATATTGATTACTTAAATCAGCAAACACGCCATGATCAACATGTGCACAAATTGTTAACGCAGCAGATGGCTCTTAATCAAGTTCAACAGCTTCTCTCTCAATTTCAAAAAGAAAAGAAAATTCCTTTTAAAGAAATAGAAAAAATGCCATTTTTTAAGGATGATGATGCAACGATGCCTCATTTGGGATTTAATAGGCTCTTAGTTTTAGTTGGGTTAGAAGATAAAATTTCAGTTTGGAACATTTATCGTGATCGTCAAGAGAATTTTTGGCGAAGAAATCCATCTGAAGAAGAATTTTCTCAGAGTTTTTCAAGTTTATCGAAAAAGATTGATTCACAGCTCGAGACGATTACGACGCACCTGCAACAGACCCACGTTCAAAATCTTGCGATTGAAAAGCTTCGTCATGGTTATCAAGATTTTAGTCGGTTAGGTGTTGTTTTGGATAAGGAATGTCAGATTATTGATCACATCAATAAACATATTGACCAATTTGAGTGTCAAAAAAAATATGATCAGGAAGCCATTTTTGTTCAACAACTTATCGAGGTGGCGTCTGAAATGAAATCGGCACAATCCTTTTTTGAGCAATTACAACCGCAGTCTTGTCCTGCTGAGGATCAAATCACGTCATTGATTTCATTGATTGAACAACTGAATACGCAACAAAGCATGATTGAACAGCTCTCGAATCAGGTGACTTCTCAAGATGTGGACTTAACGTTGAGTCGCGTGCATTTTGAAGAGCTTTTAGAACACCAACAAACTCTATCGCAAGAGGTTTCGGAGTTAGGTCGTCGCTTGTTGCAACGTTATTATACCTTAACAAAGGATGCGATTTTGGCCCTAAGATGGAACGAAGAAATAACAACCCACGAACAGAATCAACAGTTCTTAAAAGAGATGGACGCGTTGATTGCACAACAGCCAGCGGTTAAGAAGCTTCGTGAACTCGTATCATTTACGGATCACGCTGACGCTGATGAGCATATGAATGCTCAAAAAGTGATTTTTTCTGCAGCTAATGATCAATTAGGACGGCGCATTGTCGAAAGAGCGAAAAAAGTGGCTAGTTTAAAGAGTCGATGTACCCAAGAGCTCAGTCGTTGTGCCGAGAAAGAGGTGGCTAATAAAAGATTGATTAATGAGTTGATTTTTTCCCTTGATCAGTATCAACAAACCGGAAACAGTCAAGCAGTAAGGGATTTAATTAAGCAAGGCGTTTCTTTAGTTGCAAATCAACACAGGGCGGCAGTCTTTCATAAATCTTGGTGTACCTTGATGGATTTAGACTCCCAAGTCCCGACGGATTATTGTCAGCTCCAGGAGGTTCCTCTCGCCGCAGTCAGTGATGACAATAGGGACTTATCTGTTTTACCGAAGAGCTGCCATGCTCGAATTATTCGTCTTGATCAATTAATCACGGTGATGCGAAATTACGGGCAAATGTTGGCGGCTAAACAGGATCAAGATGGTGCAGCTGTGATAATTTTAGCTGATCAGTTAAAAAAAGAGCTTGATGATTTTGTGACACAGAATAAACAAATAACTGACGACCAAAGGATCAATCTTTTTCATGAGTTTAAAGATCGTTTTATTCATAGAGTGCATAGTGAAGATGATGTGATGCATCGTCATTATAAAGCGTGGAAACCCATCGTTGCTAATCTTGTCATTGCTGTGCTTTCAGTTGGTCTTGCTTTAGGTGTTAAATTTATTTATTCACTCGTTACTAAGGAGCGTCAAGCTTCACCGTTCTTTTTTAAGAGAACTCAAGCCGAAGAAACAATCGATAGTTTGCAAGAGACGGTTTCTAGTTTAGTTAACGAAGTGAGTCCGAGATTAATTGCTTAGCTTGATGATGGCAGCAAAATAACACTCAAGCTTTTTTTTCAGGTAAATACAAGGCTAAGATGCTGGATAAGAATAATCCCAAAGGAATGATCGTCAATGCATATTGATAATGTTGCAGTGATTGATGGGGTGTTATTGCATCCAGCGCATCAATAAACCGCCCAATAACGGGTTGGATTAATGGACTTAATGTGGCCAACGTGTTGGCAAATCCTGTGGCTGTTGATTGCGCGTCGATGGGAGCTATTTCATTGGCAATGGAGTAGGCGACCATGTAACTACCGCAACATAAACCAATTAAAAATAATAATAAGCCGCACCAGATGAGATTGTGAATAGGGGTGTAGATTAACACTAAAAGTAATAGTGCTGTAATGATTGATGAGCCGACCAGCAAGGGTGTTCGTTTTTTAGCCGCGCCTGCAAAATAACCTAGAATTGGACAGCTTAATGCCGCACCTAGAAAAAGCATAGCATCCAATGTGCTTGCGACGTTGAGACTGCAATGTAATTTGATTTGTAAAAAAGGAACTGCCCACATGGCAGCAAATACAGTGATCATCGTAAAGCCAAGCGCGACAAAAAGGCCATTAATCCATGAGATAGGATTAGTAATAATTAGCACAAGGTTTTGTAAGGTTGATTGTTGATGAGGCCGAGGGGCAATGCTTTGTATTGGAATAACGATCCAACAGCTTATGGCAATGATGAGACCGGCACAACCCGCACCCTCCATAAAAACTCGCCATCCCCAAAGGCTGACAAAATGGCCAAGACTAATCATACCTAACATAGTGACTAGAAAGCCTAGTGTTTCGGATAATCCAATCATGAATGTAAATTGTCGTATAGGAAAATGTTGTCGTAATGTTTGTGAAAGACCGATAAATGCAAAGGAAGAGCCAGTTCCGATGATAAGACGGGTTATTATTAATTGGGGTACGGTATAGCTATGGGCAAATAAAAAACAACCAACACTGCAGAGAATAGCGCTCCATGTTAATAAATTCCGAGTGTTTTTTTTATCAAATAACACACCCACTGGTATTTGTAGGCTAGTATAGACATAATAAAACGAACTACTTAATAATCCCGTGATGAAGCCGCTTAATTTCATTTCAGTCATGATACTATAAATGATGACGCCTGAAGATAATTGCAGAAAAAACTGAAACAATACAAAAGAGACGCTCACGAACCAGATGGTGAGACGGGATGTAGACGATAATGGACTCTTAATCGATGGCATTGAATGGGGTAGTCAGAATCAAAAGGACTTGACTATAACGCGTAAACAAGGATAGAGGCAACTTTTTAAAATGAATTTACGTGATTTACATTATTTTGTCACCTTAGCTCAAGTTGAACATTTTGGTACGGCAGCCAAGCGTTGCTTTGTGAGTCAGCCGACGATGAGCATGCAGATTAAAAAACTGGAAGAAGAGCTCGGTGTTGAGCTTTTTGAGCGAGATAATAAACGAGTTTTTATTACGAACATTGGACGGGAGTTACTCGCTCGTGCAACGGATATCTTGGCGAACGTGGCTGAGTTTAAAGAGGCAGCAAGGACGGCTTGTGATCCGATGCGTGGTATTTTACGTCTTGGTGTGATTCCTACGGTGGCACCTTATTTGTTGCCCTTGGTGTTACCGGCGATTCAACATCAATTTCCCAATTTAAAGATCGGTTTAATTGAAGAAAAAACAACCACTCTTATTGACCAATTAGCGGCAGGTGGCTTGGATGCTGCTATCATGGCCTCGCCTGTTGCGGGTGATTTTGTTCAACGCGATTTGTATGAAGAGCCTTTTTATTTTGCATGCGCTGCAGACGCGCCTATGGCAAAACAATCGTTGATTAAGCTTTCTGCTTTGACAGCCTACCCTGTGATGCTGTTGGAAGAAGGGCATTGTCTGCGTGAGCAGGCTATGGCGATTTGTCATTTGGTGCAAGCGGAGAATTATGCTGATTTTACCGCGACGAGTCTTGAAACGTTACGTCTCATGGTTGAGGTCGGTTATGGTGTCACGTTGCTGCCGGCATTGGTTGCGCGTGATGTTAAGGCGACACATTTGTCAGTCATTCCTTTTGAGAAGCCGTGGCCAACAAGAACAATCGCTCTCTATTGGCGACCTAGTTCGGCGCGTAAGATGTGTTTGAACGCGCTAGCCGACTTAATGACGACGATCATTAATCCCTTGCTTTAATCTTGAAGGAATAGACCCATGACGCAAGCGGCGTTGATTGAGCTCTTAAGTGTGGCTTTTCAAACGGATAAAAAACCACTGATTGCTGTAGATGGTCTTGATTTTTCCTTACATGCTGGTGAAACGCTGGCTTTGTTAGGGGAGTCCGGTTGTGGTAAATCATTGACGGCCTTAGCATTGATGCGTTTATTACCCCCACATACGGTGTATGATTTTAAAAGTCATATTTGGGTTAATGGTGATGATTTATTGGATTTGCCTGAGTCCATGATGCGGCAAATTCGCGGACGGCGCTTATCCATTATTTTTCAGGAGCCGATGACGTCCTTAAATCCGGTCCTTAGGATTGGAGAGCAGCTTTCTGAGGCTATCTTGCAGCATCAACGATTGTCTCGACATCTTCTTCACGAGCGGATGTTAGAATTACTTCATGAAGTTGAATTGAGCGAGCCAGAATTAAGGTTACGGCAATATCCGCATCAATTGTCTGGCGGTCAAAAGCAACGCGTGGTTATTGCCATGGCATTGGCCAATGATCCTGAAATTTTAATTGCGGATGAGCCAACAACTGCTCTTGATGTTACTATTCAAGCCCAAATTTTAGCCTTACTCAAAAGCTTGCAAAAGCGTTATCAAATGAGTATGTTGTTGATTACGCATGATTTGGGTGTGGTTAAGTCGACAGCTGATCGAGTTTGTTTGATGTATGCAGGGCAGATTGTTGAGCAATCAACTGTGAGCGAATTTTTTTCGCGCGAATTGCATCCTTACGCACAGCAATTAGTTGCGTCGCGACCTGGTTTTTCGAAACGCTCCTTTCGATTGGAGGCCATTCCCGGTTCGGTTCCTGGTTTGGATGTGTTACCCAAGGGGTGTCGTTTTCATCCCCGTTGTGCTCACGCCTATTCTTTATGCAAAACTCATGAACCTGCATTACAAGCCGTGGATAATCGTCTTATTCGATGTCATCTTTACCCTGAGCATACGGATTTATCCGCTTTGGTGTCGATTGCAAAACCACGTACTCCTGTTGTGCAACAAGATGAGATGTTGTTGGAAGTGAATAAGTTAAGTGTGCATTTTGAATCACGAGCCCATTTTTTAGGAAAAAAACAAACGATTAAAGCCGTTGATGGCATCTCATTTCAAATTAAGAAAGGTAAAACCTTGGCGTTGGTTGGTGAATCCGGTTGTGGTAAAACCACAACAAGTCGAGCTATTCTTCGTTTAGTTCCCATCACGTCGGGTGATATTCGTTATCGAGGCAAAAAAATCGAGTGGCAAAATCGCTATGATGCGATTGAATACCGAAAAAAAGTACAGGTGGTTTTTCAAGATCCTTATTCATCGCTCAACCCGCGTATGACCGTCGATGATTTAATTGCAGAGGGCATGTTGGCTCAAGGAGTTTCGCCTAAAACGATACAAAAAAAACTCAAACAATTGATGGAGCAAGTCGGTCTTCCGGCAAATGCTTTATCGCGATATCCTCATCAGTTTTCAGGAGGGCAACGGCAACGAATCTGTATTGCGCGTGCTTTGGCTATTGAGCCAGAAATTATTATTTGCGATGAGCCCACCAGTGCTTTGGATATTTCGGTGCAAGCACAGATATTGAATTTGCTGAAAGATTTGCAAGATGAGTTTGGTGTGTCGTATTTATTTATTACTCATAATATGGCGGTGGTCTCGTATCTTGCCGATGAAGTGTTAGTCATGAGTAAAGGGCATTGTGTTGAGTTTGGTTCGTGTGAGGCAATCTTTCATCATCCACAGCAGGATTATACTCGTCGATTATTGGGCAGTATTTTGGTTTAGTGCTTGGTCAATATTTAGTTTTGGAGTTGAAGGTAAGCGTTTCGTGGTTTGATGTCAGATGCAAGGGTTGTTTGAACCGAAAAAAGGCGCGTTGGCTGTGCTTGATGTAACAAGTTTTGCTTCATCGTTATATGCACAGCCGAAAAATCAAGTGCGAAGAGTATATAGTTGTTCTTCAACGAAGCTTAATATGTCCTTAAGTTCGATGACTTTAACGTCATCATTTTTGCGGGCTTTGTATTCCACCACGTGATTTTGTAAATGACGATCACTTATCACAATTCGGTGTGGTATGCCGATAAGATCATTGTCAGCAAACAACACACCAGCACGTTCGTTGCGATCGTCAAGGTAAACATCAACGCCTTTTTCGAGCAGGGCTTGATAGAGTTTTTCTGCTTCTTGCATCACGTTGACGCAACGATGGCCATTGATGGGAATGATGTTGACCAGGAAGGGAGCAATGCTTGCCGGCCACGTAATTCCTTTATCATCGTGGTGTTGTTCAATAGCTGCAGCAACCACACGGGAAACACCAAAACCATAGGTTCCCATCAGCATGGTTTGTGCAATCCCTTCTTCATTAAGAACTTGTGCTTTCATAGCATTAGAATATTTATCACCCAACTGGAAAACATGGCCTACTTCAATGCCGCGGCATGCGTGCAAATGGCCCTTGCCATCGGGGCTAATATCGCCTTCTTTAACCGTACGTAAATCGTAGCTTTCGCGAACTTGGACATCACGGCCCCAGGCGGCATTGCGATAATGTTGGTTTGCTTGGTTTGCGCCGCACACAAAAGAGTCTAATGCGAGGGCAACGTGGTCCACGATGACCGGAATATCAAGATTGATTGGTCCTAAGGAACCGATAGGTGCTTTGACGAGCTTGGTAATCAGGCTTTCATCCGCAAATCGCAATGGTTTTTTGATGAGCGGGTGTTTAGCAGCTTTTACTTCATTGAGTTCATCATCGCCTCGTAATACTAAGGCAATCAATGGATGCTCACGACCTTCAACGAACAAGGTTTTAACGGTGTTTTCTTGCGGCACGTTTAAGTAAGTTGCAACGTCATCGATGGTTTTTTGATTGGGGGTGTCTACTAAGATCATCGGTGGTGCCTTTTGAGGATTACCGAGGGGGGGAAGCCATGAGGTTGCTTGTTCCACGTTAGCTGCATAATCACTGCCATCGCTATAAAAAATAGTGTCTTCACCGGAATTAGCTAAGACTTGAAATTCATGCGATGCTGAGCCGCCAATAGCGCCGGTGTCCGCTTCGACAGCGCGATAGCGTAACCCAAGGCGTTCAATAATACGACTATAGGCTTTGTACATGTCATCGTAGGTCTTTTGCAGGGATTCTTGAGTTAAATGAAATGAATAAGCGTCTTTCATAATGAACTCGCGTGCACGCATGACGCCGAAACGAGGTCTGATTTCATCACGAAATTTGGTTTGAATTTGATAAAAATTAACCGGTAATTGTTTATAAGAGCGTAGTTCATGACGCGCTAGATCAGTTATGACTTCTTCATGGGTCGGGCCAAAACAATAATCGCGTTGGTTGCTGTCTTTCATGGTGAGCAGTTGACCGCCAAAGGCGTCCCATCGTCCGGTTTCTTGCCATAACTCAGCCGGTTGTACCGCGGGCATTAATACTTCCATCGCTTGGGTACTATTCATTTCTTCACGAATGATGTGTTCAACTTTTCGTAAAACGCGTAACCCCAAGGGTAGCCAAGTGTATAAACCCGAACCAAGTTTGCGGATCATGCCTGCTCTTAACATGAGTTGATGGGAAATGAGTTCCGCATCATTGGGAATTTCTTTTAAGGTGGCGGAAAACCATTGAGATGCACGCATGGCGGCTCCTGTTTTAAGCGATTGTGTAATGAAGTCGCTTTTGATTGTAATATATTTCAATGTTTTCGAACACATGATTTTTGGTGAGACCGCTAGTTATTAATTTTCTTCCCTGAAATCCCTCAACGATGAAACGATGATTTCTGCTTTCTATTGCGGCATGGTCATAATAGTCGCCATGTTAAATGCAGAACCGCCTCTGTGATAGGAGAGCAACGCAAGCAAATATTCCATTTTTTACTAAACTTAAAAGTAACGGCTTGTTTGTTATCCCAAGGAGGATACGACGAGCGATTTTAAGTCATTAGTTTTGAGCATCATTCAGAAGATCTTTCGACACCTCGGAATGACGTGTGTGCGATGGGTGAGCAGTACCACCACTTAAGGTATGAACTGATTTCAACATGAAAGAAGGGATATAAGTCAAATGAAGAGCAATACGTTTTATCGAATGGGAACTTTAATTTACTCATGGCGAAAGTACATCATCGGTTGGTGGGTATTCCTTATGTTTGCGTGTGTTCCATTTGCTCCAAATATTATCAGTTGCTTCAAAACCACGGGCTTTATTGATGAAAAGTCAGCAAGCGCTATTGCACAGCAAACTCTTGATAAGACGCTGGGTTACAACAAAGAGAATAAATTTATTATTATATATACAAGCCCTACATTGCATGCTTCCAACCGGTTATATGTTGATAAAATACAAAAATCATTGTCGGGTTTAAGAGATTTTCCGATAAAACACGAAATTTTTCTTCCAAGTCATAATCCACAGCAAGTGTCAAAAGATCAGCACAGTGCCTATGTTGTTGTCATCGTCAAGCGTGTTAAGCCGCTCAGCGGGGAAATTTTAGCAAAATTTAAAGCGTCAATAAAAACTCCATCGCACATGACGATGCAACTGGGGGGCGAGCCTCTATTTCAAGAAAATTTAAATCTACAAACTCAACGTGATCTTTTCAAAGCGGATTTTGTTGCAACGCCTGTTGCGATTATTACGTTGATTCTTATTTTTGGAAGCTTGGTTGCGGCGACAATTCCTATTGTTCTTGGGGGCGGTTGTGCATTATTTATTTTGACCACGCTTTATATTTTAGGGCATTTTTTTTCGCTTTCAATTTTTACGATAAATATCGCGCTGTTGCTAGGGCTTTGTTTGAGTATTGATTATGCTTTATTTATCATGAGTCGATTTAGAGATGAGTTAGACCATGGGCTAAGTATCGCGGAAGCTCTTGCCGTGACGCAGGCCACGGCTGGAGAAGCTGTTTTTTTTAGTGGAATGGCGGTTTTGGTGAGTCTCAGCGCGTTGTTTTTGTTTCCTATTAATATTTTATTTTCGGTGGCAGTTGGGGGATTAACCGCGGTATTTGTTGCGTTAATTACAGCACTTTTATTTTTACCTGCCATTCTTGCAATCTTAGGTCAGCGTATCAATGTGTTATCCGTTGGGCTCTTTAAAAAAAATAAAGCGAATCGATCGACATCTTGGCATTGGGTTGCCGAAAAAGTGGTTCATCACCCATTCCCTTGTTTCTTTTTCATTCTTACTATTTTATTAACATTGGGTTATCCGTTCTTGTCCGCAAAATTTGGAGTGTCTGATTATCATATTTTTCCTGAAAAATCAGCAAGTAGATATTTTTTTGATACCTACTCTGAAAAATTTAAAGAAAGTGAGTTAACGCCTATTTCAATGATCATCAAAACGAATCATGGTTCCATTTTATCACGTACAAACATCGACAACTTGGTTGATTTGACGGCAAAGTTAAAACGAAACCCGATAATAAGTGAAATCAACAGTATTGTGACGACTACACCTCAGTTAACAAAGAATCAATATTATGAGTTGTATAATAATCATAAAAATAAAATGAACTCTGATATTAAAAAACTATTGGAAACAACAACGCGCCATTATTTTACGGTGATTACGATCGTAAGCCATTATCAGGTTAACTCAGTTAAAACTAAAACGTTAATTACGGATCTTCGTAAGATGAATATTGGTAAAGAGGTGAGTCAAGAGTTGACGGGAGCGCCAGTAAGTAATATGGATGTTATGGCGAGCATTAAGCATAGTCTTCCTTACGCCATCTTATGGATTATGATTTCAACGTACTTCATTCTTCTTATTTTATTACGTTCGTTATTTTTGCCGTTCAAAGCCATTATCATGAACTTATTAAGTCTTAGCGCGTCTTATGGTGCCTTAGTTCTTGTCTTTCAAGAGGGTTATTTGCATTGCTTGCTGAATTTCGAACCTCAAGGAATGTTGGATATTAGTTTGGTTGTCATTATTTTTTGTGCATTATTTGGGTTTTCCATGGACTATGAGGTTTTTTTATTAAGTCGAATTAAAGAGTCTTATCAGTCGTGCAAGGATAACAATCTAAGCATTGTTTTTGGTATTGAAAAAAGTAGTCGAATTATTACCAGTGCCGCGCTGATTGTTATTTTCCTTTGCGGTTCATTTCTGGTTGCGGATGTTATTATGGTTAAGGCTTTTGGTTTTGGTATCGCGGTTGCTATTTTTGTCGATGCCTTTTTAGTGCGAACAATTTTAGTTCCTGCGACGATGGCAATGCTCAAAGCTTGGAATTGGTATTTACCGTCATGGTTGGATAAAATTTTGCCGAAAATATGACGATTGATGAACAAGGGCAACGTTTCGACTTTAATTGCTTCTAAATCAACCATATTGACCTCGCCTTTAGGGATGATTTGAAGAAATAGTTTTCGAAAATGAGCGAACTGACTCATCTAATTGTCTCTGCAACTGGCGTTGATCTTGATGAAATAATCCACACCCTCAATAATCCCTTATCCATCTTCTGCAGAATATGGTCTAAAATATCTTTACGATACGTTTTAAATTCCATAATATTCTTTGTTTGAAAAACAGAGTTTTTGGGGTGTTTTTTGCACCAAAGTCATATGTTCGAATGAAATTCATTGTTTTCATGACATTCATAGAATGAACCCATCAACCAGAATGAGACCTTATTGTGAGAGTCATTAGTTTTAACGCCAATGGAATTCGTTCAGCTGCTAAGAAAGGATTTTTTGCCTGGTTAACTGCGCAAGATGCCGATTTTGTCTGTATTCAAGAAACGAAAGCACAGCGCTTTCAACTGCAATTGGAAGCTTATTTTTGTCCGCAAGGTTATTTTTGTGAGTATGTGGATGCCCAAAAGAAAGGATATAGTGGCGTTGCGTTGTATGCGAAAAAAAAACCACTGAATATTATAACTCAGCTTGGGTTTCCAACGTGTGATAACGAAGGGCGTTATGTGCAGTTTGACTATGATCATTTAAGTGTTATTTCACTTTATTTACCTTCAGGTTCAAGCGGTGATGAACGTCAAGCTGTTAAATTTGATTTTCTTGAACGATTCACGGAAACCTTGCGTGCTTTAAAAAATTCAGGACGAGAGATTATTCTTTGTGGCGACTATAATATTGCCCATCAACCCATCGATTTAAAAAACTGGCGTGCGAATCAGAAAAACTCTGGTTTTTTGCCTGCAGAGCGTGCTTGGATGGATAAGTTGTTTGGAGAGCTAGGTTTTGTTGATGCGTTTCGAGCGATTAATCAAGAACCTGAGCGTTACACGTGGTGGTCGAATCGGGGGCAAGCGTGGGAAAAAAATGTGGGATGGCGAATTGATTACCAAGTCATTACGCCTGGACTTGCTGAGCGAGTGTGCGGAGCGTCGATTGAAATTGATCAGCGTTTTTCAGATCACGCACCATTAACGATAGATTACCGTGAGATGATGAATGATTAAATTAGCAACTTGGAACGTCAATTCGCTCAAGGTTCGTCTTGAACAAGTGATGGAGTGGCTCAAAACAAGTGGTGTGAGTATTTTGGCTTTGCAGGAAACCAAAGTAACGGATGATCAATTTCCTGTGAGCGTGTTCGAAGACCATGGGTTTTATGTCAGTTACTCAGGGCAAAAAACGTATAACGGCGTGGCGGTAATTAGTTGTTATCCATTGACGGATAGTTGCGCCGGTGTCCCCTGTTTTGATGATCCACAACGTCGAGTCTTGGCAGTGACAGTTGAAGGCTTCCGATTGATTAATTTGTACGTGCCTAATGGGGCTGACGTGGGTTCAGAAAAATATCAGTATAAATTGTTATGGCTTAATAAAGTTCGTCGTTATATTGAGTCAGAGTTAAAACGTTATCCTAAGTTGGTGGTTGTGGGTGATTTTAATATTGCGCCGGCTGATGATGATGTGCACGATCCGAAATCATGGGAGGGTTCAGTTTTGGTGAGTGCTGCTGAACGTGAAGCGTATCAGGCCTTATTGGATTTGGGTCTTTATGATAGTTTTCGTCATTTTAATCGGGATGAGCAAGCCTTTAGTTGGTGGGATTATCGCGCGGCTGGATTTCGTCGTAATCATGGTGCGCGCATCGATCATGTTTTATTGAGTGAATTATTGTTATCGACTTGTCGTGATGTGGTGATTGACAAAGAACCGCGTCGTCACGAACGCCCTTCCGATCATGCGCCAGTTATTGCAAGTTTGATCATGAGTTAGGCCTTTTCAAAAAATTGATTTCATGAATTAATTCTGTTAATCTTTGCGGTCATTTGTGCCCTTACAATCGTTCAATTGCAGGGTTAGTTAAAATGGATATGGTGCCTGGCATGGGTCTGGGTAGCGATATTCGAAAGCAAAGAGAGAGTATTTATTCATGAAAGCTTCTATTCATCCAGAGTATAAAACTATCAACGTCACCTGTAGCTGTGGAAATACTTTCCAAACAGGTTCAACCTATGACCGCGATTTAACAATTGAAGTGTGTGCTCTGTGTCACCCTTTTTATACAGGTAAACAAAAATTAGTGGATACTGGCGGTCGAGTTCAAAAATTCCGTGATCGTTATAAACATTTTGAAAAACCACAAGTCAAATCAGAAGAAAAATAATTATCGTGAATAACGATGATTTACAGCAGCGTGCTCTGCATTATCATGCATTTCCGACTCCGGGAAAGTTAGCGCTTTGCTTAACCAAACCAACGAATTCTCAAAATGATTTGTCGCTGGCTTATACTCCGGGTGTTGCGGCACCCGTTTTAGCCATTGCAAAAAATCCAGAAGATGTGTTTCGTTATACTGCCAAAGGAAATTTGGTGGCTGTGATGACGAATGGAACTGCTGTGCTTGGTTTAGGCAATTTGGGTCCATTGGCCAGCAAGCCGGTCATGGAAGGTAAGGCCGTTTTATTTAAACGTTTTGCAGATATTGATGTTTTTGATATTGAAATTGACGCAGATACGGTTGAGTCATTTATTGAGACTGCTCGACGAATTGCACCGACATTCGGTGGAATTAATCTTGAAGATATTAAAGCTCCAGAGTGTTTTGCTATTGAAAAGGCATTGATTGAGCAGTTGTCTATTCCGGTATTTCATGATGATCAACACGGTACTGCGATTGTTATTGCCGCAGCCTTATTAAATGCTCTGGAGATACAGGGCAAAAAATTATCTGAAGCGCGTATTGTTTGTATTGGCGCCGGCTCGGCTGGGATCGCATCAATGCGACTTTTAGTCAAGTTAGGGGCTAATAAAAGCAAGATGTTATTGCTTGATAGCCAAGGGGTTATTCATTCAGGCCGTAGTGATGTTAATTTGTACAAGTCTGAGTTTGTTCGCGATACGGATCAACGCACTTTAGCCGATGCATTAATTGATGCGGATGTATTCATTGGTGTTGCTAAACCTGATTTGTTGACAGGGGACTTGTTGAAACTCATGGCTAAAAAACCTGTTGTTTTTGCGTTATCAAATCCAAGTCCAGAAATTAAGCCAGAGCTAGCTCATCAATGTCGTGATGATTTAATTATTGCGACAGGGCGCAGCGATTACCCAAATCAAGTGAATAATGTTTTATGTTTTCCTTATATTTTTAGAGGAGCGCTTGATGTTCGTGCGACATGTATCAACCATGCTATGATGGTTGCAGCCGTGGATGCTATACGAAAATTAGCTCGTGAGCCTGTTCCTGACGTTGTAAAGGCCAATTACCCCAATGTCACATCTTGGGATTTTGGTCGTGATTATATTATACCTAATCCTGTTGATCCCCGTTTGCGGGAGCAAGTTTCTAAAGCCGTCTCCGAGGCTGCCATTGCTACGGGTGTTGCGCAGTTATTTTAATTATTTCTAAAGATTGAATGCATCCTTTCTTTTGACGGAAAGGATAATTTTCGAATGGATTCGAAATAAAAATTGATTGTTCATGTTCTTTTCCTAGGGCTTATTCCTAATGTTAAGGAGTCTATGTTGTCTACTGTGAGTGAAAAAAACTATAAAATGATGGGTTGGTTAGTGTGTAGTCTTGCCGCCTTTTATTATTGTTATGAGTATTTATTGCGCATTACTCCCAGCGTGATGGAGGGGCCGTTGCGAGAGCATTTTAATCTTTCAGCAGCGGGTTTTGGTTTTTTGTCTGCTTTTTATTATTACGCTTATGTGCCCTTGCAAATTCCTGTTGGGGTATTGTTAGATCGTTATGGTCCTCGATTATTATTGACGTTTGCCTGTTTGATATGTGTGATTGGTACGTTCTTATTTGCGGGTACGTCGATTTTTTGGATTGCTGCTGTAGGACGTTTTTTAGTGGGCTTTGGTTCAGCATTTGCTTTTGTTGGCGTTCTGAAGTTAGCAACGATTTGGCTCCCTGAAGATAGATTAGCCATGGTTGCAGGCATGGCCTCGGCATTAGGAACTGTTGGTGCAATGCTTGGTGATAACCTCATGGGCTTTTTTGTTGAGCATGTTGGTTGGCGTCAAACGGTGGATTGGAGTGCCTATATTGGAGTTTTTCTGACCATCATTTTATGGTACGGCGTTCATGATCGAAAAAAATACCAGCGACACAGTGGAACCGTGTCCAGTTTTCGTAAAAGTATTATTGATTTATTAATCATTGCACGTAATCGGCAAACATGGATTAATGGATTAATTGGTTGTCTAATTTATCTTCCAACAACTGTTTTTGCAGAGCTTTGGGGAATTCCGTATTTAGAACATGCACATGGCTTGACGAATACATCGGCTGGATTTGCAAATTCATTGATTTTCTTTGGCTTTATGGTTGGGGCGCCGCTCATGGGGTTTATTTCTGACCATATTAAGCGACGCAAACCACCGCTGCTTGTCGGGGCGAGTGGAGCGGCTCTTGTGATGATTGCTGTTTTATATTTGCCGGGATTAACAGAGCTCAATCTTGATGTGCTCTTATTTTTGCTCGGGTTATTTTATAGTTCGCAGTGTATTGTATTTGCCGTGGGCCGTGAGTTAAGTCCTATGGAGGCGGGGGGGACTGCCATGGCTATGGTGAATATGATCGTTATGCTTGGAGCGATGTTTCTTCAACCTTTTGTCGGTCATCTTCTTGACTTTAGTTTGAAACTGCGTGCACCCGTAGGTATCATCCAGCATATTTCAGGCGATAAATTACATCAATTCTACACGCCTGTTGATTATCAATTTGCTTTGTCTGTGATTCCGTTGGGTATTATTTTGGCTGTTATTTTAACTTTCTTTTTGAAGGAAACTTATGCCGACACAACAAATTAAATCATTAAGCACAAAACAGCTTTTGCATGGTAGTTTGATTTGTGCTGTAGGCGCTTTCTTTTATTGTTATGAGTTTGTATTACGCATTATTCCGGGTGTTTTACAAAGTGAAATTAGTGCGGCATTTGGTCATGTTTCAGCAACAACGTTTGGGGGATTATCTGCTTTTTATTATTTTGCTTACTCCCCAATGCAATTACCTGTTGGAATGTTGATGGATCGATATGGTCCATGGCGTCTTCTCACCCTGGCTTGTTTGTGTTGCACCATAGGTTCGTGGATGTTTATGGACACGGTTTCACTCACAGTGGCGAGTACCGGCCGTTTTTTTGTCGGGTTTGGTTCCTCCTTTGCTTTTGTTGGTGTTTTATCACTAGCTGTTCATTGGTTGCCTCGCCGTTATTTCTCTTTGGTTGCAGGTTTGATCACAACGCTTGCAATGCTTGGCTTGGTTTATGGTGAAGTGAGGATAACGGATATTTCTGAATCCATGGGATGGACACATGTTCTTTATTTGACCGTTATTATTGGTGCCTTATTAAGTTTCATTATTTTGTTTATTGTTCGAGATGGGCCACAGGGTTTTGTGACGCATAAAAATCCTTTGCCTGAGTTTTTTTCGAATGTGGTGCAGGTACTTATTTTACCGCAGGTTTGGTTAATTGGTTGTGTGGGAGCTTGTTTATATACCTCACTTTCAGTTTTTGGAGAGTTATGGGGCAAGAACTATTTAGAATTAGCTCATAATTTAACTAAAACTGAGGCTGCACAAACTATATCAGCCATGTTTATGGGTTGGGCTGTTGGCGCTCCTATCGCGGGATACTTTTCTGATAAAACAGGACGGCGTGTTTTTCCCCTCGTTTTTGGTGCAATCATGGCTTTAATTTGCATCAGTATTGTTCTGTACTATCCTGGTTTATCTCATACCTCGCTTATTTTGCTTTTATTTTTTTATGGGGTATTCAGTGCGACCGAAATTATTGTTTTTGTGATGGGTAAAGAAAGCAGTGATGCAAAATTGTCAGGAACAGCTTTTGCTGCTATCAATATGATTGTGACTTTAGGTGGAGTTGTATTTCAACCTTTGGTAGGAAAATTATTGGATACTTTTGTGAACATCAGCGTTCCCGGAACCCAAGCTATTTATACCGTGTTAGATTATCAATTAGCCTTGTCTGTGTTGCCCATTTCGTTATTGTTGGTGACAATTTTGGCTTTTTTTTTGAGGGATAGGCCGCTCTCAAAATGCTCAAAATGATTCCAATCATTTAAAGATTGCGATAAGTTCTTGCACGCTTTTTCGTTCAGAGGCCTTACAACTAATTAGGCGTTTTACGGGAAAAGAAATCAGCGTGGCTTGTTGATACTGAGCGCGTGTGAACTCGGTATCATGGTTAGAAATAATAACAGTGATACCTTTGTTAGCGGTGTTGATTGCAAGCTTTGCAAGTGCAATTTGGTCGGCTTCACTGAAAATCTTTTTAGTGTAAGCTGAAAAATAGGCACTTTCTGATAAGGGAACATAGGGCGGATCACAGTAAATTACATCACCAGGTTTCGCTAAAGCGAATGTTTTACGAAAATCAGCCTGTATAAATTTAGCATGTTGACAGTGTTTATGAAACTCAAGCATTTCTTTGGCAGGGAAGTAAGGCTTTATGTATCGTCCAAAGGGAACATTAAATTGGCCATGTTGATTATAACGGCAGAGCCCATTATACCCATGTCGATTTAAATAAAGAAAAAAAGCCGCACGTGACCTTGTTTGATGAGTTTGAGTGCTGCTATTAAAAAGTGTTCTTATTTGATAAAAATAAGATTCATTATTGCTCTGTTCCGAAAAATAAGGAGCACAGTAGTCAATAAATGAAATACCTTCCTTTTTAATAAATTGATACAAGTTGACTAAATCATGATTTTGTTCGGCAAGTAAATATTGGGAATAGCTTGTATTTAAAAATACAGCCCCTGATCCGGTGAAAGGCTCGATAAGACGATTGGAGTGGGGTAATGAGCCAAGAATTTGCTCTAAACAACGATACTTGTTCCCTGCCCATTTTAAAAATGGTTTTTTTTTATTCATAATATCATCAAGTTTTAATTGCATTAAGACAGACGAAGTGACCTCGACTGCGTCGATCTTTTTTATTTTACGGTTGTTGTACTTTTTCTATAGTATATAGGAGCAACGTTGAAATCGCTTGCCGTTTTTGCAATTTATGACATTTGCTTGTAATTCGCCTGCCCTGATTTGTCGGACACCTCGCTAAGAGAGTAAAATCTGTTAGTAGAGCTCAATGTGAGTATAGAACGACTATGGAAGGTAATGAATGAAAATGTTAAAAATAATGTATTTTTTAAATTCGTAAAGTATTTTAAAAAAATCGATATGTAAATTTTTTGATGAAACCATTTCAGAAATGCCCCCCTCACTTCGTGGACGAATTAATGATAATTTTCAAACGATAAAACCAGTACCTTCAGATTGAATGGGTCTATTGCGATCGCAAACGGCTTAATTCGACAATTGGTTACAAAATACCTGAGTTGTTCGAAGTTAAAATGGTCGCTTAGCAAAGTGTCCGATGTTTTGGGGCAAGATCAGATAGCCAATGTTAATAAATAGAATGCGACTACAATAATGATGCTCAGTAATATATTACCGCCGGGTACCAGGATGATTCTTGTGTTGTTTTCTTCAGATAATCGTCCCCGCCAACTCATCACAGCAGGCATAAGCAGTAATAAAATAATGCAACAAACTCCTGCATAAGATAAGGCATGCAAGTAGATCCCTGGGTTGAATAGTACTATTCCCAGGGGGGGCAGAAAAGTAAGAGCTAATATAATTTTACCTTGCAAACCTGTTTTTTTGAGTTTGAAACCGTCAGCGAGAAAATCGAACAAACCCATAGAGACACCCAAAAAAGCCGTAATCATACAGATTGAACTAAAGAAATTAAAAAAACCAGTAATCCAACGATTATGAACCGCAGCACGGAGTGCATCAGTTAAGTCACTGGTCATATGTTTCGCTGTATTTAATGCAATTAAACCATGTTGTCCCTCCCGAGCGACAACACCCATAATGACAGCATCCCAGACAATGTAACAGGTCAAAGGAATTAAAGAGCCAAATATAATAACGTTACGCAGAGCCACGATATCATCATTAAAGTATTCGCGTAAACTAGGCACAATGGAGGCAAAGCCAAAGGAGGTGATCAAAATCATTAAACTGCCTGTTATTGTTTTGACCGATCCTTCTCCTAATGCCGTAAAATGAACATAGGGGCTGATAATGAGAACTAACAACAAGTAAACGCCTAGTTTCCCAAACATGAAGCCGCGGTTAACATAATCTACCGCTTGAATTCCGCTATACACAACGAGGCTAAATAGACCTGTAAATAGGACGGACAGTAGCCAATCGGGTAAATTCAGATGAAGATGTTGTAATAAGCCATGAAGTACATCACCTCCGCCAGAAATATAACCAGCAAGCAAAGTATAGAGTAGAAGAAGATAAGTAACCCAGGCAATAATTTGTCCTGGAAGACCTAAGGTTGATTTAGCCATTGAAACCATATTACTACCAACGGGGAGTCGTATATTGACTTCAAGAACTAATAGAGCACCGATGGTCATGATGAACCAACAGAGCACGAGAAAGAGAATCGAATTAGTAAATCCTGCAGAGGCGGTGGCAACCGGCAATGCAAGCATTCCGCCGCCAATGGAGGTTCCAACAATTAGTAATATTCCACCCAAGAGTTTAGGGTTTTTCATCTACGGACCTTTGATTAAAAATAGTACAGGATCATTTTAAGATGCGATCAAAGCATTGTCAATTTTATTCATCATTTGGTTTGAAAAATTGCAACTTAAACGATCAGCGTTTCGTGCTCCTGTCATGCCACCCCTGGTTAAGATTGAGATCTTTAAAATTAAATGTTGATGAGATACTCGTGATGTTTTTTGAGATGACGTTCTTGGAAATTGACATTAAAAATTAAATAATGCATTGAATAATAAAATAAAAGAAAGGGCAATGATTATTAAAGCGGTTAATTGGCCACCAGGAACATTATAAAGAGACGTGAATTTTTTTCGGCCGACAAGGCTCATGAGTGCCGGCAGCAGTAATAATAAAATAACACAAAAGATGCCTGCATAATTTAAGGCGTAAATATAGGCGCCGGGGTAAAATAATACAAGCACCAATGGTGGTAGAAATGTGAGCAATATTAAACCTAATCCATCACGACCTTGGGGTGCAGTTTTGAGTCCATCAGCAAAAAAGCTGACTAGGCATAAAGAGACACCCAAAAAAGCAGTTAACATACAAATCGACGTGAAGGTATTAAATAACGTGGTTACAATTTGGTTGTTGATGGTGTTGGTAAGAGTTAATGCTAATGAGCTGGTAGGGCGTGAAGCATGCATGAGTGCAGCAAGACCGTGTTCACCTTGTGTTGGCAAACTTCCTATAATGACCGCATCCCAAGCGATATAACATAATAAAGGAATAAAGGAGCCGATAAGCACAACCTGACGTAATGTCTTGATATCGTTATTAAAGTAGACTCTTAAGTTGGGCACAATAATGGCAAATCCAAATGAGGTTATTAAGATCATGACGGTACTGGTGATTAAGCGATAATTACCAGCTTCAAAATAGTGCATGTTAGTATGGGGGGTAATCAAAATAACCAGCAATACATAAATGCCGAGTTTGCCAAACATTAAACCACGATTAACCAGATCAACGCTGTGAATACCGCGATAAACAATTAATCCAAAGACGAATGTAAATAAAAGACTGGCTTGCCAAGCAGTTAAATGAATATTGAGGTAACTCGCTAGATTACCAAATACATCGGCTCCACCTGAAATATAAGCACAAAGCAAGGTGTATAGTAGAAAAAGATAACTTAGCCAGGCTATGACGAGACCTGGTGTTCCGAGCGTTGCGCCTGCCATAGAAATCATGTGATTTCCAGGGGGTAAATACAGAGTGACTTCTAATATAAATAGGGCGCCTAATGTCATCATTGCCCAACAGAGAAATAAAAATAGTGATGATTGCCAAAATCCAGTGCTGGCATTGGCAATAGGAAGAGCCAACATGCCGCCACCGATTGATGTACCAACAATAAGAAGGATTCCTCCAAGAAATCGCGAGTTCATATTAATTTATTTATCCTCAAGGCAGCACACTCGAGGAGTGTTGGGGTCGTTGAACCATTGAATTTCTAAGCGCCTATTTTGAGCACTACCGTGAATGAGATGGTTATCGGCAACAGCATATTTATCCCCATAACCCTCGGGATTTAAACGCTTTGCTTTTATTCCGTTAGCCCATAAGTAAGTAATCATAGCCTCAGCTCGATCTTGCGTGAGCTCATTTTTTGAAAAACGTGATCCAACATTATCGGTAAAACCGGCCACATAGATAGTACTGTCAGGGTACTGTTTTAGTAGTTGTACAATATAAACAAGGCCGGGATAGCATAGCTCATTCAGTTGTGGACTATTAAAGACAAAATAACGATCCGTTGGAACAATAAGGGTTGAAGTATCTCCGTATTGTATAAATTGAATATCCTTGGCGCGTAATCGCTTGAGAAGGCTCACTTGAGTTCCAAGATACGCTTTGATAGGTGTTCCTTGAGCACTCGGTGGTATGCCGTTATAGGGCTGAAAATTATTATAAGGAGGTTGATAGCAGCTTGTTAAAAACAATAATAAGAGACTTGTTATTCCTGCTTGCTGTACAGCCTTGTAGACAGACATTCCCACTCCTTTTTTTAGACTAGCACTTATGTCATTATCCAGCATCCGTTATGATTTGGCAATTTTCTAACGTATCTCATATCTAGAATAAATTTGCAGTTGAGGTTTATGTTTAGTTATAGTTAAACAAAGGCCTTATGGTAAAGGATTCCATGTTTTATAAAAATAAGTTACCGCCCTTTATTTTGGGAGCATTGGGGGTGGTGTATGGAGATATTGGCACAAGCCCACTGTATGCCATGCGTGAGACACTTGCAGGGCTTGCAATTAATGAGACTGATGTTTTGGGGGTGTTATCTTTAATTTTTTGGACATTAATTCTTGTTGTTTCCATTAAATACTTGGGGATTATTTTTTGCGCGGACAATGAAGGTGAAGGCGGAGTTTTTGCTTTATTGGCGTTATTAAAACAAAAGAACACAGTTCATCAGCGATTTTTATATCTTATCGCTATTTTTGGAGCTGGCCTTTTGGTTGGCGACGGAATGTTAACCCCTGCTATTTCAGTGATGAGCGCTATTGAGGGGTTGGGAGTGATTTCACCGTCGTTGCAAAATAAGGTGATTTTTCTGTCGATATTGATCTTAGGGTTATTGTTCGCAGTGCAATCAAAGGGTACTGGAATATTGGGCAATGCATTTGGTCCTTTAATTCTTATTTGGTTCATGACCATTGCGTTCTTAGGATTGATAAAAATCATTGAAAATCCGGTCGTGTTGTATGCTATTGATCCTTATTATGCCTATGAGTTTTTTCGTTGTAACGGAATGAAGTCTTATTTTCTATTAGGGGGGATATTTTTGGTGGTGACCGGTGGCGAAGCTTTGTATGCCGATATCGGCCATTTTGGCAAAACTCCTATTCGATACAGTTGGTTTCTTGTTGCTCTTCCATGCTTGTTATTCAATTATTTTGGCCAAGGTGCAAATTTACTGATGCATCCTGAACATATTAGTAATCCATTTTATATGATGTCGCCGTCGTGGTTTTATTTTCCTTTGCTTTTAATTGCGACCATTGCAACGGTCATTGCTTCTCAAGCGGTGATTTCGGCAACTTTTTCAATGACCAAACAAGCTGTGTTACTCGGTCTTTACCCGAGACTGCCTATTATTCAAACTTCATTAAAGCGACGTGGGCAGATTTATATTCCACAAGTGAATTTTTTTCTTTTTATAGGAACTGTCATACTGATTTTGATGTTTGGAAGTTCAAGTCGTTTGACTCATGCCTATGGTATCGCAGTGAATGGTTTGATGCTAATGGTCACGGTGATGGTTGCTTATACTGCTCGAAAAGTATGGCATTGGTCACTTGCGTATACTTTGTTGGTGTTTGTTGGGTTTATTTTAGTTGATTTGCTTTTTCTTGGCGCGAATTTAGAGAAATTTAAAACAGGGGGCTGGCTTCCGGTTTGTTTTGCTTTGTTGGTTTGTTTTGTGATGTACACGTGGAGTCGTGGATTGCAGTATTTGAAAAGTAACTTTTATTTGAAAGAAAAAGATATTTCAAAATTAGTTAGGCAATTAAATAATGACTCCTACTATCAACTTTCAGGATCAACAGCGATTTGTATTACCGATCTTTATGATACCTGTGGAGGTAGTTTTTTGCGTTTTTTTCAGCTAAGTCAAGCTATTCCAGAGCATATTTTGATGGTGAATTATTTTGTTGAAAATGTGCCTCATGTGGCGTTGCAATCACGTTTTGAGTGGAAGGTCGTTGAGAATAGGCTGTATCAGCTCACGCTGCACTATGGATTTATGGATGATATTGCCATTCCATACGCGTTGCGTGTGATGAATGATAATCAATTACTTCCTTTTCGTGTGAATGTGGAGACAGCAACTTATTTAGTGGGAATCTCGAATATTATGGCTTCAAAAGAAAAACGGACCTTGATGTTCTTTTGGCAGGAAAAACTGTTTGAATTTTTAATGCGTAATTATTCGATGAATCTCAATATTGAGTTTTACAGCTTGCCACATGCTCGAACCATTGCTATTGGAAGTTATTGTCAAATTTAACACAACAATGGTAGGTATGTGACCTTCTTAAGCTTGAATAAGGGTTAGGCCATTCAGGTAAGGCTGTAAAACATCAGGTATTCTAATATTGCCATTGTTGTCCTGATAATTTTCCATAATGGCGACTAAGGTTCGACCTACCGCCAAGGCTGAGCCGTTGAGAGTATGAACTAATTCAATTTCTGATGTTTTTTGAGCATTGCGATAACGCGCTTTGAGTCGGCGCGCTTGAAAAGAGGTCATGTTAGAGCAGGATGAAATTTCACGGAAGGTGTTTTGACTGGGCAACCACACTTCTAAATCGTAGGTTTTTGCAGAGCTTGCACCGAGATCACCTGTGCACAGTGAAACAACACGGTAAGGCAACTGTAGTTTTTGTAATATCATCTCGGCATGATGAGTTAATGATTCAAGAGCAGCAAAAGATTGCTCAGGCGTCGTAATGCAAACAAGCTCAACTTTTTCAAATTGGTGTTGTCGTATCATGCCTTTGGTATCTTTACCATAGGAGCCGGCTTCACTTCGAAAGCAAGCCGAATGGCAAACGTATTGAATTGGCAGGCTTTCTTCGGTAAGAATAGTATCACGTACTATGTTAGTCACAGGAATTTCGGCGGTGGGAATTAAATAATAAGGTTGATCTCCGGCTAATTTAAATAAATCTGCTTCAAATTTAGGAAGTTGTCCTGTTCCTAGTAAGCTTTGTGCGTTAACAAGGTAAGGTACAGAAACTTCTTGGTAAGCATGTTCTGTGGTATGCACATCCAGCATGAACTGGATTAACGCTCGGTGCAATTTTGCCAGATTATTTTTCATCACAACAAATCGACTGCCCGTGATTTTGGCAGCAAGTTCAAAATCAAGCTCGCCCAAAGCCTCTCCCAAGTCGTCATGAGATTTAGGCGTAAAATCAAAAGAAGGAATGTTTCCCCAGCGTCTTAGCTCAACATTTTCTGTTTCATCTCGACCAACAGGGACTGATTCATGCGGAATATTAGGTAAGCTTAGTGAGATCGCGTCTATCTCATTTAATATTTGTTCAAGCTTATGTTTGCTTGTTTCTAATTCGGTGGTAAGAGTATTTACTTCTTGACGCATGGCCTCAATATTTTCACCACGCGCTTTGGCGAGACCTATTTCTTTCGATCGCAAATTACGATCGTTTTGTAAACGTTGGGTTGCTATCTGCATGGTTTTACGTTGATCATCTAGCTTTTTAAAAGCACGGGCATCGAAGGTGCAACCACGCAAGCTTAATTGCTTTGCAACGTCGTCTGTTTTATCGCGTAATAAATGAGGGTCAAGCATAATCTACTACTCATATTCTAGTGTTATTACGATATCGATCATGAAGTGCTTATCGTAATATTAAGGTTAACGAACAATCCCACGTGTTGATTGATTCAGTCCGTCGATTAAAGGAATTATTTCAGGGCATTCGGCTTGCATGATTTCAAGTTCCGCAATAGCTTCTTGTGTTGTAAATCCTTTACGAAAAATTATTTTATAAGCACGGCGTAGATTATCAATAGCTTGTGATGAAAATCCTCGTCGTCGTAAACCTACCGTATTGATTCCGCAGGCGGAGGTTTCGCTTCCTGCGATCATCACGTAGGGTAAAACATCTTTAGTCACGTATGTTGCTCTTGCCACGAAGGCATAAGCCCCAACTTTACAAAATTGATGAATAGCAGCATACCCGCCGATGATAGCATAATCTTCGACATCAACATGTCCTGATAGCGCAGCGTAATTAATTAAAATAACGTTGTTGCTAATTCGACAATCATGGCCGACATGGGAGTAAGCCATCAAAAAATTATGATTGCCAATGTGGGTCATACTACCGCCCTTGGTGGTTCCCCGGCTGATCATGCAGAATTCGCGAATAATGTTGTTATCGCCAATTTCAAGTCGAGTTGGTTCGCCATTGTAAGTTAAATCTTGCGGATCACTACCAACCGAAGCGAATTGGAATATTTTATTGTTTGCACCAATTTTCGTAGGGCCTTGAATGACAACATGAGGGCCTATCCAGGTGTTTTGACCAATCTCGACATTTTCCCCAATAACACTGCCAGGACCGACAGAGACCCCGGCAGCTAATTTTGCACGAGGGTGAATTATAGCTTGTTCATCGATCACTTTTTAATTTCCTTAACAGCGCTCAGTAATTCTGCAGAACAGGCTAGTTTTTCATCCACATAAGCTTCAGCTTGTACACGCCAGAAATCTTGTTTGCTACTGATGAATTTTACTTTCAAATGGAGTTGGTCGCCTGGTGTAACAATATGTCTAAATTTTGCATTTTTAATGCCTGCAAAATAATAAATAAGATCACTGTTGGTTTCTTCCGGTCGTGAAAGATACGATAAGATCCCACTTGCTTGCGCTAAGGCTTCCAACATCAGCACCCCTGGCATAATTGGATTTTCAGGAAAGTGGCCAGTAAAAAAAGGTTCATTGATGGTGACATTTTTTATGGCGGTTAAATGATCCAAGGGGCGATAATCAATAACACGATCCACTAGAATAAAGGGGAATCGGTGGGGCAGCATTTTAAGAATTTTATTAATATCAATGCATTGCATGATTTTTCCACGTAGTAGATTATTATCAATAAACTAAATTTCCTTTGATGGCAGAGGAAGCTTATTTCTTAAACATCCCCTTAATTACGGGGATGAAATAGTTGGTTTTTCGTTATTGCCTTTGTCAAAACAACAAAGGCAGAGATTACATGACGTCATTATCCAATATTTTTGATGACGTCTGGTGTAACATCAAGGCTATCAACGCTGAATGGTGCAGCATCTTTTTGTAAGATGATGTCATATTTTTGTGTTTCAGCGACTTTTTTAATGGAGGCTCTAATTTTGTTATAAAGACCTTCCATGGCTTCATTGTGAGCGGTGCTCAATTCTTGTTGGTATTGTTGTCCTTGTCGCTCAAATAATTGTTGTGCTGCAATGATCTTTTTTTCAAGATCTTTCTTTTGAGTGTCGTTCATGACTGCACTTTCACGTTTAAATTTTTCCATGTCTTTTTTTAAACCATCTTCCATGGCAACTAATTTATCTCGACGTGGTTTGAAGTCTTTTTCTAATTTTTGTTGAATGACTTTCATTTGAGATGATGTTTGCATGATTTTTTGTAAATCAACAACACCAACTTTGACTCCTTCCGCAAAAAGATTGTTAAAACTTATTGCAAAAAGAAGACCAACCATAAGCCTGCTAAGACGTTTCATGATTAATTCCTACACTAAAATTAAAGTGTATGATGCTAACATAATTTTTAGGGACTTGCGACATCCTCTTCACAATTGATTGAACATTTTCAACTCAATTGTGAAGAAGTGAAATCGTTAAAAACCTGAAGAAATGGTGAATTGGAATGGCTCTTCACGATCAAGCGCTTGTTTGTTGAAGCCTTTTGCAAGACTAAAGGCTAAAGGACCCATGGGTGAGCGCCATTCAAATGATACACCGCTTGAATAACGGATAGGCCCTGGATCTGTTCCACGTAAGGCAGTGGGTGTGCCATTTGAAAAAACGTTACCCGCGTCAACAAAGACGGTGGTTCTAATGTTGTCGCGACTTAAGGGGTAAGGTAAAATAATTCCAGCAGTTCCATTGATGAGAAAGTTCGCACCAATAGCATTGCCATTGCTGTCTTTAGGACCTAAAGAAAAGCTTTTATAACCCCGTATTTGGCCTGGTTGAGCAATACCCCCTGCGTAATAGTTTTCATAAACAGGTAAACCTTGATCACCAAATTGATTACCGTAGCCCACATTACCTAAGGCCGTAAAAATAAGGCCTTTAAAAAGGGGTTGGTACCAATGAGTCATGTAAGATCCCTTGTAGTAAGAGAGCGACTGAGCGGTGGCGGGCAAAGCAACTAATCCGGTGAGTTGTTGATTGACGCCACGGGTTGGGTAAGGGAATTGATCATAAGCATTGCGACTCCAGCCGCCAATTAAGCGAATTTCCTGAAAATGTCGTCCATAAAGATTGACGAAATTCTGAATTTGTGTCACTGAACCTGGTGAATTAATATTTAAATCTTGGTAGCCGTAGCCTAACTGCACACTACTTTTTTCACCCACCAGAATATTGTAAGTGACATCGCCGCCAAAACGATCAGAGGCGTAGGCGCTCACATCCAGTTTTTTAGGGTCAAGTGTTTGATAATACAGATTAAATCCTCGACCAACACCTGTTTGGGTATAGAAGGGGTTATAATAGTTAAAGGAATAATCTTCACCCCAATAACTGGCGTTAAAACCAAGACCAACAGAACGGCCTGATCCCATAAAGTTATGATGGTTAAGTGCGGCAGTGACTTGTGGTCCGTTGGTTCCATACCCTACGGAAGCGCTTGCCTCAGCAGCGGGGGCTTCTTCGAGGTTTACATCAAGATCGACTTGATTATTGGTTCCTGAGACGGGATTCGTTTTAATATCAATGTCTTTAAGATATCCTAATAAACGTAAACGACGCTCAGATTCTTTGATATTGTGCAGTGACAGCAAGGAACCCTCATTTTGACGAATGACGTTGCGCAGTACGTAATCCCCTGTTTTAGTGTTGCCATGAAAATTAATGTGTCGCACGTAAACATGGCGGCCTGGCTCGACGATAAAGGTGATAAAAACCTCTTTATTTTTTTCATCAACACGAGGTTCGACATTAATGACTGGAAATCCATAGCCAACATCACCTAAGGCCAATCCAATGGCGGAATTACTTTCGGTGACTTTTTTTCGTGAAAAAATTTCGCCTTTTTTGACTAAAATTAGTGAGTCGATTTGTTTTTTAGGCAAAATTGTTTTTCCAACAACGGCATAACCTGAGAAATGGTATTGAGGTCCTTCATCAAGGTGAATATTAATATAAACATCTTTTTTGTCGGGGGATAACATCACTTGAGAGGAAACGATTTTAAATTTAAGATAGCCCCGATCAAGGTAAAAAGATCGTAGTGCTTCTAAGGAGGCATCCATCTCGGCTTTAGAATATTGATCTTTCTTGGTAAAATAAGTAAAAACGTTACTTGTGGTTAATGCCATTTGCGAGAGCAATTCGTTTTTAGAATAGTCGTGATTACCAATAAACTTGATTTCTTTAATTCGGGAAACACGACCTTCAGAAATGGTAATGTTGATTGCCACGCGATTTTCAGTCAATGGAGTGATTTTTGTTGTGACGCGGGCATTGTACTTGCCGCGGGCATTGTAGGCTTGTTTCAGCTCTTTTTCTAAATGTTCTAAGGAGGCCCGTTGAAAAACGTGCCCTTTGGATAAGCCAATTTGTTGCAATAACTCTTTTAATTTATCAGTCGGGATCTCTTTGTTTCCAATCACATTCACTGAGCCAATGGTTGCACGTTCAACCACATTGACAATCAGTATATTTTCTTTCCTTTCAAGGGATACGGATTGAAAAAAACCAGTATCATATAAAGACCTAATGATATCGGCGGTGGAGCTGGGTTCTAAATCTTCACCAATTTGCACGGGAAGATAATTTAGCACCGTTCCTACGCTGACGCGTTGAAGACCATTAACCTTAATATCCCGAACGATAAATGCATTGGCTGTTGGTGCCTGAAGTGCTAATGCAATTACCGTTGAATAACAAATCCCCAATATTTTATTTTTATTAACCATTTTCATTATTTTTTACATCCAATAGAAATTTGTGTTGCATTTTATCTTAGAAGTCGGGAAAAATCGTTAAAAACAGCCGTTAACATGAGCATAACGATTAAAATAAATCCTATATAAAATCCCACGGCTTTGCTTTTTTCAGAAAGAGGGCGACGGCGTAGCATTTCGATGAGGTAATAGATAAAATGACCACCATCTAAAACAGGAATCGGTAATAAATTTAATACCCCCAAACTAATACTGATAAAGCCTAGAAATGATAAATAGCTTGTTAGGCCGTTTCGGCCAGAACTTCCGGCACCTTGAGCGATACCAATAGGCCCGCTAAGGTTTGTTAAGCCAATTTGACCTGTGATTAAATGACCAATCATCATCAATGTTGCTGAGGTGAGACTGACCGTCTGGTGCAAAGCGCTACTTGCCGCTTTTAACGGATTTTGTCGGTCAAAGCGCAACCATTTTTTGGGGAATTGGGTCTGTTGCGCATGCAATCCAATGTAACCTTCTGTTTTGCCATCAATCTCTTGGCTCGCTGCTGTTAGTGTGATTGTTTTGACATGGTTTTTTCGTTTAACCTTGAACATGAGTTCAGAGTTTGGGTGTCGTCTTACAAAGTGAACTAATTTAAGCCAATCGTTAATTGGCTTGCCATTGACAGAGATAATAAGATCGCCGGTTAAAAATCCGGCGTGCTTAGCAACGGAGTCTTGCATTATTTCGCCAACAATAGGGGGAATTATCGGAATGAAAGGAATAATACCGAGCGTTGTCAGTGGATCGTTCGTCATCTCGGGGTGCCAGTTTTTCAGAGGCAAAGAAATGATTTTTTGCTGATTGTCTTGTGCTGATTTGACGCGTAGATGAATCGTTTCATTGCTGCCAAGTTTAGGAATTAATTCATATTGGAAGTCGTGCCAGTTATTAATCGCGTGTTGATTGAATGCGATAATTTCCTGTTTTGCAGAAAGGCCGGCACGTTCAGCAATACTGTTGGGTATTACGCCATCAATCACAGGGGCAAGTGACAGAACACCAATGACTAGAACTAACCAAAAAGCAACAAATGCAAAAATAAAATTAAACAGTGGTCCTGCTAAAACAATAGCCATTCGAGCATAAACTGATTTGTTGTTGTAAGCTAAAGGACGTTCTTCTTCGACAACCTCGCCCTCCGTTTCATCAAGCATTTTGACATAACCGCCTAGCGGGAGGATGGAAAAAACATATTCGGTGCCGTGTTTATCATGCCAACGAAACAGCGTTTTTCCAAAACCAAAAGAAAACCGAAGTACTTTGACGTTGCATAAGCGAGCTGTTAAAAAGTGACCGAATTCATGAATGGTCACTAATAGAAACAATGCTATAAAAAAATAAACGAAGGTTACGAGCATAGGTGTTAAATCCCTTGGTTTCCCCAACAAAGCGCAAAATAAAATGCTGGTGCTGCTGCAATCAGGCTATCGAGACGATCAAGTATTCCACCATGTCCAGGAATAAGGTTGCCAGTATCTTTAAGGTGAACTCGTCGTTTTAACATACTCATCAATAAATCGCCGATCAACGCCATGATAAACACGAAAATGGCCATGACAATCCAGAGTATGACCCGTTGTGAGGGAATAAGACCAGCGTTGGGTTGAAAATAAAAATAAGCTAATACTGCGACAAAGGCGGTTAAAATACTACCTCCAATAACGCCTTCGATAGTTTTTCCTGGGCTAACTGCTGGAATTAGTTTATGTTGTCCCCAGAGCTTTCCTGAACAATACCCTCCAATATCAGCGCCCCAGACAAGAAACAACAGGTATACAATTAAGGCTTTTCCATCAGGCATTTGATAAATAGAAATTAGACTGTGGGCGAATAAGGGGAGTAACACCACGGATAAGAGACTCACGACAAGGGGGGTTCCCCAGAGGCGTTGTGATTTTGGAAAGGAACAAAGAGCCATGACTATCAGTGGCCAAACAACGAAAGCCAGTTTCAGCCAATAATAAGATACGTCGCGAATTAAGATCATCGTTATGATTAAGCAGCTTATAAAAATCAATTTGATGAGCTTATGAGTGACAGGAATGAGTTGCAGCCATTCGATACCGCAGGCGATAAGTAATATTACACTAATACCAGTAAACAACACTAAGTTTGCATAATAAATACTCAATAAAAGTAATGGGGCCATAATGAGGCCGGTAATTAAACGTTGTCTAAACATGTTTTATGCTCATGAAGTTGTTGAGATGTTTTACCATAACGACGTTCTCGTTTTTGAAAACAGATTAAGGCCTTTTCAAATTCTTCTTTCGTAAAATCAGGCCATAAGGTCGGGGTAAAATAAAGTTCAGTGTAAGCCAGTTGCCATAGAAAAAAATTACTGATTCTTGATTCGCCGCTAGTTCTAATAAAAAGATCGGGATCGGGCAAGCCAAATGTAGTGAGATATTGACCAAAGGATTGTTCATCAATTGAATTAATTTCAAGATTCCCAGTTTTAATATCTTCAGCAATACGTCGCACAGCTCGTACGATTTCCCAACGACCACCGTAATTGAGCGCTAAATTTAGAGTAAGAGCTTCGTTTGAGGCTGTTAGCTCTTCAGCATAGTGCATTTGTTCTCGAATAGCAGGTGATAAACCTTGACGATCGCCAGTAAAACGTAAACAAATTTGGTTTTTATTAAGCTCTTGCACTTCAGCTTGCAAGGTTTCAAGGAATAATTGCATTAAAAAGTTAACTTCTTCCTCAGGGCGAAGCCAATTTTCGCTGCTAAAAGCAAACAAACTTAATACGGGAATTTGAATGTCTAGGCAAGATTTTAGGATGGTTTTAACGGCTTTAATTCCCGCTGAGTGCCCTTCAAAACGCATTAGACCTCGACTTTCTGCCCAACGACCATTACCGTCCATAATGATCGCCACATGTTGGGGGATGTTAAGCATCAAGCTTCTTCTTACTATTAATAAATGGACGATAGTCTAACTGCTTTAATCTAAAATAGTAAGAAGACTTGTAAAAATATACTCTTCATCCTGCATCAGGCTCATATCGTATTGTGTGGCGTTAAAATTTTTTATCTTGCGCTTTGCCTAAGTCCTGCAGCAAAATAACAAAGGATCATTTTGGAGTAGATCATGTCGCAAAACCACCAAAAATTATGTCCCATACTTGATATGGGATCCCAACGTACGGATTATAGCCCCTTAGTGTTGGTTATTTTGGATGGCTGGGGTTGTCATCATGGATTGGCTTATAATGCCATTGCAGCAGCGCATACCCCTCAGTGGGACCGTTGGCAGCAACATTATCCACATCTTCTTCTGGAAGCGTCTGGACCTGCTGTTGGTTTGCCCGCCGGTCAAATGGGTAATTCAGAAGTGGGGCATACGCATATTGGTGCGGGACGTGTGATTTATCAAGATCTAACCCGTATTAACGAGGCGATCGCGGCGGGTGATTTTGCGCAAAATTTAGTTTTAACGGAGTTAATTCAGCAGCAAAAAAAATCTGGAAAAGCGTTGCATGTCATGGGCCTTCTCTCAGAAGGCGGAGTGCATAGTCATCAAAAGCATCTTTTTGCTTTTCTTGCCATGTGTCACCGTGAAAAATTTCACAACGTATTCTTGCATTTGTTTCTTGATGGCCGAGATACACCACCACAAAGTGCGCTGCAGAGTGTCAGTGCTTTGAATCAGCAATTAAAAGATTATCCTGTTGCCACGATTGCGTCTCTTAGCGGACGTTATTTTGCGATGGACCGAGATGGGCGTTGGGATCGACTGGAGCCGGTTTATCAATTATTAACAGAAGCCATCAGCCCTCATCATTTTGATACTGCAGAAGAAGCGATCCAATCCTTTTATGCTCAAAAAATTATTGATGAATTCATTCCGCCGACGTTAATTGGTGCAACGAAGCCGATTCAATCGGGTGATGCGGTTTTTTTCTTTAATTTTCGTGCGGATAGGGCACGACAATTAACCCAAGTTTTTATTGATGATCACTTTACTCATTTCAAGCGTTGCAGAAAGCCTGCTTTAAGTCAATTTGTGAGCATGACTTGTTATGCAGAAAATTTGCCGACAACACCGGTTTTTTCACCTTTATTCTTGCGTCATGTTCTGGGTGAAGTGATAGCTCACCATGGTTTGCGGCAATTACGAATTGCTGAAACAGAAAAATATGCGCATGTGACGTTCTTTTTTAATGGCGGTTGTGAGAAGCCATTTGTCAACGAAGACAGGATTTTAGTGCCTTCATCTAAAGTGGCTACGTATGATCTTCATCCTGAAATGAGTGCCCCGGAAATTACGAGTCGACTGGTAGATGCCCTTGAGAAAGGTAGTTATGATGTGATCATTTGTAATTTTGCAAATGCGGATATGGTAGGGCATACCGGCAATTTTGAAGCTGCAGTTAAGGCGATTGAATGCCTTGATCAATGTTTGCATGATATTGGTGAGGCGGTTTTGGCTTCTAGGGGTTGTTTGTTAATTACAGCGGATCATGGCAACGCCGAAATTATGTTTGATCCTAAGACGAATCAGCCACATACCGCTCATACCAGTGAGCGTGTTCCTTTTTTGTTTATTGGTGATCATTGGCGCTGTGCTCAACGTGAGGGGAGTTTGATGGATATTGCACCGACTATACTGGCTTTACTTAATATCCCTAAGCCAGATGAAATGACAGGTCAACCACTTTTGGTAGAGAGCGATGCGGCCAATCAATAAATACGTCTCATTTGGTGTTTTACTGATCACGTGCGGCATAATGCACAATAGCTTGGCTGAAAGTGTGACGATTTTACAAGCTAAAAATAAACTGAAGCAATTGGATGAGCAGATCCATCAACTAAAACAGACCGTCTCGCATACACAAGATAAACGAGGTATTTTAAATCATGAGTTGGCAAATACGGAAAAACAAATTGGCGCCTGTTTTCAGAAAATTAAGGCTATTGAGCATGACATCACCTTAAAACAACAAAATATTGTTACTTTGCAGCAACGTGTTGCCACGTTAAGCCGTGATATGACTCAACAGCAAGAACTTTTAGCACAACATGTGCGGGCACGTTATAAAATAGGGGAATACAGGCCGGTGATCATTGCCATGAACCAAAATGATTTGTTTAAAATCAATCGATTATTAACTTTTTACCAATACTTGGTTCGATCGCGGCAGGATCTCATCGCCAATATTATTCAGACGCAGAAAAGCCTTGTATTGAGTCAGGAAAATCTTCAGCAAGAAATTAAAGAGCAACAAAATTTGCAAGGACAATTGCATCGTCAGCAGGAAAATTTTGAACAAACCAAAAATTATCATCAAGTGGTTATCAAATCATTAAGTCAAGAAATTCAGAGCCAGCAACATACTTTATCGGAGTATCAACAAGATAAGGCGAATTTATCACGTTTAGTGCAAACGTTGGCACGAGAGAGTCAGCGCGTGGTGCAGCCGGCACAACCTTTTATGACGGCGCGGCATAAACTATCGTTTCCGGTAAATGTCGCTCGTAATGCCATACAGCATACGAATCAAGGGTTAACATTTCTCGGTAAAGAGGGCGCCTCGGTCACCGCAGTCTATCCCGGACGAGTTGTTTTTAGTGATTGGTTAAAGGGTTATGGGTTATTATTGATTCTTGATCATGGCCAAGGCTTTATGACGCTTTATGCGCATAATCAGGCTTTGTTTAAGCAGAAGGGAGCGCAGGTGAGGCAGGGTGAGCAAATCGCAACGATTGGACATAGTGGCGGATTGAAACAAAATGGCTTGTATTTTGAGGTAAGGCAGCGTGGTAAGGCAGTACCTCCGCTAGAGTGGTTGCGCTAGCCCTGAGTAATTTCACTAACCCTAAGAGAAACATGCTTTGGTTGGTTTGATGTGTTTTCTGGCATCTAAATTGCATTATTATTTGTTACGGAAAGAATAATTTATAATTAGGTGACTTTGGAGAAGACTATGCGCAACCAACAGATGCATCTAGGTGTCTTGGTTTCATTTTTAGCAACATGGATTATTGTCTCGGTTCCTTGTTTTGCTGTTGAAGAAGAAACGCCTAAAAACAATCGTATTCCCATGGAGGATGTTCAACGTTTCTCTAATGCCATTAATCAGATTAAAAAATATTATGTTAAGCCAGTTGATGATAAGGAATTATTCAATAATGCCATACGAGGTATGTTAACGGGACTGGATCCTCACTCTTCTTATTTAGATGAGGAGTCGTTTAATGAATTGCAGGCTTCGACGTCAGGTGAATTTGGCGGGCTTGGTTTAGAAGTCACGATGGAGGATGGGATTGTTAAAGTAATCACCCCGTTGGTCGATACGCCAGCGTTTAAAGCAGGCATGAAATCGGGAGATTATATTATCAAGATAGGTCCTAAATCTGTGCAGGGTCTAAGTCTTATGGATGCCGTGAGTATGATGCGAGGTAAAGAGGGCAGCACGGTTGATTTGACGGTTCTACGTAAAGGAGAAAGTAAACCGCTGACGTTTGCCTTAGTGCGTGAAAAAATATTAATTAAAAGCGTTAAAAGCAATTTGCTTGAAAATAATTACGGTTATGTTCGACTGACACAATTTCAAGCGACGACAGCACAAGATATGCAAAATGCAATTAAAAGCTTAAAACAACAATCTAACGGTCAATTAAAAGGCTTGATTTTGGATTTACGTAACAATCCTGGTGGATTGCTTGATTCAGCAATTCAAGTTTCGGATGCGTTTCTTGAGCCTCTTAAAAATGGTAAGGACGAGTTGATTGTTTATACGCAAGGCCGTCTTCCTGGGTCACATTTTTCAGCCTCAGCTAATGCTGGTGATATATTAAATAATGCGCCGATGGTTGTTTTGATCAATAATGGCTCAGCGTCCGCGTCAGAAATTGTAGCAGGAGCACTTAAGGACAACAAACGCGCCATTATTGTAGGAACAAAAAGCTTTGGTAAAGGATCAGTACAAACAGTGCTTCCTTTGGATGATAAAACAGCTATAAAATTAACCACAGCCCTTTATTATACGCCATCAGGAGTTTCTATTCAGGCCAAGGGAATTAGTCCTGACATCATGATTGAGGAAGTGAAGATGGGCAAAGTCGATGATACAGCCGATGCTATTGGTTTTAGCGAAGCCGATTTAAGTGGGCATATTGTCAATGAAAGTGATACAAAACAAGATGGTAAAGTTGCTGTAGTGAATAAGGATGAACAACAAATGTTGCATCAGGATTATCAACTTTACGCAGCACTTACTGTTCTTAAGGGGTTAGCCGTTGCAAAACGTTAAAATACGATTCAAACTTTGGGGGTTGTTCTTTTTATTAGTGCAACTCCCATTTCTAGCTGTAGCAGATATCACCACCTATTTTGACGAAATTCAGCACGAGCCTAATGCCCTTTATGCTTTTTTAAAAAGGATGCCCAAAGGTGGTGAGTTGCATTATCATCTGACGGGTGGAGCGTATCCTGAGGTTATGCTTAATCTCGCATCAAAAGGCAATTATTGTTTTGTGCGGAATACTTGGCGTATTGAAAAAAAAGTAGGGCATTGTGATGGTATTGCTTCAGAAATTTTGGCTCAAGATTTTGAGTTATATCATCAAGCTCTTCGCGCTTGGTCAATGAAAGATTTCAATTTTTATGGTGAAGAAACTGGTGAAAAACACTTTTTTTCCACTTTTTCTAAACTTCATGCATTAGCTGATGATTTTTATCCTGATTTGCTTGTTGATATTATGAAACGCGCGGCTGAACAAAATGAGGATTACTTGGAGATTATGGTGATGCCTTCGATTCCAAGTTTAAATCAATTACCACCGAATAATACGCCATTGACTGAAAATCGTTACGACGAACGGCGCCACCAATTATTAAAAAATCTTGTGTTTCAATCGGCCGTGAACGAAACCATCGAAAAAATTACAAAAAATCTGACAATGGCTCGAAAACGATTAAGCTGTGATGATAAACCACAGCGTAAAGCCTGTCAGTTGACGATCAAATTTCAATATTATGCTTTACGAGAACAACCCCTTGATAAAGTATTTGAACAAGCATTATTAGGTTTTTTGGTGGCAGAAAAAAGTCAACAAGTGGTGGGTGTTAATCTTGTGCAAGCTGAGGATGAATTCATTTCGTTGCGAGACTACAAAAAGCATATGCACATTTTTCAGTATTTGCATCAAATTTATCCCAAGGTGGCGATTGCGTTGCATGCTGGTGAGTTGAATCCGCAATCGGTCGTGCCTAAGGATTTGCGTTTTCATATTCGTGATGCCGTACATGTTGGGCAAGCTCAACGAATAGGGCATGGTGTGAGTATCGCGTATGAAAATAATCCCGAAGAAACTTTGCGCTTTATGCAGAAACATCATATTGCTGTTGAAATTAATTTAATAAGTAATGCGATGATTTTAAATATAAAAGGCAAGCAACATCCTTTAAATTATTATCTTGCACATCATGTTCCTGTTGTTTTATCCACCGATGATGAGGGATTATTGCGTACTGATTTAACCAGTCAATATGCTCAAGCGGTCTTAGAGCATGGCTTAGATTACTCAGCGATAAAACAAATTAATCGTAATGCCTTAACGTATAGCTTTATGCCTGGAAAAAGCCTTTGGCGAGATCCAGAGGCAGGGATTTTTATTGAACAATGCAAGGATCTTACAAGTCAAAATTGCCTGCAATTTGTTAAGAAAAATGAAAAAGCTAAAGTACAACGACAACTGGAAATGGAGTTGAGTCGTTTTGAAGCGCAATATTAGAAAAAATAGCGCCTTCAATTCTTCGTGAACTAGCCAATTTTTATGATTCAAGACTCAGAACAATGTTGCAAGTTGAATAACTTGAGGTATAAAATGCCAGCTATTAGTGTGGGCTTCTGCCGTTTGTTGTTTTAGTAAGGCTAAGATTGATTGGGTGCTTGATGAAGCGTGTGAGTAGGGAGCGTGGGTTTTGAATTATAAGAATAAAGGGATCTCTGGTTTTTTACTTATCATTGCGGCGTTGTTTGCTGACGGTCTCTTTGCACAAGAGCTTGCGACGCCGGTTCTTGGGAAGTTGGTGGATAGGTTTTATCCTTCATATCCTGCAACAACAGCTGCAAATGCAGCTCAAGAAACCTTGGTAAAGAAGGGTGAGTATCTTGCCAAAATGGGAGACTGTATCGCATGTCATACCAATGTTAAAGCTGGGACACCGGCTTATGCTGGCGGACTTCCCATAGCAACACCATTTGGGACGTTTTATAGTCCTAATATTACCCCAGATAAAGAAACAGGTATCGGTAATTGGACGGAGCAGGATTTTATTCGGGCTTTAAAACAAGGTCGTGATCCGCAAGGTCGTAATTATTTTCCTGTGTTTCCTTACGTGTATTTTTCAAAAATATCAGACGATGATGCGCGCGCGCTTTATGCTTATTTTATGAGTATTCCGTCGGTCAAGCTCGAGAATAAATCGTTGCCTTTTCCGTTTAATCTACCCGGCGTGCGATCGACGTTATGGGGTTGGAACTTACTTTTTTTCTTTCCGGAAAATAATGCCCTGACAAATCTACCAGCAAAGAGTTCAGCATGGAACCGTGGGCGTTATATTGTTGATGGTCTAGGGCACTGTAGTATGTGTCATACCCCGCTTAATCCTTTTGGAGCTCCTAAAAACCGTTATTATTTAACAGGTGCATTTATTGACGGTTATTGGGCGCCTAATATTACGAAATACGGGTTAGAATCGGCAACTCGCGCTGAGGTTGCTGACGTTTTTAAAAATAATGAGTTAATTCATCAAGCAGGCCCAGTTGCAGGTCCGATGTCCGAGGTGAATCACAACAGTCTTCGTTATATAACACGTGAAGATCAATTGGCGATAGCGACTTACTTAAAAACGGTTGTGAGTGTGGAAACTCTGGGTGTTCCCCCCTCTGAAAATGCACCTACGTTATCGCGTGGTAAACAGGTTTACGTGAGTGCCTGTATTGTTTGTCATCAGGACAACAAAATGGGAGCTCCCGTTATTGGTGATGGTTCCAATTGGTATCGCCGTCTTAAGAGTAGTGGTTTGACGGGGCTGTATCGAAATGCCATTGATGGTTATAACAGCATGCCGATCAAAGGAGCTTGTGTTACTTGCTCTGATAATGATGTGATTGCAGCGACCGATTTTTTGCTGAGTAAGTCTTTGTCACGTTCTCAATGGCGTGATTTGTCTTCGGGCGGTGCAGAAAAATATCCTTCCAGTGGTAAGAAAATTTATAATGAACATTGCAGTGCATGTCACAATGAAGGAAAACAGGGGGCGCCTAAAATAGGTGATAAGGCCAGCTGGAAGCCTTTAATTGCGCAAAATATGGATGTTCTTATCGGCAAGACACTCAAGGGGAAATCTCATCGTCAACATGGCGTCTGTCAACATTGCACCACGGGTGAAGTGATCGAAGCCGTGAAGTACATGGTGAATCAGTCTAAAACAAGTGGCAATTATATATTGTGGTAACGGTACAGTAAGATACCTCATAACCAGTTAAAATAAGGAAAATTAAATGCAGAACAAAGTTAAGGCAAGTCAATTAATTGTTGCCTTCACTGGGCTGTTTTTAGCTCAAGCTGTTTTTGCCAAAACAGATTATTGGCAATTAAATATGTATAAGGGTGTTACTCCACTTAGTCATGATATGTATTATTTACATATGGTCGCAATGCTGATTTGCTCAATCATTGGTGTGATAGTTTTTGGAGTCATGATTTATTCGTTAATTTTTCATCGAAAATCAAAGGGGTATAAAGCTCAGACCTTTGATGGAAATACGCGTTTGGAAATTGTTTGGACGGCGATCCCATTTTTTATCTTGGTCGGTCTTGCTATTCCAGCGACGAAAGTCTTGATTAGGATGGAAAATAATGCGGATTCAGATGTCACCATTAAAGTGGTTGGTTCGCAATGGAAGTGGCAGTATCAATACCTTGATCAAGGAATCACTTATTTTAGCTCTCTTTCAACACCGTACAGTCAAATTAATAATCAAGAAAAAAAAGGTAAGTGGTATTTATTAGAGGTTGATAAACCTTTAGTGGTCCCAGTGAACAAGAAGATTCGTTTTTTGGTGACGTCTAATGATGTGATTCACTCTTGGTGGGTGCCTGAGTTGGGAGTTAAGCGTGATGCGATCCCTGGTTTTATGCACGAAGCATGGGCTAAGATTGAAAAGCCAGGAACTTATCGCGGTCAATGTGCGGAATTATGCGGTATTAATCATGGCTTTATGCCTATTGTGGTTGAAGCTGTCACCGAAAATCAATTTGACCAGTGGGTTGAACAGCAAACAAAAACAGATGAATCCTTAACAAAAACTCAGATTAAACCCATGGTTCAGTCGAATAAGACATTCTCTGAACTGATGACCACAGGTCGCGCTAAATATGAACAGGTCTGTGCGGCATGTCATCGAGTTGATGGTACAGGTTTGCCACCGATGTTCCCACCTTTGAAGGGAAGTTCCATTTCTATCGGTAGACCAATATCGAGACATATTGCGTTAATTCTTAATGGTGTTCCTGGTTCAGCCATGCAGGCCTATAAAGAGCAATTAACAAATGATGAGATCGCAGCAATCGTGACCTATGAACGTAATGCGTGGGATAACAACACGAATGATATTGTGCAGCCTGCCGATGTTGCTAAGGTGCGCGTAAGTCATAATGTGCCACCGAAAATAGTGAAAAAAGCCCTAGTGGGAGGATTACGATGAGTCAATTAGCTACACACGATATCGATCATGAAGAGCATGATCACGGCCCTGAGCAGGCACGGGGAGTTTTTGGTTTTATTAAACGTTGGTTATTTACAACCAATCATAAAGACATTGGAACACTTTATCTGTGGCTTGCCATGATGAGTTTTTTTGTTGCAGGGGCGATGGCATTGGTGATTCGGGCTGAGTTGTTTCAACCAGGACATCGGTTTGTTGATCCTAATTTCTTTAATCAGATGACCACAATGCATGGATTAATCATGCTTTTTGGTGTCGTCATGCCTGCTTTTACGGGAATAGCTAATTGGCAAATTCCTATGATGATTGGCGCTCCTGACATGGCCTTGCCCAGGCTTAATAATTGGAGTTTTTGGTTACTCCCTTTTGCGTTTACATTGCTGGGTTCGACAATGTTTCATAGTGGAGGAGGTCCTAACTTTGGTTGGACAATGTATGCGCCATTATCGACAACGTACGCACCACCAAGCACTGATTTTATGATTTTTTCAGTGCATATGATGGGTCTTTCTTCGATTATGGGATCGATTAATATTATTGCAACCATTCTTAATATGCGCGCTCCAGGCATGACGCTGATGAAAATGCCAATGTTTGTGTGGACTTGGCTTGTGACAGCGTTTTTGCTGATTGCCATTATGCCGGTATTGGCAGGGGCTGTAACCATGATGCTGGCCGATCGGCATTTCGGGACGACTTTTTTTGATGCCGCTGGCGGTGGGGATCCTATTTTATTTCAGCACATTTTTTGGTTCTTTGGTCATCCTGAAGTGTATGTGTTGGTATTGCCCGCTTTTGGAGTAATTTCCGAGGTGATACCTACCTTTAGTCGCAAGCCATTATTTGGTTATCATTTTATGGTTTATGCGACAGCAACGATTGCATTTTTGTCTTTCATTGTTTGGGTTCATCACATGTTTACGACGGGTGTTCCTCTTGGCGCTGAGCTTTTCTTTATGTATACCACTATGTTAATTGCTGTTCCTACAGGGATTAAGGTTTTTAATTGGGTGTCGACGATGTTTAAGGGATCAATTACCTTTGAAACGCCCATGTTATTTGCCATTGCATTTGTGATTCTTTTTACAATCGGTGGATTTACGGGGTTGATGTTGGCTTTGGTGCCAGCTGATTATCAATATCAAGATACTTATTTTGTGGTCGGTCATTTTCATTATGTTTTAGTTCCAGGGGTTATTTTTTCTTTGATAGCAGCAACTTATTATTGGCTGCCGAAATGGACAGGCCATATGTACAAAGAATCATTGGGGAAATGGCATTTTTGGCTTTCAGTGATTTCCGTGAATATCACTTTTTTCCCTATGCATTTTTTAGGGTTGGCAGGGATGCCCCGGCGCATACCTGATTATGCTTTGCAGTTTACCAATTTTAATATGATAGCAACAATTGGGGCTTTTATTTTTGGTTTCTCACAGTTGCTGTTTCTCTATAATGTGATCAGTACAGTACGTGGTGGAAAGAAAGCTGATGCTAAAGTCTGGGAAGGCGCAACCGGTTTAGAGTGGACTTTAAGTTCGCCACCACCTTACCATAGTTTTACAACACCACCTGTGATTGCAGCTTCACAGTTTAAACATGACCACTAAAAAGCATTTAAAATTAGTTTCGATTTTGTTTTTAGTCGTGATAGGGATGTTTGCCTTCGGCTTTGCTTTGGTTCCAATTTATAATTCCTTATGCAAATCATTAGGGATCAATGGAAAAATTGCAGGGCAGGCTGATCGTTATGATAATGTGGTTGTTGAGCGTTCCCGTGAAGTGACCGTGGAATTTGTTGCAACTCAAACTAGCAGTATGCCTTGGCTATTTTATCCCAAGATTAAAAAGATGAAGGTTCATCCTGGAGAAATAGCCAAGCTGTCTTTTTATGCAGAGAATCAAACGGATCATCGCATGACGGTGCAAGCAATACCCAGTGTGACACCTGGAATTGCCGCAAAGTACATAAAAAAAACCGAATGTTTTTGTTTTACACAGCAAACTTTAAATGGGCATGAAGGTATGGAGATGCCTTTGTTGTTTCATTTAGATTTGGATTTGCCTGCTCAGGTGAAAACATTAACCTTGTCGTATACCCTATTTGATATTACAGATAGAGCACATTAGCCTTTCATCCATTCCTTAATAGAGGAGAAATAATAGAATGGGAACACATAATTCTTACTATGTCCCTAAACCTAGCCATTGGCCCATTGTGGGGTCCATTGGATTAACGACGACTTTAGTTGGTGCAGCATCCTGGTTGCATAGTGATTGGTATGGTCCTTATTTGTTTACGTTAGGTTTGTCGTTCTTGGTTTTTATGATATTTGGCTGGTTTGGTCAGGTTATTTATGAAAATCAAAAAGGCGTGTACAACTTGCAAGTGGATCGCTCGTTTCGTTGGGCCATGTGCTGGTTTATTTTTTCTGAAGTATGTTTTTTTGGCGCTTTTTTCGGCGCTTTATTCTTTTCGCGTTTTTGGGCAGTGCCTTTGTTGAGTGGGGAAATGCATCCTATTACTCATTATACGTTGTGGCCTGATTTTAAAGCGAGTTGGCCTTTATTGGTCAATCCAAATAACCAGGTATTTGTTGGAGCTTCGGAGGCCATGGGGGCATGGGGTCTTGCGGCTATCAATACGCTTATTTTACTTAGTTCTGGCGTAACAATTACCTGGGCACATTGGGCCTTGAAATTTAACAAGCGTAAGCAACTAGTTGTCGGACTTGCTCTGACAATTATCTTGGGAATAGGTTTCTTGTTTTTGCAAGCTCATGAATATCACGACGCCTATACTAAGATGAATCTTACGCTTGATGCGGGAATTTATGGTACTACGTTTTTTATGCTGACTGGATTTCATGGATTACACGTGACCATTGGAACAATTATGCTAATTGTTATTCTTTGTCGTTCATATGTTGGACATTTTACTCCGGAGCGACATTTTGCTTTTGAAGCAGTGGCTTGGTATTGGCATTTTGTAGATGTGGTTTGGTTGTTCTTGTTTATTTTTGTTTATTGGCTTTGATGAATTTCTTTGTTGGAGTTAGTTGTTATTAATTTTTGCAGTAAATGAAGTCAATATACTTGCGATGGAACGTTTTTTATCTGAATCTAGTAAATTAGTTAAGTTATCTTTAAAAGTACTTGCCTAATGTGTTGGGTATGGGTATACTTGGCTCCAGTTGACGCGGGGTGGAGCAGCCTGGTAGCTCGTCGGGCTCATAACCCGAAGGTCGTAGGTTCAAATCCTGCCCCCGCTACCAATTAAAATTAAGGAACCCCATTTATGGGGTTTTTTATTACCTAAAAAATGTAAATATTATGTTGCGACCCGAAATTCAAGAATTATTGGAACCATTAATTGTAAGTTTAGGCTATGAGCTTTGGGGATGTGATTATCTTCCTCAGGGGCAATATTCTTTACTTCGTGTTTATATTGATAAGCAAGAGGGTATTACCCTTGAAGATTGTGAATTAGTTAGTAAAGAGGTTGGCGCGTTGTTGGATGTTGAGGATCCGGTACCAGGCAACTATAGCTTAGAGATCTCATCACCAGGTATCCCACGACCCCTCTTTTGTAAAGAACATTATAGTCGATACGTAGGGCAACAGGTTGCAATTAAATTACGTCAACCAGTGAATGGCAGCAGAAAACTAGCAGCAAAAATTGTTTCGGTAGGTAAGAGCTCGGTTGAACTCGATGTTGGTGGTACCACGATAAATGTAGAATTTTCAGAAATTCTGAAGGCGGATTTGATAGGTGAGTGAGGCGAACAATGAGTAAAGAATTGTTATTAGTTGCTGAAGCATTATCTAATGAAAAGGGTGTTAGCAAAGAAGTTGTTTTGTTAGCAATACAAGCGGCTCTTGAATCAGCCACTCGAAAATTTTATGGCATGGATATGGGTGTTCGAGTGAGCCTTGATCATCGTACTGGTGATTATGATACATTTCGTTATTGGGACATTGTTCAAGATGATGTTGTTGAAAATCCTGATAGTCAACTAGGTATTGCGGAAGCTTCAGAACGATCGCCTGGAATTCAAATCGGCGAACGAATCGAAGAGCCGTTGCCCTCAGTGGACTTTGGTCGAATCGCAGCACAAACAGCAAGACAAGTCATTATACAAAAAATTCGAGAAGCAGAAAGACAACAGATCATTGAGCAATACAACGCTAAGCTAGGTCAGTTAGTTACCGGCGTTGTTAAAAAAGTGATGCGAGATAATTTAATTGTGGATTTAGGCGGTAAAGCCGAGGCATTATTACCTCGTCAAGAAATGCTACCTAATGAAATGTTTCGTCTCAATGAACGAGTTAGAGCTTATTTATCAAGTATTATCCCGCAAATTAGGGGGCCGCAATTATATCTTAGTCGAACGCGTAACGAAATGTTGATTGAGTTATTTCGTATTGAAGTTCCTGAAATTGGTGAAAATATTATTCAAATTAAGGCGGCAGCGCGTGATCCTGGCAATCGTGCCAAAATCGCAGTTAAAACCAATGACGGCCGTATCGATCCAGTTGGTGCTTGCGTTGGTATGCGTGGTGCGCGAGTTCAAGCTGTTTCCAATGAGCTGGGTGGAGAGCGAGTTGATATTGTGTTGTGGGATGACAATCCGGCGCAATTTGTTATTAATGCAATGGCCCCGGCTGATATCACATCGATTGTTGTTGATGAAGATAGTCATACTATGGATTTAGCTGTTCAAAAAGAGCAGCTTTCACAAGCAATTGGCCGTAATGGGCAAAACGTTAAATTAGCAAGCCAGCTGTCAGGATGGACCTTAAATGTCATGACAGTCGAGGATTTCAACAACAAAAATCAGGAAGAGTCAGCTAAGATTGCTAAGTTGTTTGCAGATTCCTTGGGTATTGACGAAGAAATTGTGAATATATTGGTTGCCAATGGGTTTTCATCTATTGAAGAAATTGCCTATGTTCCTAAAGAAGAGTTATTAGCTATTGAAGAGTTTGATGAAGAGATTGTTGACGCGTTGAGAGAGCGTGCAAATGACAGTTTATTGACCCAAGCTCTGATTTCAGAGTCAACGGATGCATCAGAGTTGAGTGTTTCTTTAACCACTCTTGATGGTATGACGTCTGATTTAGCCGAGCAACTCATGGCGAAGGGTATTAATACTGTTGAAGACTTAGCTGAGCAATCTATTGATGATTTGCTTGATATTGCCGATATAACAGAAGAACAAGCAGGCGCGCTGATTATGAAAGCGAGAGAGCCCTGGTTTATGTAAAGTTTAAATGCAAATAGTTGCAAGGGGATTAATGTATGGCGGATGTGACGGTTAAGCATTTGGCTCAAGTGGTCGGTGTGCCTATTGAGCGTCTATTGAACCAGTTACAGGAAGCAGGTCTGTCCTTTACTGATGAAAGTCAGACGGTTAACGAAGAGCAAAAACGGATTCTGTTGAATCATTTAAAAACGAATAGTGCTCGAGAAGCAGGGGAAAAATCTGCGCGTATCACGCTTAAGCGAAAAAGTGTTACTCAGGTGACAGTAGGTCATGATGTTCATAGTGGCAAAACGGTGAATGTTGAGGTACGAAAAAAACGAACGTATGTTCAACGAGAAATCTTGCCGGAGGAGCCCCTTGAGAGTGAAGAGCGGGTCGTTGAGACAAGCTCGACAGAATTTTTAGTTGAGCCGGTAGTTCTTGACGATTCAACAACGCCGCCTGTTGTTGATAAAGATAATGAGTTGGTGTTGAATGAGCAGGAGAGTGCTGAATTACCGCCTGTGTTGAACGAATTAACTGATTCGTCGGTAGTTCTTTCTGATGATGAGTCAATCACTTTATTAGCTGAGCCTGCAATTGAGGATGTGAAAGAGGTGGTTGTTGAGGCGTCGAAAGAGAAGCGCTTACGTCAAAATGAAATCGAAGACAAAGAAAAAGCTGAAAAAGCAGCTAAACGACGTGCCACTACTCGCGATGAGCATGAGAGTAAAAAACCTAAAAATAAATATGCATTAACAAACTCAGATGAAGACGAAGAGGTTTCTATCTCTGGGCGACGTCGTCATAAAGGTAAACGATCTAAAGATAACGAAAAGTCAGATAAATACCGCGAGGCTGAAGAGTCGATGACGCATGCTTTTGCAATGCCCACGACGCCGGTCATTCGTGATGTGCCTATTCCTGAAACAATCACTGTGGCTGAGCTTGCAAAACGTATGTCGGTCAAAGTCGCTGAAGTCATTAAAGTTATGATCGGTTTTGGTGCCATGGCAACCATTAATCAAGTGATTGATCAAGATACCGCGGTTATTGTTGTTGAAGAAATGGGACATGTTCCTCGATTGCTAAAAGACGATGTTTTGGAACATACGCTGGGTCAATCGATTGATAAAGGAAGTCGTAACGAAACCCGAGCCCCTGTTGTAACGATTATGGGGCATGTGGATCATGGTAAAACATCGTTACTTGATTATATTCGAACAGCCAAAGTTGCTGCTGGAGAAGCGGGTGGAATAACTCAGCACATTGGCGCCTATCATGTGAATACGCCTAAAGGAGAAATCACCTTTCTTGATACACCTGGCCATGCTGCATTTACTGCCATGCGGGCTCGTGGTGCTAAAGTTACGGATATTGTCGTGTTGATTGTTGCTGCGGATGATGGTGTTAAACCGCAAACTATCGAGGCGATTCAACACGCCAAGGCTGCAAAAGTTCCAATTATTGTTGCTATTAATAAAATTGACAAACACGATGCAGATCCTGAGCGGGTAATGAATGAATTAGCGACACATGAAGTGATACCTGAAGCATGGGGTGGTGACACACAGTTTGTGAAAATATCAGCCAAGTCAGGGGTGGGAATTGATGAATTATTAGATTCTATTTTGTTGCAATCGGAAGTGTTGGAATTAAAAGCCGTCGTTGATGGTGCAGCACGAGGAATTGTTATTGAATCTCGACTTGATAAAGGTCGTGGGCCCGTTGCCACCATCCTGGTTCAAAGTGGTACATTGCATAAGGGCGATATTGTTTTAGCAGGATTTCAATACGGCCGGGTTCGAGCTTTGGTGAGTGATAGTGGTCATCCGGTGGAAAGTGCGGGACCCTCTATTCCTGTTGAAGTGCTTGGTTTGTCGGCTATTCCTCATGCAGGTGATGAAGCATTAGTTGTTCCTGATGAGCGTAAAGCTCGAGAAGTCGCTTTATTTCGACAAGGTAAGTTCCGTGATGTCAAACTAGCCAGAAAGCAAAAATTAACTCTTGAAGGAATTTTTGACAATATGGCGACAGCGGAGGTTAAGGTACTTAATGTTGTGTTGAAAGCTGATGTTCAAGGTTCTTTGGAAGCCATCACGGATGCTTTAACTAAATTATCTAATGACGAGGTTAAGGTTGAAGTTATTGCTAGTGGAGCAGGGGGAATTACCGAGTCGGATGTGCATTTAGCAATTGCTTCTAGCGCAATTTTGATTGGATTTAATGTTCGTGCTGATGCAACAGCTAAGCGTTTAGCGGAACAAGAGTCAGTACTGCTTCATTATTACAGTGTGATTTACGATATTGTTGATCAAGTTAAAGCGGCATTAACAGGAATGCTTTCTCCGCAATTTAAAGAGGAAATTATTGGAATTGCTGAAGTGCGCGATGTTTTCCGTTCGCCCAAGTTGGGAGCCATTGCGGGTTGCATGGTGGTTGAGGGAATGATTAAGCGAAATAATCCGATACGTGTTTTACGCCATAATGTGGTTATTTATGAAGGAACGCTGGAGTCTTTACGTCGTTTTAAAGATGATGTCCTCGAAGTACGTCAAGGATTTGAGTGTGGCATCGGCGTTAAAAATTATAACGATGTTAAGACAGGGGATTTGATCGAAGTCTTTGAAACTATTGAAGTTAAGCGTGTATTATGAAACGACAGTTTAAACGCAGTGATCGCGTTGCAGAATTACTGCAACGTGAATTATCGCAATTAATTCAACTTGAAATAAAAGATCCTCGTTTACCGGCATTTGTTACTATTTCTAGTGTTACTGTTTCTCGTGATTTAAATTATGCGAAAGTTTATTTTACCATTCTTTCTGGCGATAAAAAGGAAACGACGACAGTTCTAAATAATGCTGCTAATTATTTGCGTTCAGTTTTGGCTAAAACCATTAAATTATATACGATGCCTCAACTGATGTTTATTTATGATGAGTCGATAGAGTATGGAATCAACTTGAGTAAACTAATTGATGATGTTAATCCTGCTGACTGAGGTGATTCACTTAAGGTTCTGGATTGTGCAACTGAAAAAATCCATTATATGGAGTTGTTAATGAATACGCCAAAAGCAATCTCCTCTTTCAACGTTAATCAAAAACAAAAAGCCAAAAATAACTATGTTGCAGTTGATGGCATTTTGCTCCTGAATAAACCACTTGAATTGACTTCTAACGCGGCATTACAACAAATAAAAAGACATTATCGAGCGGAAAAAGCGGGTCATACGGGTAGTCTTGATCCCTTGGCAACGGGCATGTTGCCGATTTGCTTTGGTGAGGGCACCAAGTTTAGTCAATATGTTCTTGAGTCGGATAAAACTTATTTAGCTACGGGCTTATTAGGATCTAAAACTAGCACGGGTGATGCGGCGGGCGAAGTCGTTGCTTCAGTTGAAAAAATTGAGGTTAGCGAAGAAGAGTTACTGTCCGTTTTAAATGGATTTCAAGGTGAAACCTTGCAATTACCCTCCATGTTTTCGGCTTTGAAACATCAGGGTGTTCCCCTGTACCGTTACGCTCGTCAAGGAGTTGTGATTGAACGAAACGCTCGTCCTATTCACATTCATGAATTACAACTGATAAGTTATGACGGCAAAAAGTTTGAGATTAAAGTGTCGTGCGGTAAAGGAACTTACATTCGTAATTTGGTGGAGGACATCGGGGAAAAGTTAGGTACTTTTGCTCACGTGATTCAGTTGCATCGCTTGTACACCAGTGGATATGCTGATCAGGTTATGTATCCTTTAGATGAGGTGTTGGCAATGGATTCGATGGAGTTGATGCGATGTTTGTTGCCAATAGATACCCCGGTTCTTCATTTGCCTTCTGTTCGCTTGTCAGAACTAGAATCGGTGAGCTTACATCAGGGTAAAGTTGTTGTCAAAGAAGGTGGGACGGAAGGCCTCTGTGTTCGCTTGTACAATGAAAACGAGTGTTTTGTTGGTTTAGGAACCTGGGTTTCTGAGCGCCTTCTGCGCGCTAAGAGGTTAGTCAGAACATCGATAAATGCTTTATGATGATTGACTCCATTTTTTAATTGATGTTGCCCAAACCCATAAAAAATAGATGCTTAGGCCAAGCAGCGTTAGGTTACGAAGTGCAATGGCGTAAATAAATTTAGATTCAAAAGCAATAAAACGCAAATAGCCCACATCAAACACATAGTAAGTAAGTGCATAGATAACAAAACATGAAATGCATGCCAGCCTGCTAGGGCGCGATACACTTAATAAGCTAATGCCAGGCATGAGCCAAATGAAAAATTGTGGTGATAGAACTCGTTGACTACTTAAAAACATTAAAAAAATAGTGAAGCAGGTGAGTAGAAAAAGATCTTGGGGAAAGTCTTTTCTATTTTTGCATTTGAGGAGGCAGGCCCACAGCCAGAAAAACATTCCTGCGAAAAGAATAAAACCGAGGCATTTACTTAGCATGAGGTAAGTTGCGGGAGTGCTTTCTTTGGCTAAGTGTAGTGCCCCATAGTTAAATTTAATTTTTAAAGCCTGCTCATGATTTAGCGCCTTTTTTAACATCCAAGGGGTGGCCCAAACAGACTCTACCTGAATTCCACGTTCTTCATGCTGAAATAGGCATGTAAATAAGCTGACTTCGCCTAAAGAACTGTAACTAAGCAGGAACAGAAAAATCGGGGTGGTTGCTTTGACAATTTCTTTCACGGCATTGCGTGCAGAGACTTTTCCTTGCTCACGGCCCCGAATGATGGCAGTTGCGATTAAAAGTAATCCGGGAACTATCTTGGTGAGTGCTCCTAATATTCCGAACAGGTATTGAATCCACCGATTATTTTGCCAATGATAAAATGAAAAAATAATTAAAACAAAAAAGAGAGAAACGACGACATCGATTCGATCATAGAGTAGATGTCCTTGGAAGAAGCCTAACGTCGAATAAATACCAGCAACGGCGATAAGACGCCATCCTTTAAGTCTAAGAACAGAGAATGCATACTGCAATAAAAAATAAAATAAGACACACTCAATGAGCAACATTTCAAGTTGAAAAGCATTACGGTAGTCAATATGATCTTTGAGATACGTTAATAGTTGCATTGGCATGTAAATAAGTGGTAACGCCAGAGGCGGGTAGGGGAAAGAAAAATCGAAATAAGCAGTTTCTCCTTGTGTGATGCCTTGAGTAGCCCACTGATAATATATTTTTAGGTCTGATAGGTAGACAGAATACCAATGAATGATCGCCAATCGACTGAGAATGAAAAATGCAAATAGAGATGTCAAAATTTCTCTGGGGATGTTCTTCGTTGTTTGTTTATCGTAACTAATTTGATTTTCTTTGCTGAAGGTCTCCATGGTCATCCCAAACACCTCATAACTATCCCTGAATAGTTTAAGCCTCGGGTACACTATAAAGGATGTCGTTTGTTTAAGGCAAGCGGCTATCTACATATTGCCAAATTCAATTTTTTTGAAAAAAAATAAGTATAGAATTGATTCATAATATTTGATACAATTTACTCCTTTCGTGATTTTATAAAAGAATGTTATTACTAATTCCAGGAGCCTAAACTATGTCGCTAACCAGCGTCCAAAAAGCAGAAATTGTTGATCAATATAAGCAATCAGCTACTGATACCGGTTCTCCGGAAGTTCAAGTTTCTTTAATCACAGCACGAATTAAATATTTGACCGAACATTTTAAAGAGCATCGCAAAGATTTTCACTCACGTCGTGGGTTACAAAGTTTAGTCAATAAGCGTCGTAAACTGTTAAAATATTTGAAACAAAATGATGGTCCTCGTTATAAGGCATTAATTGTTAGTTTAGGTCTTAGAGATAGCAACTAGGGTTTGTTGATATTTCATGTTCTCAAACACCATAAAGTCCCTACGTACGGCGACTTCTTTACGTTATACAGCTTTTTATCCTGGCTGAAACTGACAAGACGCGCCACGTAGGCTTTATAGGACAATTGTTAACAGATACTAGTTCATTGATTAATTGAATTTAATTTAATTTTTGCTTTTGCTTAAGCAACCTTATTGGGTGGGAAGCTGGATTATTATCAAAAAAATTGGGTTAATGTTGAACGGGTGTTTTTTACCGTCTATAAAAGTGTTCACAAAGCTTCAAGGCGCCTTTTTGCGCCTTTTTTTTTAATAAAAAATGATTGAGGTAAACTTTCGTGCCAAAATACATCAAGGAAATACAATACGGTCAATATAATTTAGTTATGGAGACCGGTGAAGTAGCAAGACAAGCCGATGCTGCCGTTTTAGTCAGTATGGCCGGTACTCAGGTTTTAGTCACGGTTGTGGCAAAAAAGGAAGGTGCTGAAAATAACGATTTTTTCCCGTTGCAAGTTAACTATCAAGAGCGAACTTATGCAGTTGGAAAAATTCCGGGGGGCTTTAATAAACGTGAAGGTCGTCCTAGTGAACATGAAACTTTAACGTCGCGTTTAATCGATAGACCACTGCGTCCTTTATTTCCAAAACGTTTTTATCATGAGGTGCAAGTGATAGCGACGGTGATGTCGCTGAACCCCGAGGTTCCTGCTGATATTCTTGCGATGATTGGTGCTTCGTGTGCTATGTCGTTGTCGGGCTTGCCTTTTGCAGGACCCATTGCTGCTGCTCGAGTAGGTTATAAAGAAGGTGTTTATTTATTAAATCCAGGACATGTTGAAGTTCAAAATTCTGATCTTAATTTAGTTGTGGCAGGGACTCAAGATGCTATTTTGATGGTTGAGTCAGAAGCTTGTGAATTATCCGAAGAAATCATGCTTGGTGCCGTGCTGTTTGGGCATGAAATGATGAAAAACGTCATTAAAGCAATCAATGAATTGGTTGTGGAAGCAGGTAAGCCATCTTGGAATTGGTCAGCCCCTGAAGAAAACACCCACTTAACAGGTCGGGTACTTGAGCTTGCTGAATCAAAACTTGCCGAAGCGTATCAACTTAAAGACAAACAACAGCGGTATGCTAAGCTTGAGTTAGTCCGTAAAGAGCTTGTTGCAGCATTGACTGCTGAAAATGAATTGTTTAGTTTAGACGCGATTGAAAATGAAATTGAAGTTTTAGAAAGAAACGTTGTTCGTCATCGTATTTTAGCGGGCGAGCCGCGTATTGATGGTCGTGATCATCAAACAGTACGTCCTATTTCTATTCGAACGAAATTTCTTGATAGAGCGCACGGCTCCGTTCTTTTTACTCGTGGTGAAACGCAAGCGATTGTTGCCGCAACCTTGGGTAATGATCGAGATGCTCAAACGCTTGATGGTCTAAGTGGTGACACTAAAGATCGCTTTATGCTTCATTATAATTTTCCTCCCTACTGTGTCGGTGAAACTGGTATGGTTGGTAGTCCAAAACGACGTGAAATTGGCCATGGTCGTTTAGCAAAACGCAGCTTGATCGCAGTTTTACCTTCAACCGCTGATTTCCCTTATGTTTTACGCGTTGTGTCAGAGATTACGGAGTCGAATGGTTCCAGCTCAATGGCAACAGTGTGTGGTGCTAGTTTGGCTTTAATGGACGCCGGGGTTCCTTTAAAAGCTCCTGTTGCAGGAGTAGCCATGGGTCTTATTAAAGAAGGCGAACAATTTGCTGTATTAACAGACATTCTGGGTGATGAAGATCATCTTGGTGACATGGATTTTAAAGTGGCGGGAACTGAAAAAGGGATCACGGCACTGCAAATGGATATTAAAATCACCGGAATCACCAAAGACATTATGGGACAAGCTTTAGATCAAGCGCTTGCTGGCCGTAAGCATATTCTTTCGGTTATGAACAATTCTTTATCATCGCATCGCAATGAATTATCTGAACATGCGCCACGAATTGTCACGATGAAAGTAGCTGAAGATAAAATTCGTACAGTCATCGGTAAGGGTGGAGCAACTATTAAGGGCTTGATTGAGAGCACCGGAGTATCTATCGATATTGATGATAGTGGACTTGTTCAACTATTTTCTCCTAATGCGGACGCTTTGGAAGAAGCTAAAAAACAAATTAAAGCATTGACTGCAGAAATTGAAATTGGACAAATTTATCATGGCAAAGTAAGCCGTATCGTTGATTTTGGCGCATTCATTAATTTACTTCCTGGCAAAGATGGATTATTGCATATTTCACAAATTTGCAGTGATCGAAGTCAAAAAGTAGAGGCTGTTTTACAAGAAGGTCAAGATATCGACGTCCTAGTTGCAGGTGTTGATAAACAGGGCAAAGTTAAGCTGGAATGGTTGAACAAACCGGGTGTTGCCAACAAAACAGAACAAGAGGCAAGTTCTGAATCTTTAAGCACGGAATCAATCAGTTCAGAGCAGGTAAATTCTGAGTCAGTTGTGAGCCAGCCAGCACCATTAGAGTTGCCATCTGAAGGTGAATAAAGGAAGTTATTGACGTCTGTCTAAATTTGACGTCCTGTGCGCATCACGTCGCAGGACGTCAATCAAAAGCGTAAACTTTGCGTGGACAAATTCCTAAGTGTTACGAAATCAAACCTAAAAATTCAGCGCGCGTTTTAGTGTCATGACGCATTGAACCTAACATAACGGATGTTTTCATCACGGAGTTTTGTTTTTCAACGCCGCGCATCATCATGCATAAATGTTTCGCTTCAATCACAACACCTACCCCGTTTGATCCAGTGACGGATTCAATACAATGAGCAATTTCACTGGTGAGGCGTTCTTGAATTTGTAAGCGGCGAGCATAGTAATCAACAATTCGGGCAACTTTGGATAGTCCAATGACTTTACCGTTGGGAATGTAACCGACATGACATTTGCCTAAAAAAGGTATAAGGTGATGTTCACACATTGAATACATTTCAATGTCTTGAACAACAACCATTTCACTCATGTCCGAGTCAAATAAGGCATTGTTAATGATTTCGTCAAGGCTTTCGCGATAGCCTTTAGTCAAATATTGAATGGAATTGGCAGCGCGCTCTGGTGTGCCTTGCAATCCTTGGCGTGTTGGATCTTCGCCAATTTCAATTATAATTTGTTTATAATGTTCTTCTAAATCATGCATAAGGGATAGCTCTATATTCTAACCAGGCGGCCATGTCATCTGACGGCCGCCCAGAAGATGTAAATGGATGTGGTAAACGTCCTGTCCACCACCGGGATTAACATTAAAAACCAAACGATAACCAAAATCACAAAGTTGTTTCGTTTGGGCAATGTGTTTGGCGGTAAGAATCATACGGCCAAGTAATTGTTGATCATGATTTTCGATATCATTAATCGTTTTAATATGTTGTTTGGGTAGTATTAGAAAATGAGAAGGTGCTTGTGGTTTGATGTCTTTAATTACAAGTAGCTCAGAATTATCAAAAATAATGGTTGCGGGTATTTTATTTTGAATAATTTGACAAAAAATACAAGTCTCTTCCATAGTCAGTACTCAAGAGGTTTACAATAAAGTCACTCATTTTAGCTCATCTTGTTCGTTGTAACCAAGTATATAAAATTTTGCCTTTTTATTTTAATTTGAGCATAATACAACGTTTTTTATTACTTATTGATGGATTATAAAATGGGATTAATGCGGATTAACAGTGGTCGTGATGTACCTAGTGAAATTAATGTTATTATTGAAATACCAATGCATGGCGAGCCAGTTAAATATGAGGTTGATAAAGATTCTGGTGCCTTATTTGTTGATCGTTTTATGACGACGGCGATGTTTTATCCTACAAACTATGGGTATGTTCCGAATACATTATCTGAAGATGGTGATCCCGTCGATGTGTTGGTGGTTACTCCTGTGCCTTTAATCAGTGGTGCCGTGGTTCGTTGTCGTCCTTTGGGTATGCTAAAAATGACGGATGAGTCAGGGGTTGATGCTAAGATACTGGCGGTACCGATTAGTAAGTTATCTAAGATGTATGATGCGCTCACGAGTTATGAAGATTTACCACGGCATTTGCTTTTGTCTTTGGAGCACTTTTTTCAGCATTACAAAGACTTAGAAGAAGGAAAATGGGTTAAGGTTGATGGTTGGTGTGGTGTTGAAGCGGCATGTGAAGAAATTTTGTCGAGTATCAAACGATTTTCTGAGTAATCTTAGAATGATATCACTGGAAAAAAATTATAATGACTATTAAAAAACATGCATTAACGGTTTTTAGTCTGACAATGATTACCGTAGGCTCCGTGGATAGTATTCGTAATCTACCTGCAACGGCATTGTTCGGGAGTCAATTAATTTTCTTTTTTACATTTGGTGCTTTATTTTTCTTAATTCCAGCCGCGTTGGTTTCTGCTGAGTTAGCTTCCGGATGGGCGAAACAAGGTGGAATTTATATTTGGGTTAAAGAAGCTTTTGGTAAGCAGTTTGGTTTCTTTGCTATTTGGTTGCAATGGATTGAAAATGTCATTTGGTATCCTACCATTTTATCGTTTGTTGCTGGAACCATTGGTTATTTGATTAATCCGGCTCTTGCCAACAACCCTTATTTTTTGTGGTGCGTGATTGTGGCGGCTTTTTGGGGGGCAACTTTTGTTAATTTAAGAGGGATGAGTTCGTCAGCATTATTTAGCAATGTTTGTACTATCTTCGGTCTTTTATTTCCAATGACCTTAATTATTACGTTAGGGGCAATATGGATAGGGGATGCCAATCCAGTTCAGATCAAATTTGATGCTTACAGCATGTTACCCCATGTTCAGGATCACTCGATATGGGTTTCACTGACGGCCATTATGTTGTCTTTTTGTGGTGTTGAAATTGCGACAGTGCATGCCAATGATATTGCTAATCCGCAACATGCGTTTCCCAAGGCGCTTGTTTATTCCGTGATGATTATTTTAAGCACCTTAGTTTTTGGTTCGTTGGCTATTGCTGTTGTTTTGCCACAGAATGACATTAATTTAGTCGCAGGAATTATGCAGGCGTTTGATGCATTTTTTGGTCGATATCAGTTGAATTGGTTGATGCCTTTTGTTGCCATCATGTTAGTCATGGGAGGTTTGGGTGGCGTTAGCAATTGGATTATTGCGCCAACGAAGGGACTTTTAGTCGCAGCCCTTGATGGTAATTTGCCGTCTGTTTTTCAGAAGGCTAATCAGCGTGGTGCGCCGGTCATGATGTTAGTTGGACAAGCGCTGGTTGTCACCTTGTTGTCAACGTTGTTTTTGTTTATGCCGAGCGTTAATGGATCCTATTGGCTGTTGACGGCTATGGCCGCCCAATTATACATGTTAATGTATTTGCTCATGTTTTTAGCGGCAATTAAATTACGTTTAAGTGCACCTGAGGTGCCGCGAGTGTTTCGTATTCCTGGTGGATTTGCAGGTTTGTTGTTCGTAGCAATTGTAGGAATTATTGGGACCTTAGTGACACTTGTGGTGAGTTTTATGCCGCCCAATGGAATTGATGTTGGTAATATCATGCACTATGAGTTGACTCTAATTTTGGGTTTAGTTCTTTTATGCGCCCCGCCTTTTATTGGGAGTTTGTTGCAAAAAAAGAAAAAAAAGCCCGTCATGTAGTTATGGCTTGAGTTCATAATTGTCAATTAAACGAATCGTTCCTAGGTAGACTGCTGCAAAGCGTCTGCCGTTATAGTCTTCAATGTAATCAACCTTGATGCCGAGACTTTCTAGTTTGGATTTAATTTCAAGACAACTGGCCCCACGGTGGAAAATTTGAGCAAACTGTTCTGCCTGTAGTCGTTCTGTGGGCGAAAGACGGGTATTGCGAGAACTGTAGGCAAGCCCTGAGGCTTCTCGAACGGTCGGGCATGGCTTGATTTGAATATCAAGAAAAAAGTCCGTCACCATGTCGCGAATTAATAGATATTGTTGATAATCCTTTTCGCCAAAATAGGCTCTGTGTGGGCGCACAATATGGAGTAATTTTATTACGATAGTTAAAACGCCGCTAAAATGTCCTGGTCGATGCTGCCCTTCCAGGATCTGCGCGAGTTGATTTTCTTGAACTTGGTATCGATAAGCGTGAGGATAGAGTGATTGTTCCGTGGGAACGAGGCAGTATTTGACCCCTTCTTCTTTTAATTGCTGTAAATCCTCTTCTAAAGTACGTGGGTACTGGATGTAATCCTCTGGATTGTTAAATTGAGTGGGGTTAATAAAAAGACTAACGATCGTTTCATTGTTTTCTTGCTGGCTTTTTTGGATCAACGATCGATGACCTGCATGCAGATTTCCCATGGTAGGCACAAACCCAAGGGTGGTATTTTTATCAAATTTTGATCTTAAGATGCGCCAGTTATTCAGATCGTGGATGATTTGCATGATCGTGTTGAGTCCTTTTTTGAGTTTTAAAATGAATAGTCGTGTGACGGAAATTCAAGTTCTTGCACTTGCGAGACATAAGTATTAATGGCGTTTAACATCAAGCTTTTGGTTTGGGCGTAATGTTTAACAAATCGCGGTTTGAGTTCGTCTTGTATCCCCAAAAGATCATGCCAAACTAAAACTTGCCCATCCGTTGAGGGGCCAGCTCCAATACCAATCGTAGGAATAGTTAAGGTCATTGTGATCGTTTCAGCCAGTTGAGAAGGAATACATTCAAGAACAAGCGCAGTACATCCGGCAGTTTCTAAATTTTTGGCTTGTTCGAGAATGACGTTGGCATTGAAAGCCTCTCTTCCTTGCACACGGTATCCGCCTAATTGATGGACCGATTGAGGTGTTAATCCCAGGTGGCCAAGAACGGGGACTCCAGCAGAGACTAAATCACTGATTAAGGCACAAGTTTTAGAATCGCCACCTTCTATTTTAATGGCATGCGCGCCAGCCTGCATGAGTTGACGAACATAGTGTATTGTTTCACCCAGGGGTTGTCTATGGCAAAGAAAGGGTAAATCACTGATCAAAAACTGTTGGTGGAGTCCACGAGCAACAGCTTGCGTATGAAGGATCATCATGTCCATGGTTGCCATAATCGTGCTGTCATGACCATGCACAACCATGGCGACTGAATCACCGACTAACACACAGTCTATGTGTGATTCAGCAATGATGCGTGCTGATGGATAATCATAACAGGTGAGCATGGTGATTTTTTTATGTTCGCACTTTTTTTTCTTGAAGTCAGGAGTTTTCACGACAGTCTCCTTGGTTGTTTTTGTCGACCATAAAAGTCGGGCGAGAAGAAAATCGAATGTGCTTATTAGGTACCTGTCGCATGGATCAAGTCCTCCAAAATTGAATTAAAAAATTTAAATGTCACCACGGAGTTGAGCCGTTGGCGCGGTGCTTATCCTAAAGGAGACTTGTGAAATTAGCAATTCAAAAATTTCCGTACCCTAACGAT
>JAOAUB010000037.1 GCA_030157805.1 Legionellaceae bacterium
CATTGCCAGGAATTGGTGCTATCGACATGTTTTAGTTGTTCCCAAACTTCGATTTATTGTACGATCACCTCTAAGCTCCCTTCGATTGCTAAAATATCATGAATGCCATCCGTTATCGTTTGTTCGGCGCCGCTTGCTTAAAAACCGAAGTTTTAGCCGGCATGACCACGTTCTTAACGATGGTTTACATTGTTTTTGTTAACCCAACCATTTTACATCAAGCTGGTCTTAATCAAGGCTCCGTTTTCACAGCCACGTGCCTTGTGACCGCCTTTGCCTGTGCATTAACTGGACTTTGGGCGAATACCCCGATTGGCATTGCACCTGGCATGGCACTGAATATTTATTTTACTTATGGCGTTGTCCAAGGGCTTGGCATCCCTTGGCAACATGCTTTGGCCATGGTCTTTATCTCTGGGTTACTGTTTTTTGTCGTAAGTTTAACCCCTTTACGTCGATTACTCATTGAGGCTATCCCCGAAAATTTACAGATTGCTATTTTAATTGGAATAAGTCTGTTGATTGCCTTAATTGCATTAGAAACCAATCATCTCATTATCGCCAATCATCATACGCTCATGGCGCTAGGGAATATTCATCGCCCTGAGAGCGGTTTGTTTTTTTTAGGTTTTTTGCTCATTCTTTTACTCGATTATTGGCAAGTTCGCGGTGCGATTATCATCGGAATTCTAAGCATTAGCGCGCTAAGTCTCTTGCTAGGATTAAGCTCGTGGCATGGCCTTATGGCGGTACCACCCTCGTTAAACAACACCTTTTTGCAATTGGATTTTTCAGGCTTAAAAAGCGTCAATGAGTTAAAAGCTGGCTTCACTTTCTTTTTAATTGCGGTGTTTGACGCCACCGGCACCTTGATTGGCCTATTAAATCAACCCATGTTCAAACATCAACTCAACCATCAAAAGCGACTTGCCAATAGTTTAACAACCGACGCCCTGGCTTCCGCCTTAGCTGGTTTATTAGGCTCAGCGAGCACGTCACCCTACATTGAGTCAGCAACCGGCATTGAAGCCGGTGGGCGCACAGGCATCACAGCCCTTGTGATTGCTGCAGGCTTTTTGCTCATGCTTTTTTTCTATCCCTTAGCTGAAATGATCCCCAGTTATGCTGTTGGGCCGGCCTTACTTTATGTGGCATGTTGCATGATGAAACAAGTCAATAACCTCAAATTAACCGATCTAACCGAAACTGCTCCCTGCATGGTCACCATCATGATGATCCCTTTTACTTCATCCATTGCCGACGGTATCGGCGGCGGCGTTATTCTTTACACCTTATTAAAATTACTCACGAGACAAACCACCAACCACTTATTAATTGTGTTGAGTGCTATTTTTACGGTATTTTTCCTGGTGGGTTAAAACCTATGATCATCGAAACCAACCAACTCAATCACTTACAGTTACACCAACTCGATGAGCTCAATGAATTATGCCAAAAAGCGGATCAGGGTGCGCCCGCGCTTTACCGCCATTTATTAGTTGAAAAACGTCCCAACAACAGCGCGCTTCTCTATTATAAAAATTCAACGGCGGACGTGTGCGCGGCGAGTGAGCAGCGACATATCAACGAGCAACTCGTCGGATTTCTAAGTGCTTATTTCTTTTATAATCATGCTTGTGAAATCAGTGTATTAGTTCACCCCAACTATCGACATCAAAAAATAGCCACCCAGTTACTGCAACAAATTTTGCCACTTCTCACTAAAAAAACCATCCAGCGCGTGATTTTTTCAACATCGCCCTCCTTGACCTACCTCGCCGAAAAAGGTTTGACCTACCAAGAAAGCGAATACCGCATGGAACGGACTGACGAGACCATGGCTCCTCTGACGATGCCCACGCTGGCCGTAAGGCACGCCAACATGCACGATATCCCGGCCCTTCTTGAACTTGACCAGCGCTGCTTTGCGTCCGAAGTCAATTCAAGCCATGACCATATGGTTGGTTTACTTAACAATCCTCATTACACGATCTTAATCGCAAGTTATCAGGGAAAGTCCATCGGAAAAGCCCATCTTCGCCGACAAGATGCAAGCACCACGTTTCTTTCGGATATTGCGATTCTTCCTGCCTTTCAAGGCCAAGGCATGGGCTATGAATTAATCGCCCATGCCATCAATGAAGCCCTAAGAGAAGAAAAAACGCGATTAGTTCTTGATGTAAGCACCAGCCCCGCATCGAAAGCATTGAATTTGTACTTACGCCATGGCTTTAAAATTCGACTCCAGTATGATTATTGGACTATTTCTTTAGATCAATTACGATCCTTGCTCGAACCCTAATCAAAACTGCAATTCGGAGTTAATGTGGGATCCTGCCAGCGTTTAGTAACCGCCATTTTGATTAAGATTTCAATCGAGCATTTTATTTATTCTTGAATATTGAAATCGCCAAGAGAATTGGTTACTATTTTTTATTTTAAAAGAAACCAACAAAAGTAAAATCACAATCCAGGTTTGGTGCAACAGCGCATAAAAGAACGCAGAGCACCTGTTAAGAGTATACCCCACCCCAGGAAGCAGGATAAAAGGCGAAACACACGGATGAAAAACCTCGATTTGATATCAGCTCATGACCGAGAGGCTTATTTACACCCCTATCATCGGCAGCTTAATCCCCCGTTCTTAAATCACGCATTTCAATGCACAAAATGGCATTATAGTATTCACTACTCAGGTGATCGTTATCTGTCAAATGGCTGTACGCCAACAAAACAGAGTCCCCATCACCATGACTCATCAGCCCGTTTATCGAATCCGTTACACCTTACAATCAATTGGAGATTTCATCATGGCTAAATCATTCCGCACAAGATGGAGCAACTCGGGGCTGAACTACATACTATATTTGATAGCGTCACTCCTGTGCGTGGGAAGCTCCGGACCAACACTGGGGTACGGGACCAAAAATTTGAATCAGGACTACCCAGAGATGTTAGGGCTAGGCACATTCATGAGGGATGCGGACAAATCACTGAACAACCTGAGCGACGCATTAACTTGGGTTCATAGGGTAAAAAAAGAATACACGCGGGACTCCATCGTGAGCGTGATTAAAAACAATATCAATAATGGCCCGTGCAGTAATTCTTGCAAAATCGTTTGGACTACAATCATAGAAAATTTTGAACCCGACACGCCCACCCCCCCCCAAATATCCACGGGAACTCCAAGTCCAACAGAGCATGCTGATGAGTCCGTCGCAGAGTCAACCGATATCAACACCGATCCTGCAAACAACTTGACTGGCGTCGGTTCAACAGCCGGTGCAAATGGAACCGCGACGGTCGTTGACAATATACTTACGACAACCCCAGGATGTCAGATGGTATGTGAGAGCGGTGGTAGCCCCTGCTGGTGCGAATGATTAATCTAAGATAAAAAGCCGCAATAGAAAGGAGCAGAAAGTGTCAATAAAAAACAAAAAGTTTAACATGAGAAAAAGGCTCACGATAATGACCGCCGGCCTGCTGATGGTTAATGGGGCGATATCAGCTCAACCCACTACCGTAAAAAAAAATCAAAAAACAAACCGTGCACAAGCAAATACTTTAATACAAGAGCGATTTGACTTAGTGTCGCCAAAGCAAAAAACTCAAACGGCGCTAAAGATGAGTCCCGAAGAACTAAAGGTCTATATCATAAAACGCTTGCAAGCACTGTCCCTCAATAAGTCCCCCCCGGAGTTCACCCTTAGCGGGCTGTACGATTCCTTTAAATTTAATTCAACGAATGGCGCATTATATAACCGCTATAATGGTACCTCAAAACTATTAAACGTCGGAGGAGCTAACCTTGCGTACCGCGGCTATAACATGGGCCTCACCTTATCGTTGGTAGATACCAACTTAGCATCTTTTTCATTGTTTACTGTCGACTCACCAAGCAGCAATGAAACAGACATCCATAATACAGCCATTAACGCACATGTGATGCATTCATTATTCAATCGCGTTAATTTAGATGTTTTAGGCGGAGTAGGTTATAGCGACTTTGATATTTCCAGCACCCTAAACATACCCACTGTCAGCGCCGTGAATGGTTCTGGCAACCTGCACGGACTCAATGAGTATATTGGGGCGCGACTTCATTATGCTCGGTCATACCGCTTATTGTCATGGCGTGGCGATATTGGCTATGTGTTTAATAATTTTTCACAATCGGAATACACTATTGCCTACAATAACGCAACGAATACCGTTGTTTCTGCCTTAACAACCCGGATAGGTTTCTTAACGGAAAATGCGCAGTTAAGCTATCAGGTCAATAATGCCTTATCTCCCTTTTTCTCAGCAGGACTTATTCAGGTGGTTAGTCGGTTTTATAGCCATCCATTAACTGTGGTTTCAACCTCTTCAGCATTGCCGCAAATTACTTTGGGGAATAATGGGTATCGGTTGGCAACCGGTGTCGTCATACACAAAAACCACATCCGCATCACACCTTACTACCAATACTCACAACGCGGCAGTAACTACGTTGATAACATGGGCATGTTGAAACTCGACTACTTGTTTTATTGAGTGGTATGACTTTGTTTCTTAACCCTGCGCAATGTCTTCTTTCACAAAATACAGACATATCTATGGCTTTGCGGCAAGGCTGCGTAGAAAGATATTTTTAATTTTTTTACCTTTAGGGGGCTAACTTTAACTTGACACCCTTTCTTCATGACCCTTAGTATTGCTTTTTACCGCGTTAGAAACGGATTTATTGCATGAAGGCGACACTTTCTGAAATTGCACTTTTAATTCAAGGTGACATCATCGGTGATCAAAGCATTGAGGTGGTTGCACTCTCAACAGTGGATCACATTATGCCGGGATCACTCGTTTTTGCAGATGGGGATGCAAGCCTTAAACAAGCTGAAGAATCCAACGCTGCGGTCATTCTCGTGGCAGAAGGGATGAACTGCGACAAAAAACCACTCATCCGCGTGAAGCATCCTTTTAAAGATTTTGTCAAACTATTAGCTCATTATTACCCTGTTCCCAAACCAAAACCAGGCATTCATGCCACCGCTGTCATTGCACCCGACGTCGTGCTTGGCAGGGACGTCTTCATTGGTCCTTATGTCACCATCGACGCTCATTCTCAAATTGGCGATGGTTGCGTCATCAAGGGGCATGTTCACATTGGTCAACAGGTGACGATTGGTGCGGAGACGACCTTACATCCCCATGTCACAATTTACGAGCATTGCCAACTTGGTCAACGTGTTACAATCCACGCCAATACGGTCATTGGTTCAGACGGTTTTGGTTACAAATTTGTCGACGGCCACCACATGAAAGTGCCCCATTATGGTCATGTCATCATCGAAGATGACGTTGAAATCGGCGCAAATACCGTGATTGATCGCGCGCCAATGCATGCCACCATCATCGGTAAAGGAACTAAAATTGATAATTTAGTACAAATCGCTCATGGGGTTGAATTAGGCCAACACAACATTCTGTGCGCCTTCACCGGCATTGCGGGCAGTACGACCACCGGTGATCGAGTTGTTTTTGCGGCCAATGTCGGCGTTGCTGATCATGTGCGCATTGATGATGATGTTGTTTTGGGTGCGCGCAGCGGTGTTCCACCTCACAAACACTTACTAAAGGGCCTGACCTATTTTGGTAGTCCTGCTCGCCCCAAAGACAAAGCCTTTGAACACGAACTTTCACTCTCCCGCATCCCGTTCATGCGCAAAAATATCCAAGCGCTGTCTGGCAAAGTGAAGGAATTAACTGAACGATTAGCAGCACTTGAACAAGGTGAATCAACCTAATGCCTAACTCACACGAAGAGAATCAACCTCTTATTCTGGTCGATGGATCGTCTTATTTTTTTCGAGCTTTTCATGCTCTCCCTCCTTTAACTAACTCAAAAGGTCAAGCCACCGGCGCCATTTACGGTGTTGCTAACATGATTCGCCGCTTGCTTAAGGATTATTCAAGTCAACGCGTTGCCGTCGTCTTTGATGCCAAAGGCAAAACGTTTCGCGATGAATGGTATCCCGAGTATAAAGCCCATCGCCCACCCATGCCGGAGGAATTAAGCAGCCAATTTGTGCCACTAACCAACTTATTACGCGCCATGGGTTTCCCGTTGCTCATCATTGACGGCGTTGAAGCCGATGACGTCATTGGCACGCTCGCCCTACAAGCGAAACACGCGGCGATTCCTGTTGTCATTTCAACGGGTGATAAAGACATGGCTCAATTGGTCAATGAGCATGTTACCCTCATTAACACCATGTCGAATCAACGGCTTGACTGTGCTGGCGTTAAAGAAAAATTTGGGGTTACTCCAGAACAAATTATCGACTACCTCACCTTAGTGGGAGATACGTCGGACAATATTCCTGGGGTCAAACAATGCGGACCGAAAACCGCCGTTAAGTGGCTCACGGAATACCACACGCTTGACAATCTCATCCACCATGCTGATGCCATTAAAGGCAAAATTGGAGAGTCCTTTCGCGCAAGCTTAACGCATTTACCCTTGTCTAAAAAATTAGTGACCATTAAAACCGATGTCAGCCTACCGCTCACCCTAGATGCCTTGCGATTACAACCCGAAGACCGCGACGCCTTGATTGAATTAACTCGTGACTTGGAATTTAAAACTTGGCACAAAGAATTGCTGGCACCCACCGCAGCAACGTCACCTGCACCACCACCGCAGAACAGTGTTGATCTCCTCACGGCGTCGACCCTACACTACACCCTCATCACCACCTGGCCTGTTTTTGAAGATTGGCTAAATCAATTAAACCATTGCTCCTTGTTTTGCGTTGATACGGAAACCACGAGCCTCGATACCCTCGACGCTGAAATTGTGGGTATTTCGCTGGCCATCACGGAAAACAACGCCGTGTACATTCCTGTTGCGCATTGCGATGGCACAGAACAACTACCGCGCGACCAAGTACTCGCAGCGTTAAAACCCATCCTTGAAAATAAAAATATTGGTAAAATTGGCCAAAATTTAAAATACGATTATAACGTCTTTAAAAATTACAACATTAACTTGCAAGGGCTTGCCTTCGACAGCATGTTAGAGTCGTACGTGTTAAACAGCAACGCTGGCCGACATAATATGGATGCGTTAGCCCTCAACTACTTAAGCTATAAAACCATCAGTTTTGAAGACGTTGCCGGCAAAGGGGCTAAACAACGTCGCTTTGATCAAGTCCCGGTCAGTGAGGCCGCGCCTTATTCCGCAGAAGATGCGGACATTACCCTCAAATTACATCACACACTTTACGCCTTACTCGATGATCCCTTAAAAACCTTGTTACACGACATTGAAATGCCCTTGCTAACGGTGTTGGCAGACATCGAACGTCATGGCGTGCTCATTGACAAAGAAACGCTAGCCATTCACGGTAAACGCTTAAAAGAACGATTGCTTGTCCTTGAAACAGAAGCCTTAAGCTTAGCCGGTAAGTCCTTTAATCTGAACTCGCCCAAACAACTTCAAGAAATTCTTTTTGAAAACTTAAAACTTCCGGTGATTGCAAAAACGCCGACAGGTCAAGCCTCCACCGCGGAGTCCGTGTTACAAGAATTGGCTTACGACTATCGCTTGCCGGCCGTCATTCTTGAATACCGCAGTCTCACCAAATTAGTCTCCACCTACATCGATGCACTGCCTAAACGCATTAGCCCCCGAACTAATCGAGTTCATACGTCCTATAATCAGGCCATTACAGCCACAGGGCGATTATCATCGAGCGATCCTAACTTACAAAATATTCCTATTCGCAGTGACGAAGGACGACTTATTCGTCGAGCCTTTATTGCGCCGCCTGGACATGTGCTTTTGGCCGCGGACTACTCACAAATTGAGTTACGCATCATGGCGCATTTGTCGCAAGATCCCATGTTGCTTCACGCCTTCGCAAATGACTGGGACATTCACAGCGCCACAGCCAGTGAAATTTTTAGAGTCAGCCTCCATGACGTGACCCATGAGCAACGACGGCGTGCAAAAGCTGTGAATTTCGGCTTGATTTATGGCATGTCGGCGTTTGGTCTGGCCAAACAATTAGGAATCAGCCGTGATGAGGCGCAACAGTACATGACGCTTTATTTTGAACGCTACCCGGGCGTCTTAGACTACATGAACAGGACTCGTAATGAAGCGCATCGCCGAGGTTACGTGGAGACGCTGTTTCACCGCCGCCTGCATTTACCCGAAATTAATAGCCCTAACCACTTACGTCAAAAAGCCGCTGAGCGCACGGCCATTAACGCCCCCATGCAAGGCACCGCGGCCGATATTATCAAAAAAGCCATGATTAACATTCATCACTGGGAGCATCAAGTACCCAACTCACCGGTGCATATGATCATGCAAGTGCATGATGAGTTGGTGTTTGAAATTAAAGACCATGCCCTCGACGACTGTCGCGAGCAAATTCGCCACTTGATGGAAGGCGTTGTTCAGCTCTCGGTACCACTGAAAGTAAGCCTTGGTGTTGGACCCAACTGGGATGAGGCCCATTAACGATGGTGCCTCTAACAAAGCACCAAGGGCTTCGTTTCATGAATACGCTTAAGAAACACACGATGATCGTTCATCCATTGTGAATAGCTAATGCGGCCATTATCCGTGAGTTTTTTAATGGCGTCATTCACCTGAACACCCAAGGTTCTGTTGGACTTATCAAGAGCAAACGAAAAGCCCTCATTAAAGTTTTCTTTAGCAATCGTCACAAGATCTTTATTTTTCATCGCCTGATAATCATTACCTATTTCACCACGAGCAATGGCATCAATTTTTTGATGTTTCAGCGCCGGTAGTAATTTTGCCTCACTCTCGTATTGCACAAAAACATAGAGAGGCAATCCGCTCTTGCTTGCTCTAAAATGTGCATATTGTTCACCAGTTGTTCCCGGGACAACACCAATTTTCATGGGGGTGTTTTTAAAAGACTGATAAGACACAATACGACCCGACTCATAATCTTTTTTGCGCACTAACAAAGACTGTTTAAACCTCACTGTCGTGATTGAAAACGACGCCCCTTCTTGCTTTCTATACGGCGCGGGTGTAAATCCACCAATGGCAATATCAGCCTGCGTATAAGCTCGTGATGGTAAGCGCCAAACGCCTTCATAAATGTTTTCCGGGTGAAACCTAATTTTGACATGCCATAATTTCGCAATGGCTTTTAATAAATCCGCTTCGTAACCCTGACCCTCGCCATAACTGATGGGTTCAAAATAACGGTACGAAATCACATCTAACACACCCGGTTCTTTAAGCTTAAGGCAAGACGCGCTAGAAAACGCGCACGCCGCGCTTAACCCTAAAGCAACTATAAGCGATAACTTAAAACCGCCATAAACTCCATAATTTTTCATCATGATTCCTTCATACTGCTGGTGTAACTGCTTATTAGATGGGCACGCTAAATCCTGTGACTCATATCAACATTGCTTAGCACTACTTCAAGCAGGGGTAATCACTGATTTTACAAAAAACCAATTGCGCATGTTCGCCATCAGACCATGAGTAAGCCATACCTCTGTCCATAAAACCACTCACCTCAACCCAATTCTCATGCTGACACACCAAACCTGTACCAAAAAAAGCCATGGCTTGATTGGCGTCATCATTGACGGCAATGTACGCTGAAGGATTACTTGTGGGGGATGTCTCGCACTCACGGTCTGATTTTAATACTTCAGTCGAAACGGATTGTCCATCAGTTAAGGAAAAGGCTGTCGAAAAATGAGGTAAGTATTGCTGACCTTGGGTGATGCGGTAATTTAATTGAACACCCAAATGATTCGTGATTTCTAAGGTTTGAGCATGGCCCGTTGCAGACCAAATTAAACTTAATGCCGCACACAATTGATTTATTTTCATCGTTAACACCTTTTAAAATTAATATCAGCAGGAAAAGTCCTAAAACTAGTTTAGAAGTGACCCACTAACCCATAAAGAATGGCCGAAATAGCAACCAAACCGATCACACTCACAAAAAAATCAGCCCTCGGTTGGCGGTACTTTCGCATCACCGGCACGTTAGCTATTGCATACATTGGCATGATGAATAAAATCACCGCAATAATAGGACCTGATAACATTTCGATCATCCCCAAGATGCTCGGATTTAAGGTCGCAACGAGCCAACAACTCATAATAATCAACACATCAATCAAAACATTAAGATGCGTGCCTTGAACTCGACAAGAATTTTTTGTGGCCTTCGCCAGCAAACTGTACATTCCCTCACGAGCACCAAGATAATGACCAAGAAACGATTTTGATATGGCAATAAACGCAATGAACGGCGCAACATACGCGACAACGGGCGTGTTAAAATGGTTAGCAAGGTAAGACAAAATGGAGATGTTTTGCTGTTTTGCTAAGGCTAAGTCGTGCGGTGATAAACTAAAAACACAGCTGAACACAAAAAACATGACCGTGCCCACCATGAGCAGATGACTGTATTTTAAAATACGCGCAGCATTAACATCGGCCTTATCCCCGTAGCGTTGCTTTTGACTGACTGCAAACGACGAAATAATGGGCGAATGATTGAATGAAAACACCAGCACCGGAATCAGCAACCAAATGCTTTTAAGCAAACCACGGCCGCCCTGAAAACTGCTTGAGAACTCCGGAGATAAAATGGAACTATTCCAGTGAGGAATTAAATAAATCGCCAGTGCCATAAGCACCAAAACAAAAGGATACACCAAATAACTCATTGCTCGTACAATGGCCTGCTGCCCGAAACGCACAATGCTCATCAGAGCCAAAATCAAACCAATCGCAAGCCACGCGCGCGGCGGCGACGCTCGTCCTAATTGATTAACAATAAAACTTTGCGTCGTGTTTGTAATTGCAACACTGTACATCAATAAAATAGGAAAAATCGCAAAAAAGTACAAGAAAGTAAGAATTTTTCCTGCAAAAACACCGAAATATTGATCCACTGCGGCAGTAATATCATCTTTGGGCGCCGTACTCGACAACACCAAACGACAAAGTGCTCGATGCGAAAAATAGGTCATTGGAAACGCAATAAGCACCATGATCAACAAAGGAAAAATACCGCTCATACCCGCATTAATAGGAAGAAAAAGAGTTCCTGCGCCGATGGCTGTTCCATACAAACTCAGCATCCACACCGTGTCCTGCTTATTCCATACCGATAGTTTTATAGGGGTTTCAAACTCTGTCGCGAGAACGGACTCACTTTGTGACATAAAATAATCCTTATTGTTTTCAATTACCGTCAACACCTGACCAAAAAAGCATCATATAGAAGAGCGCGACAAAAAGCAATAGCTCAACATTTAATCATATTGTTCTTTTAATAAAGCCAATGTTGGAAATTACCTGCCTATCCGGTTGCCACAAAAAACCCGATAGACAGGAAAAATTAGACTTTTATGGCACTTGCTGACTAGGGCAATGATATGGACTCATCCTTAGATCAACCACATTAAAAAAACGGGCTTTACGCCCATTTTTAACTACCTGGCTAGCAATAGCTATTGCTAGATGACTTTTACCACTGCCAGTGCCTCCAACAAGAACAATATTGCGTTTTTGCTCTATAAAATGCCCTTCATGCAAAGCTCTAACTTGTTCTTCATTAACAGGTGATTGACTAAATTGGAATCCATTTAAATCGCGCTGGTTGTTGGTTTTTAATTTTTTAATTATATTTAGCATGGAGCGCCTCTTAATGGCGCGTTTGTGATTGGGTAATATGCTGCCAGGGTATCAAGATTTGAGATCACAGTGTGATCTCCGCTCTGTCTTTTAAGATACTTTTTTGTAACTCCCCAGCTACGTCATGTATGGACCCCGCCCTGGTTGTCAAGGGTTG
>JAOAUB010000038.1 GCA_030157805.1 Legionellaceae bacterium
ACCCAATTATTTCTTCTGCCAGGACCCCCACGTGAATGTCTACCCATGTTTAACTCACACGTGCTCCCCATTTTACAAAACAAAAAACATACCAATACGGTGCTCTTAAAATGGCGTTTATTTGGAACTTCGGAGGGACAAATTGCACAACAATTTGATGAGGCTTTAGCTGCCATTGATTGCGAAACAGGTTACCGATTGGAAATGCCCTATCTTGAATGTAAGGTCCGATGCACCAAAAACCTTGTTGAAACTGTGAATGCCATCGTCGAACCATTGATCGCCCCTTACCTCATTGCTACTCCTGAAAAAAAAGCCTCTGAACAATTAGCTGATTTTTTGGCAGAGAAACAAATTACCGTGTCAATACTTGATAAAGCAACAGGCGGTACCTTGCAAACTTTGATTCAAAATCCAAAAAATCATACGTTAATCCATTTTGATCACCACGAGTCTGCCGCATTCTCTTTTGAGATTAAAGGATTGGACGACTACTGGAATCAAGTCAGCTCCGGCATTAAATTAACATTAACCATTCAGTACAAGCATCAAGGTAAAAAAAAAGAAGAGCTCCACGAACTGCCTTACCGCAGTTCATTGGTGTTACATCATGCTGCTGAATGGCTAAGTTTCCGCCTTTTTCATCTCCTGAATGATGTTGATAATGAACAACCTATCGTTGACAACCATTAAAAATCACGTCATTTTAACTTTATCAACATGAAACACATGGCAACGTTCACGTCGGAGAGGCAATCATCAATATCGATGCAGAGCTTTACTATCAAAGAGCCAAATCCTTATTCTTACCCGTAAAATCAAGACCGGAGATGAACGGGTTTGAACTAAAGCTAAAAAACACTTCTTATTTTTTTTATAACAACGATACCCCATTGAATACCAGCAGTAGTGCATTCATCGCAATGAATAAATACTGTACCAATCAAATTCTAGCAAAAGCGAATATTCCTGTACCTAAAGGAATTTTATTTCAAAGTACCTCTCTCGAGCGCGAGCCCCTCGAAAATAGTGTGGCTGAGTTAAGATTCCCTTTAGTTATCAAACCAACCGATGGTTCCTTAGGAATAGGAGTCTTGTGCAATATTAAAACCATGGATGAGCTATCTTTTTTCTTAAAGCAATACAGTTCCTTGTACCCGTCCATGATCATCGAAGAGTTTTATGGCAAATTACAATCTTACCGTGTGTTAGTTTTTAATCGTCGGGTGATCGGTGTGGTGTTATGCCATCCCGCCCAAGTAGTGGGTGACGGAAAACACACGATTGAAGAGTTAATCGACTTAACCAACATCAAACGCAACGACATTGGTGACTACTTAGGTCCTCTGGTGTTAGATGAAGAGTGTCAGATCCGGTTAAAAGAACTTGGTATCGATCAACGATACATTCCTGCTGCGGGGGAAACCATCGTATTGTGTTACACCAGCAATCCTACGCGAGGTGGCTCTTATGAATCAGTAGGAGTAAAAATTTGCAAAGAAAATCGTCAACTCATGATCAAGATAGCTGCGTTGCTCAATTTAGGGCTTGTTGGAATTGATATCGAATGCACCGATATCAATATCCCTCTCTCTCAATCACAAGGTGTCATCCTCGAAGTCAATCATCGCCCAAGCATATTAATCCATGAGCGACCCCTCAACGGAAAATCACAGCCTGTGACCAAAAAAATCATGCGGACATTTATTTTTCGCCATCCTTTGGCTTATTTACACTCACTGTCTTCCCATCGTTCAATAGCCCTTTTTCTCAAAGCCGCCATCGTATCACTGATTACAGCCAGCATTTTATATCACCTTTAACAAGCGTCAATAGAAGAAAAAGCCTTGTCACCGAGTCAATATTGATACATGATTATTCTTCATTTATTCAGCAATTAATCTTAATCTAGATCCAGCGCGTTAAAGGGAAATTAGTACCATGAAAACAAACGTATTATTTAAAACGTATTGCTTTTTAACTCGCTTATCACCCTATTTACGCCTCACGTTCATCCGATGGATTTATAACAACTACGCCACTAAAAATGATTCCGAAAAAAATATTTTTTTAAATTATGGTTATTATGATGAGAACCCCTTACCTCTTCATCCACAAGATGAACCTAATCGTCTTTTTATTCAACTGTATCATCGAGCAGTTAAAGATATTAACTTACAAAACAAAGACATTGTTGAAGTTGGTTGCGGTCAAGGCGCTGGTGGTGTGTTTTTAATGCAGTATCAACATCCTCGATCTTACCTTGGGATTGATTTATCAGAAAAAGCAATTGCGTTCTGTCAGCAGCATAATCAATATGCCACGATGCAATGGATGCAAGGATATGCGGATAAACTGCCTATTGCTGATGAAAGTGCTGATGTGGTGATTAATATCGAGTCATCGCATTTATATCCCTCCATGAAACAATTTCTAAACGAAGTTAAGCGTGTGCTTCGACCCAAGGGTTACATGGCCTTTGCTGATCTTCGTTCTTTTTTAGACGTGGCTATTTTAGATCACTATTTTAACGATTCAGGGTTGATGGTGCTTCAACGGTCTGATATCACTCACCAAGTTCTCGAATCATTAACACAACTTTCCGATCGAAGAAAAGCATACATTAATTCAAATTACTCGAAGCTATGGCGTCAATCTACTCGTGAAATATTCGGCGTCAAAGGTTCATCTGTTTATAATGGCTTTATCAATGGCCAACAACGCTACCTTTGCTATGTGTTACAAAAGCAATAATTCATGGAATGATGATGAAAAATCAACCTTGCGACAATGAATACGACTTACTCAAAGAGCCCATCGCGATCGTTGGCGCTAATTGTCAATTTCCTGGCATGGACAACGACATCGAAGATCTTCATGCTTTCTATGAGATGTTACTTAAAGAACAGACTCCAATTAGAGACGTCCCAGCAAATCGCTGGGATATAACTCAGTATTATGATCCAGATCGACAAAAAGAAGATAAAATCGTCAGTCGTCGAGGTGGGTTTCTAAACGATCCGCGTTTGTTTGATGCAGCCTTCTTCAAAATACCCCCCATTGAAGCCAAACAAATGGACCCGCAACACCGTGTCTTTTTAGAAGTTGCAATTCGTGCATTAAACAATGCCAATATCACACTGGACTCATTAAAAGATACGAATACTGGCGTTTACTGCGGGCTTTCTACCAATGACTACAGCCAATTGAATCATAAAGACAAAATACACTTTGATGCCTATACCTGCATTGGCTCTGCAGGCAGTGCCGCCGCCGGACGACTTTCTTACTTTCTGAACTTAAAAGGCCCGTGTGTCACAATCGACACAGCCTGTTCCTCTTCCATGTCAGCACTGTATCTTGCAACAACCGCATTACGAACTCAACAATGTCATATGGTCATTGCCGGAGGGGTTCATCTGAGTCTTTGTCCTGAAGCGTCGGTCGGATTAAGCAAGGCTAATATGTTATCCGCGGTGGGTGAATGTCGAAGTTTTGATGCTGAGGCTGACGGTTATGTGCGTAGCGAGGGATGTGCCGTCGTTATTCTTAAACGCTTAAGCGACGCGATTAAAGACCGTAACCCAATTCACGCCGTGATTAAAAACATCATCATGAATCAAGATGGTGGTGGAGCGAGTCTAGCGGCACCTAATATTGAAGCCCAAATAGCCATGCATCAAGACCTATTAGAGCAAGCTCATTTGGATGCACGTGATATTGATTATATCGAAACGCACGGAACCGGGACTGTCCGTGGCGATGCCGTTGAGTTTCAAGCGATTCAAAGCATTCATCAAGGCAAACATTCAAAAGACAAGCCACTCATTATCGGTGCATTAAAAAGTAATTTAGGTCATACCATTTCAGCTTCAGGTATTGCTGCCCTGATTAAAGTCATTGGAGCCTTTAAACAAGAAAAAATTGCTGCTAATTTACATTATTCAACACCCAACGCTTCTATTGATCCTCACAGCATCCCGGCCCTATTTCCAATTCACGCGATACCTTTTCCTAAACAGCCGAATAAAAAAAGACTGGTGCAACTATCTAATTTCGGTTTTACCGGCACCAACGTCAGCGCCCTTATTGAAGAACCGCCGAGTGTTATGTTCAATGAGTTTGCTAAGGATAGCCATGCAGCCGCCTGTTTTGTGATTTCAGCGAACACCGAATTCTCTTTACATCAAATGTTAAAAAGCCACTTGAGTTATTTGAAAACATCCTCTGCAAGCTTGTCCGATCTCTGCGCAACGCTGATTCATTGTCGAGACCATTATAAATGGCGATGTGCCATTATTGCTCAAGACAAAGCATCGCTGATTCAAAAAATAGAATCAGGTGATTATAGTTTTAAAAAAACAAGCGTCGACAAAGAAATTACCTGGGTTGGAAATGATGCAAAGCAAAATTTTGACTATTTTCTCTCCGGTGCAAACCTGCGTTGGGATAAAAACAACAACCAATTTAATCCTGTTGATTTGCCTTTATATTGTTTTGACAGAAAAACCTATTGGCATGACATCCGAGCCAACCAGGAAATCAAAATTCCTGAAGATTGGTGTTTTGAACTAACATGGCAACATCAACCCATTAATAAAAGTCATCACATAGGGTCGAATCAGCGCTGGCTTTTCATGGGAGATCAACACCATGCTTTTAGTTTAGAGGAGAAAGGATTAACCCTTATCCGAGAAACGGATCAAAATTCATTCCATAATCTCGAGGGCATTATTTTTGCCGAAGGTTTTAATTCATCACCATCTGAAGATATTAATTCACGTGTTGAATTTCAAAAAAACACCCTAAAAAAAATATTGGCCCTACTTCAAGCCTTAGATGCTGAAGCCATCCAATTGAGACTTATTTTCCTAACAGCCCATAGCCCAACACAACGTCACCAAGACAGTATCAATCTTGACAGTAGTCCCCTCGCCGGATTCTGCAAAACCCTGTGTTTAGAGTTACCCCAATATCAAACTATTCTTATTCATTTAGATAAGAACCAGAATAACCGTGTCGCAGAACAGATTCTTGATGAAATACACTATAATCATGGTCAATACTACGAACATATGATTTCATATCGAAATAGTAAGCGGCTGGTTTCGCGTTTAAAAAAATCGCCCCTCCCTAAAGAAACAAAATTATGCCACCCTGAGGGACGTTATCTTATCACTGGAGGATGTGGTGGCTTAGGTTTAATCACAGCACAGGCCCTGCTATCAGCTGGCGCAAGAGAATTAGTTCTGGTCTCAAGAACCACCGATGAACCCTCGATCTTAACCAAGATTAAAAAAATACAATCGGATTATCCTGACCGAATGATTCGTGCTATGAATTTGGATATTTCGGATAAAGCACGCGTAAACGAGCTACTATTAGCAATCAATGAGGATGGTTTATTAAAAGGAATTATTCATGCTGCTGGCGCATCCATCAACAAGACCCTGCTTCAACATCAAGCAGAAGACATTGACCATTTGTTTTCTGCGAAAGTCAAAGGCGGTTGGTATCTTCATGAATTAAGCCAGAATATCGATCTGGACTTTTTTATCGTTTACTCTTCCATTGCCTCGGTTTTTGGCAGCAATAAAGAATCCATTTATAGCGGCACCAACAGCTTTTTAGATGCTCTGATTTCAGAACGCCAACGCTTAGGGTTGGTAGGTACCGCTATCCAATGGGGTCCTTGGGCTGAGGTCGGTATGGCAAAAAAACGTTCACGTCATCAAGGTTTAAAAGAGGCGTTAATTCATAATGATCAAGGGCAAGCCTTCATTAAACGACTCATCTCCCATGATTTAAACCACGCTACCATCATCTCTCCAGCCTATCTTCAATTTATGTTGGACTTTGTTCCTGTGCCTCGGCCTGCTTTTTATGAAAATTTAGCATCGGATCTTGGCCTCGTTGCCCCATCCCCAAACACAGCCCTTTCATCGTGGCTTCATGATTATGCAAAAATTGATGCTCAACATCAGTTAACAGCCTGTAAAACGATGGTCTCTGAAATCTGTCAAGAGATTCTCGAACTAGAAAAAACAGACGATTTAGATGAAGAAGAAGGTTTTTTTGAACTAGGTCTTGATTCATTAATGATGGCAGAACTTGCGACTCGGTTAAAAGAAAATCTCAAGCCATTACTTCATGTCGTCGCCACCATTGCTTTTGATTATCCCTCCATTAACAAATTATCTCATCATCTTAAATCAGAATTAAGCCTTCACTGCCTTAAAGCGCAAACTTTCAACGAGCCTATTGACGCAGGCGATGACGCCATTGCCATTATTGGCATGAGTTGCTCACTGCCTAACGCACCGAATATCACCGCCTTTGAACAACTGCTTGAGCAGGGGCTTAGTGGCATTAGGGATATTCCGATAGAACGATGGGATCACCGACTCTATTATGATTCTAATCCAGACGCGCCAGGCAAAACTTATGTTCATCAATTAGGATTAATCGATCATATTAAATTATTCGATCCTCAATTTTTTGGAATTAGTCCCCGCGAAGCCCCCTTTCTCGATCCTCAACAACGATTATTTTTAGAAAATTGTTACCATGCAATAGAACATGCAAACTATCCCTTGCAATCTTTACGGGGTAGCGCAACCGGTGTTTTTGCAGGGGTTGGTTCGAATCAAGAGTACTATACTCTTGTGGAACGAGGTGGCGTTTCTTACGAAGATCAAGGGATGTTTTCCATCACCGGCAAGGCATTGAATATCATACCAGGACGAGTTGCTTATACTTTTGACTTTAAAGGACCTGCTTTAAGTCTAGATACTGCCTGCTCCTCGTCCTTGGTTGCTGTTCATTACGCGTGCAACAGCTTAAGAAATCATGACATTGATTTTGCTTTGGCGGGCGGGGTCAATGTTTTATTACGTCCCGATGCTCTTATCAATTTATCCAGAGCAAAAGCACTCTCACCTGACGGCCAATGCAAAACCTTTGATGAAAATGCCAATGGGTATGTGCGATCAGAAGGTTGTGGCGTGTTATTTCTAAAAAGAATGACCGATGCGTTGCGCGATAAAGACACCATTTTAGCGGTTATCAAAGGCTCTGCTATTAATCATGATGGAAAATCCGCGGGCTTAACGGCGCCCAACGGTCAAAGCCAAGAAAATGTCATGACAAAAGCTTTACGCCAAGCTCGATTAGCCGGTGATGAGATCAGTTACATTGAAACGCATGGCACAGGGACACCTCTTGGTGATCCCATCGAGGTTCATGCCATTAATGCCGTTTATGGCAAACAACGTCAGAATGATAATCCCTTATATATTGGCAGTGTTAAAACCAACATCGGTCATCTTGAATGTGCGTCGGGTGTTGCCAGCTTGATTAAAGTAATTCTTGGTTTGCAAAAAAAGAAGATTTATAAAAATTTAAATTTTAATCAATTAAATCGCCATATCAAACTTGATGCAAGCCAAATTGCTTTGCAAAACCAAGCTTGGCCTAGCAAGACCAACTTAAGATCCGCCGGTGTCAGTGCGTTTGGTTTTAGTGGTACGAATGCGCATGTTATTCTGCAAGAGTTTCCTGAGAACCTGGTGCAAAAAGAATCTCATCCTCCAAAACAAAATGCTTTAGTCTTGTCCGCAAAAAGTCAAACTGCTTTAGACAATTTAGTTCAATGCTATCAGCAATTTTTAGCAATCAGCACAGATGATTTTAATGATCTATGTTTTACAGCTGCAGTTGGTCGAGATCATTATTCTTATCGACTCGCCATCGTGGCAAGCGATGCTCTTACGGCAAGTCAATTGTTAAAAGACCATGCGTTTTACATCCCTCACCACAACGATAACCCACTCGCTTTAGACCTTGATGCTGAACTTCAACTATTAATTCATGATTATTTAAAAGGTAAGCTTGTGGATTGGGCGTCTTATTACAATACCCACCAGCCAAACCTGAGCAAAGTAGCCTTACCCAATTATCCCTTTGCTCGAAATGAATTTTGGCTCAACACTGGCGAGCATCAAAACACCCAAGCTCACATGATGACGCCATCGTTCGCGCAAATGCCAAAGTTTTCAGACCATAAGCCTTTGGAGTCCGATCATCTTTATGACATTCAATGGCGCTTGCTTGATTCATACTCACTAAATAAAACAACGGTACCTGAATTTTGGGTTATTTCGAAGAATACGATCAAAACACGCAAGATCTTAGGTCGAATAAGATATCAGCTTGTTGATAATATTGACGAACTAGAACAGGTCGAGGATAAAAACATCCTTTTTCTCTACGACGAGGGACAATTTCAAGATCTATTTCACTGTTGTCAAACCCTGTTTAAATCTCCCCCAAAATGCTTTATTCTCGTGACAGAAAATGCATACGCCCTACCTAACGTAACATTTGGCACCGTCAACCCTCACCACACGATGGCGACTACCTTTTGGAAAAGTTTTAAAAATGAACTAGAACTGCATCAAAACTATGCCCTCGATCTTGATTCAGAAAGCACTTTAAGTGAGTGCCTCGAGGAGGTATTGAATGCCCCAAGTGGCGAGAACCAATTTGCCCTAAGGGATGCACTCTATGTCCCGCGACTTAAAAAAAAGAAACTGTCCCTCAACGCAACACAACAACAAAAATTATTTGACCCTGAGGCGAGTTATCTGATTACTGGCGGTACTGGTGGTTTAGCAAAATTCTTAATTGAGTACCTTCTGAGCCGTGGAGTAAAACATATTATTCTGACCAGCCGTTCGGAATGCCCACTCGACACCCAAAGTTTGATCGAGCGTTCAACAAAACAAGGCGTGAACATCATTCACTACGCTGCCGATGCAAGTAGCTTGCCGCAAATGGAGAAGGTCTTTACGACGATTCAACAAGGTTTTCGACCTCTCAAAGGAATTTTTCATCTTGCCGGAATGATACGCAATGATTTAATCATCAACTTCAGTGAAAAAGAGCTGCAACCAGTGTTTCGTGCAAAACAAGAAAGTGCCTTGATCCTGCATCAATTAACTCAAAATATGGCTTTGGATTGGTTTGTTTTGTTTTCTTCAGCATCGTCAATACTAGGCTCCCGACGACAAGCAAACTATGCTGCGGCTAACGGTTTTTTAGATGGGTTAGCTCATTTACGACATCAACACGGCCTGCCTGCCTTAGCAATTAACTGGGGTGTTTTTCGCTCACAAGGAATGGCTGCCGACACCATCCTTTCTCTAGAAAAACGCGGCTTCATTCCTTTGGATGAGCGAAGCATTGATATTCTTGATTTGCTACTTCGCAGCGATTTACCACAAATTGTAGTATGCCCTATACAATGGGATGTTTATTTCAAAAACACATCACAAAACCTCGAGTTCTCTGAGCAACATGAAACAAAGTCTCTTTCTGGCCAAGAATTTTTAAACTCATTACAACAACGTAGCTCAAAAGAACAAAGCGAGATATTAAGTCGGATACTATGTGACATTGCCGCTGATGTTCTAGGTTTAGATGATCTGACGCAACTCACCCCAAAGACAGATTTGTTTTCCATGGGCATGGACTCCCTCATGTCATTGGAACTTAGAAGCCGAATTCATGATCAATTACAATGTCCTGGACTTAGTCTGCCCATAGAGTATTTTATCAATGATCCAAGAATCGACAAAATCACCAGCAATATTGCCAAAGAATTAACTCAACTCTTGATACAACACCAAGATAATACAACAACTGACCATGTACGCGCTGGGGCTGTTGCATTAACTGCCAGTCAATATGGATTTTGGCTTGTCAACAAAATGAATTACAGTTTCAATTGTCCTAAACAAATTCAATTGCACGGCAAACTGAATCGAGACTATTTATCCAAAGCGTTTGCATTTACGATTAATCAAAACGGTGCCTTTTGGTTAAATTTTCATAAAGATATACCGATTCAAATGCCAAAAAGGCAGGGTCAATTCATCATAAATTATGAAGATCGTTCTTCTTGTTATCACCAAGAGACGTTGAATGACCTATTTTATGAAAATACAATGAAACTTATTCCATTAACACAACAGCCTCTGATTCGAGTCTATCTTTATAAATTAAAAGAAGAACTTCATGAATTACAGATCATCATCCCTCACATCATTCTTGATGAATCGTCGTACCGAATTTTATTTGAGCAACTTAAAAACAATTACCACACCTTATTACTTGGAAAAAATCTTATCTCAGTTCAAGAACAATATGATTACTTAGATTATGTGAGGCACAATAATAGTCATAATGAAAAAGATCTTAAAGATAAAGCTGAATTTTGGCAGGTTTATAACAACGGTTTCCAAAGATTAAGTTTTGGCCCTACCCATCATTTACCGGATGCAGATAAAGCAACACAGCATCTATTTCACTATCCCATGGATAAACAATTTATTGATCAATTTAAAGAATGGCATCGAAAAAAAAATATGAACGTCAGCACCGGATTAGTTGCGGCATGCCACATTGTTTTTTATAAAATAAGTTCTCAAAAGAAAATACCCATGATGATACTGCATAATGATCGGGAGAGTAGTCGATACAAATCAGTTATCGGCTTATTTTTTGAATACAAAAGAATTAATATTACACTCAATGAGAATGATAACTTCATGGAATTTTTCAAGTCCATAGAAAATGAATTTATCAAAGCAAGCCCTTTTCAAAAATGTTCACTTCAGATCAAAAATATCGGATTAAATCAACTAGCATTTTCAATTTGGCGCCATGCCATCATGCTGTATCACCAACTTTTTTTCTCAAAACAATTTAAAATAACTGGCCTTAATTCAATAACAAGACGGCATTACCTTCAAAACTTAAGTAACTTAAGATGGTTTAATACAACCGTTCTGATGAAAGAACAGTTCAATCGGCTATTGCATACTAAGTTACGATTATTAAAACCCAATCGATTAAACGTGGTCTTTAACATTACCGCAGGATTTTTTATCAAAGAACCCCGCGACAATACATTTTCTGATCTTAAGCTCACAACGCCCAATTACTACGGAAGTATAGATCGTGCCATTGGCAATCAAACACTATGGATTTACTTTACAAAAGATCAGTCTGATTGCTATAGATTATCAATTAATGGACCTCTCACAGCCCATTGTAAAGATCTCATCGCTCAAGAATTAACTCATGTTATGACAAAAATCATGGAAAATGATGAGTATCAAATTAAAGATTTGGTCTAGGGCAATGATATAACGTTGATTAGCTTTCCACTAAAGCGACATATTAAGAAAACGATTTGCTCTAAAAATTAACCTCAAGCTTGATTACAAATGAACAATGATAGTATACACCGCTTACCCATCCCCATCACTAATCAACGCTTTTAAGCTGATACCACACCAACTGTTGCCTCAAAAAATCACATTATTTATACATTATGTTACAATTAGACCAAATAGACTATTTATTAAGGCATAATCATGGATAATACTTCAAACCAAGGCAAAAAATCGGAAGCAACAAAAAAACTTCGTACAACGAACCCCTCCATTCAGGAGGAGCATGACCCAAGCGACGCTGCAGAGGCAGCAAGCCAAGCTATTGTGAATGAGGAAAAACCAAGTTTTTCGGATATGCCTGTTGAGTTACTTGATATGGTTGGCAAGTATTTAACACCGCAAGACAGAAGAGAACTTGCAGCGACTGACAGGCGCATGCATTCCGTTTTCCATCAATCTAATTTACATGCTAAATTTCTAAAATGTGTTGCTTATGGACAGCAAGATAAAGCAGAAAAGTTGCTCAGTCATGTGTTTCAGGGACAACCAGCAAGAATACAAGCAGCACTTTTGCATCAAGGAACATTGACTACCTATGCTGGAG